>JAJQJM010000020.1 GCA_021323475.1 Vampirovibrio sp.
AGCCGAATCAGCAAACCAAATTAACAGCCGCGCCATTGGACCTGTCATCCCCCTCCGATTCCGATGGGGCGCCACCACGTCGCAGGCTGAAGAAAGGCTCAGAAAATTCGGATCATCGTGCCAAAGCCTCCAAGCCTGCGCGTAAACCGCTTAGCGAACTTCCTCTTCAGACTCAAAAAAGTTATCGCGCGTATATCAGTGCGGTAGAGACCGGCAGACTCGAAACGGTTCAATCCACCCTCAATAGGTGGCCCTCCTTCTTAAACCAGGCAGATGACAAGGGCGTAACACCCATTATGGTTGCCGCTTCAGTCAGCAACCCGGACATGGTGCGACTTTTCCTGGTTCAGGATGACATAGAACCCAATTTGCAGGATCAGGCCGGGTATACAGCGATGATGTGGCCGGAGCCCACCGCAAACGGAAATTACATTCGAACGCTGCAAACGTTTGTAGATCATGAAAAAGAACATCCCGGCACACTGGATTTCAGCAAAAAAGACAATAAAGGTACATCTGCCGCAGATTATGCGACTTGGAATTTAGCGCAGACAAAATTTTCCCGTCAACAGAAAGAGCAGTTAAGAGCGTTGATACGCGATATGACACCATCTGGAGCTTAGATCTAAACAAGCACCACGTAAAGAGACGCCGGTTATATCCACAATCAGACCCAGTGTTTTCGTGCAGGTAATATAGCCAAGCGCCAATTTCCCGGGGGTATTTCAGCTGGCAGGTGCATCAACAATACAACCGATGGGAACAGCTCTTGCAAAATAACACGCACTTTTGGACCAGGGTTCGCTTTTTATAAGGAAAGATTGTTGTCGAGAGGAAGCGCCTTCATGATTTCCGAACTCAAAAGCCCGCCCAAACCACGTGCCGAGCAAGTCCTCATAGCGTCCTCAAGTACGCTCCGCCCTCCCGCAAGACCGTCTCTGCGTTTTGGAGCTTCCGACAGCAATACGACAACCGCCGCGCTTCCTTCCTGGACAAAACAGGTGAAAGATCCTCCCATCAGTCTTCCGATGCTGATGGATGAGGCGCTGGCTTTCGAAAAGCGGCTGTCCGGCCCGAACCCTCCGGGTTTCTTCGCCAAAATATGGCAGGGCTTAAAATTGGCCCGATCAGGCCGTAAACTGTATCGGGAACTTGCGGAGGAAAGCCGATACTTGCCCACGGCGGCCCAGAAAGAACTGACCCGATACCACCGGACTCCCGGTTACTGGTGGAGTCGCCTGGTGAACCCCGCGCATGCCAGACTCATGGACGTAGTCTATCAAGGACCAATGGCCATTAAGGCCAAGCAACAGGCAGTCAGCCTGCTTCCGCTAATCCGGGACTCCATGAACATGATGGAGACGGAAGCCAAGAAACAGACCGGCCTGCTGAAATTCTTCCTGCAATTTCCTGCGCGACTGTTCAATAAGCAAATCCGGCGCCTGGAAGCCTACGCTCCTTTGCTCAACCAAGTGCCTGCATTGCCCTATGCCCAGTTTGAAAAACAACTCAATAGCCTGAAAGCTGACTATAACAAGAGTCACACGAAGGATCCCATTACAAATATTGAGAAAGAGCCGATTGGCACCGGCTCGATGGGGCAGGTGTACCGGGCCACGACCCAACATGGCACAAAACTGGTAATGAAAGTGATTCGCCCCAATTTGAATGAGGCATTCCTGAATGAGTACCTGCCCTACAGCTATTACAGAATCCTGCTGGTTAAGGGAACCAGCCCTCAAGCCAAGCATCAGGCCGTGCAGAATGCGCAGAATACGGTCGATCTGCTGAAGGCTGAAATCCATCCCGAGCAGGAAGCGGCCAATATCCGGCACATGAAGCAGTGGGCCGACAAATTACAGCCAAAAGCCTTTCAAATCCCGGAGGTGCTGACCGCCTCCAAGTCCGGCTTTATTATGCCATACGTCGGCGAAAAGGACTTGGCCGATGTTTCCCCTGTAGAGCAGACCGCATTTAAGAACAAACTGGCCCCGGAACTGGCCCGCTTTTTACTGTTGGCCAGCGCCAAGCCCCTGGATCTTCACAACGGCAATATCCGGATCGGGCAACCGGCCGCCTGGATCGATCATGGTCGCCAGATTAATTTGACAGAGCAGAATCATGAGGCGCTGCTGCACCTGATGCTGGCCGCTTATAAAGCCCCAAAATCACACCCCGCCCTGTCAATTTGGGAAAACGCGTTGCTTCAACCGGAAGTCCGCACCCGGATGAAAAGCCTGCTGGAAATCAGCCCCGAAGCTAACCGGCAAGCGCTTCAAAAACTGGCTGGCCTGGAAAAAGCGGACAAGCTCTCCGACGATGTGATTCATCAGGCTGAATTAAAGGAGCAGCTTAATAAAACCCGATTAATAGAGATGATCAGCCCCAACGCCCAGGAAAGTGCGGCGGAAAAGAAGCTGAAACAGCAGATTGATGAGGTCGGTCAAAAAATTCAGACATTTAACGAAACAAAAGTCCTACTGACACAGCTCTTGGGGCAACCGAACATCAGCACTCCGAAGGCTCCTTTACCTTTTACCCGCTCTTTGCCCAAACCGGAAGTGCAGCCGTCCGTTCTATACGCCTGGGCCAGCAGCGCCATGAACCTGCCGGGCTTTAGCCCAAGCAAATTACCGCAATCGGATACCGCCCAGTACAGACACAAGAGCCACGGCTTCCTGGTGCCTTCTTTACAGGCCAGTAGCCAGGCCGAGACAGACAAAAAACTGCAAACCCTGTCCGATGAGCTGGCAGAGGCACTGCTCTCCCAGTGTAAAATAACGGCTAACCAACCGGAAAAAGCAGCGCTGACCGAGGTTATGAAAACAGCCTTAAAGCGGGATTTACCGGTCAAGATTTCGACCGACAAAGAGAGCCCTCTGCCCAAATAATCCGCATTAACAATTTAGATATAATTGACTGCTTAGACATACCATATGGATATGCAGGACTTTACAATGACGAGTACGCTGTTGCATCTAACCCTTTAAATATTACACTTATAGCATCATCACCGATATCCCTCTCATACTTTTAAAAGGATTTTTTCACATGCGAATGAGCGGAACGAAAGCTCTTGGAATTGGAACAGCGGTAACAGCGGCTTTCATCACGGCAACCGGTATTTATGCAACCGTACAGTGTAAAAGTAAAGACGGCACCCTGGCCGTGGTAGGGAAGGCAGGTTACAGTCATCCTCATGAATGCCCGACAAAATTAGAATTGAATGGCGATGTTTTTGAGTCTCTGTTTCATAAAAAAAGAGGCCATGTGAATGAACTGGGCGGTGTTTCGAAAGGCGATGACAATATCATTGTTGCTCGTGCCGATGAAGAGGGAAACTTATTCAGATTCCAAAGCCCTCTGACAAAAGAGGTGTTTATGGATACATTCGTCAATGGCACCAACCCCCATCCAGAGGAAATTCAGGAAGAGCTGATTGGTTTTATTGACAGAAGCAAACCTCTTCGTGGCAGCAACTCGGATCCCCAAATTAAGCAACGGCCGGAAGATGCGCGTCAAAGCGCCCTGGTCCCTCGTCGCGGCGGCGGTGGTGGCCGTCGCGGTGGCGTTAACAGCAGGGTTCCCAAAACAGTGGGAGAGGTAACAAGCGAAGAAGGCAAAGGAAGAGCGTCTCAGGCGCAAATCAATGGCGTTTCCTTCTTTCGTTTAGATGACGACGTTTTAGATTCAAAGAAAAAATACCTACCGCTTGATGAAATTGTGGGCAATTTTCCGGGTTCCCAGAAATAAGAAACCGTAGACCAATTTAAAATCCCAGAACCTATGCTGGCTCTGGGATTTTCCAATAAATCCGCATTGTGGCTGTCAGCATGCTTTACAAGACTTGATGGATTTCCCATGGTTATGTTAAATTGCCTGCCTGTATACCAGCAGCTTACATATAAAACAAAATTTGAAACGCGAGTGGTATTTTCCGGTGTCAAAATCTAATTCTCTCAGGGCGCTTTGCAGTTTACGGTTTTTCGCGGCATTTTTGGTTGTACTCGCGCATTTTCGTTATACGTTCTGGCCTGCAAACATCTTCGGCCCTTTTGATGACTTTGCGCCGATTGTCTCTTTTTTCTTTATGCTGTCAGGCTTTACATTGACATATAACGGCACTTCGTCACTCCCTGTTCATCCGTTGTCATTCATATTAAAACGTATCGGCAGAATCTGGCCCTCCCACGTGTTGATGGTCATCCTAATTTTCCTGTTGCTGCCTGGAAACGTAGAGCAACATATGGCGCTCAGCCACCCCTGGGAAATCCTGATCGCAAATATCCTGCTGATTCACGCCTGGGTGCCGGTTCAAGATTATTTCTTTGCCTATAATACCCCCTCCTGGTATTTATCGACCCAACTGGCCATGTATCTGCTTTTTCCCTGGCTAATCCAGAATTTCAACAAAAACTGGCCGTATAAACTAGCGCTCTGTCTGCTTTCGGTTCTGGCCTGCCTGGGCTTGGCCTCTAGCCTGGAATTGTTTAACCCTCACCAGATTAGCGGACAAGGGCTTTTGTATATTTCGCCCCTTTGCCGACTTTTGGAATTTGTAGTGGGAATGACAGGTGGGTTAGTTTTTACCCCTCTTTCTTCCAAATATACGCGTAATCATGCTTTAGGCACTTTGCTTGAATGCCTGGCACTACTGATTGCTATAGGCGCAATGGCAATGGCTCAGCCATTATCCGCCGGTTTCAACAACGTTCCGTTTCTGGGGCAGGAATTAGGCTTTTACGTCGGGTTTGCCGGGATTACCCTCATTCCGTTCTTCGTTTTAATTCAGGTGTTTGCCCTGGAACGGGGAGCCCTTTCTCGCATGCTAAGCCTGCCGCTTTTTTATCGGCTGGGAACGGTCAGTTTTAGCTTATATCTGCTCCATATTCCACTTTTACAATACTACTTATATCCAATCGCCTTGAAGCCGAATATCCCGATTCCATCGACCGAGCGCATTCTAACCTATTGGGGAATTCTGTTGCTCGCTGCATTTACCACGGAACGATTCTTTGAAAAACCGGTATACCAGGGGTTTTCTGCACTAACCAGAAAAATTACCCGAAAACAAACCCTGGATAATACTCCGAATCAGCCGACTCCCATTTATAATCCGCATGTAAAAGCAGATCTCTCCTAACCGCGCTTTCGTAAGCCGAACAGGGCTTCCTGAACACGATGGCACAAGCATCGGCAAGGAATAGCACAAAACCGTAAAAGATCGTTTTTATACAATTAGGGCTTTAGTTTTTTAAAGGCAGTTTCAAGGCAGTGACAGCATGTAGGGGTTGTGGGCATGGCAACAGGGCCGTCGGATTATGCATTTTTCCCTGGATTACAACAACCGTATCCGGGCTTGTATGCGAATACTTTCTCTCCCTTTGTGCTGCCACCAGCACCCAATGATACATTTGAATACCAGGGCCAACAGACTTCGGAATCTAGCGCACCGCAATCACATTCCGAATCCGAGAAGCAGGATAAGCCCTTAACCACCGCACAGAAAATCAAATCATTCTGCAACGGTTTGATTTCGCCTTTAACCGATCCGTTCAAAAGCCCGAAGAAGTTTTTAATTGCAGCGGGCCTGTTTATCGGACATGCCGTATTGATAGGCGCAACCGGCGGTGCCGCAGCCATTCCGCTAATGGCCATCGGCCTGGCAACGGCGCTTTATCAAACCGGCAAGGGTGCTTATAAGCTAAGTAGTGCGGAAACCGAATCCGAGAAAAAGAAGGCGATTTACGACTTGGGGGCCGGAATAGCCAATACCGGCTTGTTGGTGCTTGGCACCAAAACCGCTCTAAAAGAAGCATCGCACGGGGGCATCAAGTTATCTCCCGAGGAGATTGAAAAAATGTCTGCCGCTCAAGCAGCGCGGGAAAGTTTCAGACAATTGCCCGCTTCCATGAAAGAAAGCTACAAAGCAGTCGGAAGCGGCAACATGTGGGGCAATACCAAGAGCTTCATGAGCCGCCAGGCCACAGAAGCCAAAGAAAAAGTCCATGATACTCGCGACAAGTTGCGAGCATCGCTGGCCAACAAGGATAGCCAGCCCTGGCCTTCAACCATCAAGGATATCGCCAGTATCCTGCTCCGCGCTATCTCCTTCAACTCCTTGTTGGGACTTGATTAGAGGCTGCAATTCATTTTGGCAACACGCTAACCTCACTCGTCTTGCGTTAGCATACATCCAGTCGCATTAAGACACTCCACGTTTTAATTCACACTGACCACATGAATAGCTACGGTAGTAACGGCATATTGTTCATCATAGAGTCGGTTCGGCGTTCGATGGCATGAACAACGGCAGCCATATCCAACTGGCCATGTCCCAATTTCTCTGTCTCGCTGTACAGGGCATAACAGGCATCCAGCAAGGGAGAAGCCAGATGTTTTTTCCGGGCTGCTTCAAAGATCAGTCGATTATTCATCAGAACATCGGATATGGAGGCTTGAACCTCAAACTCACGGGACGCCAGTTTCGGCGTTTTTACACGCGATACGCTGCTCGCCATCGGACCGGCATCGAGGATGGCCTGCAACTGCTGCAAGTCCAGGCCATGCTGGTCCGCAAAATGAAAGGCTTCCGCCAGACCGGTGACCATCGTAATTAAAAACAGGTTAACGGAAAGTTTCATAAGCAGCGCATTGGGCACCGTGCCACATAAAAATATTTCACGGCACATGGGCTGAAGCAGGGGACGGATTGACTCCGTTTGCGCAGCGTCACCCGCCAGCATAGCCACTAGCTGTCCGGTCTCTGCGGGTTTTCGCGAGCCCGAAACCGGCGCTTCGATATAACGACCTCCCGCCAGAAGAATATCCGTTTCGAGCCCTCGGGAATATTCTGGCGATGTGGTTCCCATTTGAATAATCGTACGCTCCGCTACCTTCATCGTGAAGTTTGGCGCCCCACGACCCAAAACAAAATCAAGCGCCGCCTCATTGGCAAGCATCAGGATAATGGTATGAGCTTGTCGGAACACATCATCGGAAACCTCGGCCACTTGGGCCCCCGCGGCTCGTAACGCTTCGCATTTTTCAGCCGAACGATTCCATACCAGCAAGGGCGTACCGGCATTCGCCAAATTGAGCGCCATCGGTTGCCCCATGATGCCAAGACCAATGAACCCGATAGCCACTGAATGCCTCCTTTCCTGTCGGTTGAATTAAGGGCCGCAAGTTATGAACATCAAGATTTAATAACGGGGCATAGGGCGACATCGTCCAGCGCGTAGCCACGCCCACAATCTTGACAAATCAATTTCTGCGCTTCGGTTACTTTCAAGGAATTGCCGCAATAACAGGCCCAACCGTGCTGTTTAGCAGGATTACCGTAAACCAGGGCATAAGCGGGAATATCCTTGGTAACAACGGAACCGGCGCCGATAAATGCATATTCTCCAATGGTGACACCGCAGACAATGGTGGCGTTGGCGCCAATAGAAGCCCCCTGTTTCACCAGAGTTTTTTTAAAGTCCTTTTCCGTATTGCGCGGAATGGCGGATCGTGGATTCCTGACATTCGTAAAAACCATGCTGGGCCCACAGAACACATCGTCTTCCAGGGTAACGCCACTATAAACGGAGACATTATTTTGCAGCTTTACATTATTTCCAATCGTGACATTGGGACCAATCATTACATTCTGGCCAATACGGCAATTTTCACCAATTTTTGTGTGTTTCAGGATATGTGAAAAATGCCAGATTTGCGTTCCTTTGCCAATCTCAGAAGGGGCATCAATAAAGGAAGATTCATGGACAAAAAAACATGGGGTGGTCGATTGAGGCTGCACGCTTGGGGTCTTTCTTCTTATAAATACGGATACATTCAGACTAATACGGGCAATCGAGTGTCCTGCATTCGCAATAGTTCCTGCACATCTGCTAACAGTTGGATAATACGCCGACCACTTTCACCATCATTAATCAAACCGGAAGCGTCGCCACGTACTGCGGCCAAAAATGCCTCCGCTTGCCGATGCAACAGGTTTCTGACCGGCGCATACGCTACCAGTTCCACGTCCCCTTTTTGGATACTGCCAAAACGCTGGCTGTCTTGCTCAAATTGATAATCTACCAGTTTAAGTTCCTGGCCATCCGGTAAAGTGTCTTCAAAAATAGCAATTTTTTCGGAACCGATAATAATGGTTTCATGGCGTTTTATGGGGGACAGCCAGCTAACCTGAATACTGATAGAAATGCCTGAGCGGCTGACAAAATGGGCATACACCTCGTCTTCAATGGTCGGTCGGCGCAATAAATTCCGCTTGCAGGCAGAAACAGGATAAAATGGCTCATCCAACAGCATATCCACAATAGAGAGATCATGAGGAGCGAGGCTCCACCATACATTTTCTTCAGTACGAACCTTACCCATATTGATACGCACACACTCAACCCCCAAGATCTCGCCTAGCACACCTTTTTGGATTAAGGTTTTCAGTTCTAAAAGGGCGGGGTGATACGTAAGCAGGTGACCAACTGCCAGCGTTAGGCCCCTCTCTTCAGCGAGGGCCACTAATTGTTCTGCCTCATCCGGATGCAACGTCAATGGCTTTTCAACCAGAACCGATTTACCTTGTTCCAGGCATAAACAAGCCAACTGAAAATGCGATGTCGCTGGCGTCGCAATTACGGCAGCCTCAATGCCTTGTTGGGCTAAAGCATCTTCTAAATTTTCGTAAGTATTAATATTCCCAAATTTTTCTTTAAACCTTAGGGTATTCTGATAAGAAGGTTCACAAACAGCTCCCAGCTCACCCATCGAAGCCAGTGTCGCTGCCCAGTTTTGCCCCCAGTAACCACAACCAACTAACAGTATACTCATAACACTTCATTACTCTCCTGGGATATCCAAAATGTAGAATCTAAAGTTGTGGTCAACCAAATAGACGTCAAATTCAATTGTCTTCAATAAAATAACAGATAAACCTCAACTCGTAAACGTACGATTGAATATATTTTGCACGCCTCCAAAAGCATTGTCCATAGAAATGTTATCTGAATTTGCCATTGAAATTTTGAGATTTTCAGCTTGCCTGCTAGGCTCAGCAGTAACCCATACCATGTGGCTACTTCCAGGTGCGCAAAACGCACACTATCAAATAAGGAACAACCAAGACGGCAGCCAGTTTTCGGGCATTACGGTTGCCTGACCTTAAAGTCAAAAACAAATAATCCCCAGACTATTTAACTACTGCTTTTCCGCAAGAATAAAAGAAGCTGCGCCGCCACTTTCCTTGGACTCACTGACTAACGTATGAGGCGATAACCGCTCTTCCTTCACAATTTTGTATCCGGCGGCAGCTAAAATACGGCCATAATTATGGATATACAGTAAACTTTTGTTCGGAACCGTATCCATTGGCATATCCTCAAAATCATAATAGGTATATGTTAAACGGCTTAAAGCCGTCGTTTCATAAATAGCGATATAACGAACGTTCAGTTCCGCGCATTGTTGGTAAATTTGTTGCAAATGGGCGGGGTATAAAAAGCAACTGGTTCTACAATGAAAAAAGACGGATCTTTCCTCCGGTGAAACGATCTGGGGCAGGACTTCTCCCACATCACCCGCATAAAAGGCCATGTTAGGCATGTGGCCATATGCTTGATCATTGAGCTCTTTGACCAGCGGCTGCCTATCCAGCCCGACAAATCGGACTTGTGGAAACTGTTTCGCCACGCGGTAGTTGGGCTCTGCGCAAAGAACGCCAAAATCAACCACGTTTGAAATAGCCTGATCCTGTAATAATAAGTCTCTCAAGCGATCCTGTATGGCCTGGCTGACCCAGGTTCCGGCGAATTGATGCGGGGAATAGTAATTATATTCAATCCAATAGGACCACCAGGTCGAACGTGTATAGGAGTCATCATAAATATCCGCCTCCGAAAAGCGGAAAATCTGTTCACGGTTCTCAGCATCCTTTAATTCTCTTTCCAGGCGCCTTGCAGCTTCAATAACCGGCTGCTGCTCGGGGTCTTCATAGAACATGGGACGTATCTGTTCCAAAATAACGTTCGCTTCCCGGGTGCGGTGCTGCAGATATAAAAATAAGGCCTTTCCCCGGAGCAGGTAATAATCCCCCGGATAATGCGCCAAGGCTTGATCCATACTTTCAACCGCTTTATCCAATTGGTTTGACGCATTGTAGCAGCGGGACAAATAACAGAAATTATAGGGGGTCGGATATTGACTTACGATTTGCTCAAAGCTGTTTGTCGCCTCTTCGATACGCCCCTGGCCAAAGCAGGTTGCAGCCCTTAAGCTGAGATAAATTTCCTGGTTCTGAAAATGGGACTGAAAATAACTGGTTTCCAGTGCAATGCCATAGTCGGGCTTTTTGACAAGTTGCTTCAAGAGAGCCTGACTGGCAAATTCCTTTTCTGCCAAGTTCAGTCTGCTAAACTTTTCTATGATTTGCTCCATGAAATTAATATTGATAGGCTCCGAAATCACAAAGCTCTGATTAGAAGGAACCTGCTGTTTATAGTGATAATGAGACACTTCCGTTTCAAGAGTTACTGTCGATTCCCGGCCAATGTCTCTCTTCTTGCTCACTGTATTCCAAAACATACATACAGCCTTTCTATATATCTAATTCAATAAAGGATTGACACCTCAGGGCGAGCTGAAAGCCTCGTTGCCATGCAAGCGCTCGGTAATTTTCCGACCGGAAAGAATATAAACCGCCCCGGCATGGATACCGGATGCCACATCGTTGTCAGCGCTAATCACTATCTCATCACAGCCATCGCCATCCAGATCCGTCGCGTCCCAATGATGAAACGGGGGCGCTAACTGCGCCATCATCGGACCGACAACCTTAATAATGCGATTGTCGGTCAGCGCTATCCTGCCACCCTCAGTGATGTCCTTGCCAAGCAGCACGTAGAGCGCACCAGCCTCGCTCATATGCCGATGCCCCGAGAATGTGAAATCAGGACGCCCATCACCATCAATATCACCGGCGATGGGTGACATGGTAGTCGCAATTCCATCATAATCACTATACCGACTAGAGCCCGTTATTTCGAACGCAATGAGGTCGCTCAGCGTTGAATCGCCTTTTAGCATAGCCAGGCGAGCGCCGGAGAGCAAATATATGCGATCGCGCTCTTCAGCGGGTGAACAGCCATGCGCCGGATAAGAGAGCCAGATATCATCCGTATCGGATAGAAACTGACCCCGTCCGCCAAAGTAAATAGGACCCTCCGCTAGGCCGGTGATCATGGCCCGTTGCCCCAGCTTCCCGTTTACAAAATCGATGATGGCAAGGCCGGTATCGGACAATAGCGCCAAGGTGTCTTTCCCTCTCTTGGGAAGGACAAACAGGCGATACGGCACGGATACCGTCGTGGGAGAAACCTGCAATGCGCTTACCAGAAGCAGGCTCCCCTCTCTCAAGCAATACACACAGAGCGTATTACCCTGCAACGTTGCAAGTCGCGGCCCGTCTTCGGATTGAAAAAAAACGGTTTCCTCGGCCTGCATATCGATGGCCGCCGAAATGTCATAACCGGATGCTGAAAGTATAAGCCGACCGCCAAAGACAAAATCATCCTTGCCATCCCCGTCCACATCGCCGGAATTGAATGAAAGCGGGGTATACCATCCGCAGGCATTCGTGAGGATTGCTTCGTCCACCTGTTCAAGAAGACCCATCGGCCTTTCAAGCTGGACTAAAGAGGAAGATACGGCTTGTTCGAGCGTCTCTGGCGACAGGAGGGCATCAAAGCTCTGACTCCGATGAAGATGGTTTGCAGAGCCAAGATAAGACAACGCCAGAAAAGACGGCGCACCTTTTTGATTGGGAAGCGGAAAAAGACGAGCCCCCCAGAAAATAAAATTGTCGCCCACTGCCCCTTTGGTTGCCGGAGGTCGGATCATGCCGATCATGACCTGGTCCGCCCGGATAAAACTCTCAACTTCTCGTGCATAGGTTTCGTTGATTCCGGGGGTGGCAGTGCCGTAATGAAGATAGCGAAGGGTCGCCGCAAATTCACCGGTATTCCATTTAAACCAGTTTTCACGCCGCTCATCAACCGTCGTGAGAGCAGGCCCAGGAAGTGCCGCAGGCTCAGATTGAAAGAAACGTTGAAACAGCTTGATTCTCATATACGATCCCTTATCCCCTATGAGCGGCTTAACGCGGAGCTTCGCATATTAAACAAATTCAACCAGCGAAACCATGTCTGGCTGCCTGTTGTTTTCTTGTGTTTTTGAAGGATGTCCCAAATTCGATCATAATTATGCCCGTCCATGATGCCCCATTCATGGCTACAGGACTTCACCTGCTGCGCGGCGGCATGGTAGGCTTCCGAACTTGCCAGTATCGCCTGCAATTTCGTCAGGGCCACTTGCAAGACGGGGGTGGTAAATACACAATCCGCAGTATCGTAGGTGGGCAGATCAAACTGATACATATCGTAGTTTATAATGGGCTTACGGCACATTAAAGCCCATCGTATCGTGCTTGAAAACACGGATACAAATACATCGTGCCTTGGTATCAACCGCAGCAACCACTCCTCGGACACTTCATCAGCCAGTTCGTTAATGACTTTAAGGGTATCCGCCTGAACGGCCGGGTGGAGTGAAACCGTTACTTGGGCATTAGGATGCGCTTCTCTGCATCCGACTAATAATTTTTCGATTGTTTCACGATAGGTCGCAAACTCTGGCTTCTGGGCGCATTCGTTATGGTAGCTTGGCGGTAACGCAATGAGTATACGCGGCCGGTCAACATCAATAAGAGAGGATGTCTCATATGCGGCCTTCAAGGCCGGATTTCCCGCCAGCTCGTCATAGACCACATCCGCATAACAGGAACCCGTCATGATTCTTTTACCGTCAGGCACATGCTCGCGTTTGTAAATGCGCTCCATGGCCTCCGATTCAACCAGCAGAACATCCGCCTCACCACCATGAACAACCCAGGGTTCAGGAAGATCCATTCCGGTAGCCAGGCGCGCCAGAATGAATTCCGCAGGAAGCAAGGTAATATCCCCATACGGAGTCTGCTTGATCCAATGTGGTGCAAGCTCTCGCAGTACGGCGCCGGTTTGGTTTTCGGGAACCAGGTTGAGTGTATTTTTTTGCGCATTATTATCGATATAATTTTCATAATCGCGCATTTCGCCTATGCCAAAGGGCATTTCAACCACCAGGATATTGCGGCGTTTTGCAGCGGCAATCAGTGGCGCGCAACCTCCCGGCCCATCCTCGCAAACCACCACGATATCGACATTATTTTGTTCAAGCAATTGCTCACAGGCCACCGCCTGCTTTAACAGAAGCTCTCGATAGGTTTGATTCACAGCCAGCTTGCGAAATTGAGGGTTTGGCTCAAATTTTCGGACCAAGTTTTTTAACGTACTCTTTTGAATCTTAAGGCCAAGTTCCTGCAATACTTCCAATCTTGTATTGAGTTTACCGGCTGATTGCCGCAATTGATGATTCACTCCCTCTGTATCATTAAAGGAAAAGAATAAATATGTTTGTTCCTTCGGTAATCTCCTGGCGAACTCCTCAAGGATTCGTATTTGTGACACGGAATAGACGGCAAATACAATCATGGAAACTCAATTTCCTTCTTTTGTTGAGTCATCATTAAAAATCCCCTAAAACTCCCATTGACGTTAAATTTGAGCGCATCTATCAAACTCAAGCGTTACATTTGAGCGTTACATTTGAGACTGCTTAACATTTGGAGCAGCAAATAACTCGTATCGCATCAACCTAGTCAGCCTCATTATTCAATACCACTCAAAAATATATTCCTGAATCATTAGCATAAACTTTGAGCGTTCGTCTACTTTGCGCAATAATAAGCCTAAGCCAATCAAATGACAAAGGGGAAGCACGAATGAAAGTATTACTCGTTGCTCTGGGGCGTATGGGATGTCGCTACCGCGACGCCCTTCAAAACCATTTTTCCGAGGATCTCTCCATAACCACTGTGGATCCCAAGCTATCAACTGATGAAACAATCAATCACTACAGCCATCTTGAGGAAGTTCCCCATACCCTTCAGTTCGACCTGGCCATTGATGCAAGTCCCAATCAGGATCGGCTGACCAGGTTCCAGCAATTTCTGGAACGAAATATCCCCCATCTGGTGATTGAAAAGCCCCATGCCGCTTCCTTGGCGGAATCATCCCGCATGATTGCCTTGCTGGAAGCTTGCCGGAAACCACCCACAGTTCTTATGCCGTTTTATGAGCGTTACGGCACACATTATCTTCCTTCCACACTGGCACAATTGAAAGCAGGCCCGCTGAAGGCGATCATGATTTCATCAGGCGCGATCGGCCTGGGGTGCAATGGCATTCACTATATTGACCTGGCGAATTACCTGTTTGGTGCTGAGCCGACAGAAATATACGCCAGTTTGCTCCCGGATTCCGTGCCCAGCCCCCGAGGCGCACAGTTTATGGATCATGCGGGAACGCTTCTGGTACACTACCCGGCGGGCAAGCTTATTTTGGATATGAGCCCGGATTCATCCGCAGGCTCTAATATTACTTTGATATACGAACATGGCAAAATCCAGCTTCTGGAGCAGATTGAAATGGCCTGGCATTGGTACCGGCAACCCGAGGATACCTGGACAGACCCGTTTTACCGAACTCACCGGGAAGTCAGCATAGTACCGCCCTGCGCAGTAGAGAAGGATCTTGTCAATGTCATGATTCCAAACGCGCTGAAAGACCTCCTGAGCGGGCGCCCTGTACCGGATATTTATGATGGGCACCGTGCTTTACGGGTCATTGCGCTGGCAATGGCGTCTCATCTGGATAAGCGCCCCCTATGCTGGCAAACGGAAGATAACCCGGTTAATGAACTGGCGTTCCAATTTACTTAGGAGAAAGTGAGATGACCGTAAAGGTTGCATTTATTGGTGCCGGAAGCATCGCTCAAAGCCATCTGGATGCTGTCAGACTGGCAGGAGGCGATGTGGTCGGCGTTTGCACACGCTCGGAAGGGGGCCTACGGTTTGCCCAGGCCAACAAGATTCCGCATTACGCCCCCACTCCTCGTCAGCTAATCGACATTTGTCAGCCCGATGCCGTATTCCTGCTTACCCAGCCCAATGCCTATTACGATATTCTCGCTGATATTCAATGCTACAATTTGCCCCTGTTTATTGAAAAACCGCTAGGAAATCGAGGGATGGATGCGGATCGACTCCGTTCCGTACTGCCGGATACGGTGTTTGTCGGCTTAAATCGTCGTTTCTACGGCAATATTCTTCCTATTACCGAGATGATTGCCGATGAGCCGCCCTTCATGGCGCAAGTCATCATGCCGGAACGCGAAAAAGATTACGGGCAATACCCGGACAGGCACATTCGCAATCATTGGGACATGTTGCAAGGTATTCATCTGGTCGATCTGATCACTCACCTGGCGGGGGGCTGTGAAACAGTGTTATCCGGCGTTCAATGGGGTGACTTACCATTGACGACCACGCCCCAATACACCATGACGCTGTACCGAACTAACCGGCAACATCATGTCTCTTTCTTGTCGAATTTTGATTCTCCGGGCGGATGGAGAATTCATCTATTTTTGAGCAAACGGGAAATTATCATTTCGCCCCTGGAAAAAACCGTGATTCGTTCCCTCAGCGGTATCGAGGAACTTCCAACCGATGAGCGGGACCAGCAAGCCAAACCGGGTTTTCTCGCACAAACCGAATGTTTTTTTGAAGGCGTGCAAGGCAAACTTCCCTCAAACTGGGTTTCATTCAATGACGCCCGCGAATCCATGAGAACGCTGGAAGCCCTATTTCACTTGGAAGCGCCTGTTGCAGTCTAGCCCGCCCGATTGGCAGTTGCCAGAATCCCGGCAATCTGTTGGGAGGTCGGCACGGAGAGGCATTGCTCGCGCAGCTTGGTCATTCTCTTATGAACTTCCGCCCTGAATTCAGGCTCAGCCTGCATCCGCGCCAGCCAGGCCAGTGCCTCGTCATGGCTATCGGTCGCCAAACCGCCTGTTTCGTGGATGAAATCATACAGGGGAACATAATCGGGATATTTATATAGCGATACTACCGGAACACCATGAGCCAAAGCGTGAGTGACCATGGTGGAATGAATGGAAATAGCGGCATCGACACGCTGATACAGTAGCTTGTTCGGGGTTTCCTTGGGAAGTACCGCGATCCGATCGCTAATCGGCAAATAGGCTTTTAATTGCTCCAGGTTGTCGCGTGGATGAGGTTTGATGAGAATACAGGCATCAGGATGCTTCGCCAAAAACCGCTCATAGATATCCAGGAAATTAACCGTCAGGTTATTATAGATGGTTTGACCATGCATGGTAACGAAAATAGGTTGATGCAGAACCCCTAAAACAAACGTACTACCCGCAATCAATTTTTCTACCGCTTTTGGAAAATTGACCGTTTGATCGTAAGGCTCTTCCCATTCCTGGCTTCCAACCACGTGAAGCTGACCTGCATTTGTATTCTGCTCCGCAAAGATGCGCTTGATAAAAGGCAGAGCTACGGATAAGTGATCGACATTCACGCAATCATAACAAACCGAATACTCAGGTAGACAAGAAGGAATGATAAACGTCGTATAATCCCTTCCCAAAACGGGTTTTAGGAGGTTGAGGACACTGACGCACTCAATATCTTCTTCCACACCAAGCACTTTATTAAATGGTAAATCCTTTGTATAGAAATAGACGACCGTGGCAGCGTACTTCATACTATTGATGGCGCTCAGCGTATTTCTCAACAGATGCGTTCTCGCATCATCGACTTCCGCAAGCTCAGCTGGAAGGCCATCATTGTTCAGGAATAGCTCTTCACGTTCTTTGGAAAGCTCGATGAGACTGGTCACAGGAAAGAAATAAGCACCGCCTTCTGAGAAGCCGATTTTTTTATGCTTAGATATTGAGCGGATGAGAGAGATACAAGCGTTCCAATCATGGGACCAAAGTGTAAAAATAAGATCCTGGCGATTGGCGAGAAGCCGTTGGGCCAGCGGTTTAAACAGCCGAAGGTAATATTCTTTATTTCGACTGTTAATAGAGGGAGAGATAATAAGCACACGTTCCTGAGCCTGCCGACCCAGAAAATGGATGAACCACATCCTCAAACGCATAAACGCTATCAGGCTGATTTGCTCGAATCGCACTTGAATCTTCTGGAATTTTTTTATCGGTTTTTTATATTGATGCCGGATGAATCCTTCAATCTTCCTGAGCTGCAAAAAAGGAGGACGATACCGCATTTCCCCGTAAATCACTTCCACCTGGTCAAGCCTTCGAAAGGTGGCCCGCTGAAATCGTGACCCCCTGTTTTTTCCAAGCAAAGGCGCTATGCTTGCCACTGCTTTTCTGAGGTAGCCGTTAAACCATTCGATCCTGGAAGGGGAAGGAATATTTCTGATGGAGTGTGGCTCTATTGAAATAAATGGAGAGGGATTAAATGCTTGAATATCCTCACGCTCAAAAAAGTTGGAGAGAAAAATGAGAGGGCTCTTCTCATGAATTGGCAATTGCTGCTGAAGCGCAAAAAAGATGGAGAGTTCATAGTAAAGGCGCGACAAGCTGACCCGACGAATGGCCAGCTTTTCAAGATGCACCTTTGGAAACCGTTTCAGCCGTAAAAGGTCCGGCAATAACGCCAGCACCTCGGATACGCGCCGCTCTGCGATTTGCCTGGAGAGTTCAAAAAGCCACCGCTCGGAATACACACCTTCCACCACATGAGGAATAACCGTCTTGCCCGGCAGCTCAAGCTGACGAATGGCTTGTGAGACAGCCTGCGAAGGCGTATAAACATGGATTACCTGACAAGACAGGCCTTCCATGACCTGGCCCAAGTAAGGCACACTTTCAATTGTCGTACCCAGATGACATAGCTCCTGCGTACAATCCTTGCCCCGGAATCTTTCGTCAACATTTAAAAGTTCCGCATTATCCATCAGAAGTTCCTTCAAACCGCCACGGTTGCCTGGGACTTATCCGGTTCACTGATCGGATGCGGATGAGTTATTTCAAGTTGCGGCCCCTGCCTGAACTGCGTTTGATACAGCGTTGCATAGTACCCTCCTGCCCCGATGAGCTCCTCATGACTGCCCTGCTCAACCACTAAACCGTCATCCAGCACGATAATACTATCAGCATTGCGGATGGTGGAGAGGCGATGGGCAATCACCAATACGGTTCGCTCCACCATTAACGCTTCCATTGCTTTCTGCACAATGGCCTCGGACTTGCTGTCAAGCGCACTCGTGGCCTCATCCAGAATAACTATTGGCGCATCCTTCAAAATAGCGCGCGCAATGGCCAGGCGTTGACGTTGCCCGCCGGACATCTTCGCCCCGCGCTCCCCAATCTGCGTTTCCAGCCCTTTCGGAAGCGTATCAACAAATTCTCGCAAATAAGCCTTTTCCAGCGCATCATAAAGCTGTGCTTCCGTTGCAGCCGGATTACCCATAAGCAGATTTTCCCGGATCGTGCCGTCAAACAGGAAGTTATCCTGCGCCACAATGGCAATGTGCTTCCGAAGTGATTCCATTGTTAAGTCGCGAATATCGGTGTCGTCAATTCGGATAGCGCCGGACCAAATGTCATAAAAGCGGGGGATCAGATTCGCAATAGTCGTTTTTCCGCTTCCCGACGCGCCCACCAGCGCTATTGTTTTTCCTTTCGGAAAATTCAATGTAATATCCCTGAGTACCGGCTTGTCGGAACTATATGCAAAGCGAACGTTCTCGAATTTAATCCCTTCGGAAATTCCCTGAAGCTCCTTGGCATCCGGCTTATCCTGTATGGTCGGCATCTGATCCAGCAGCGTAAAAATACGCCCAGCCGCCAGCATGGACATCTGGGCGGTCAGAATGGAGCTGCCCAGGTTTTTAATCGGATTGTAGAGCATGAGCATGGCAGCAATAAAAGAAACAAAACCGCCCGTCGTGATTTCCTTATTCACCACCATGACGCTGCCTTGCCAAATAATCAAAGCGATACCGACAGAGGCGATAATATGCATTGATGGTGTTAACCAACCTTGTGCCTGGGTGCCTTTAATCGCCATATGGAACAGGTTTTTCTGGTATTCCTTGAATTTTTTCTCGCGAAACTCACATAAGTTATATCCGTATACAACCCGGATTCCGCCAGCAGTTTCGGTGTAGAACGATAAAACATTCCCGGTTGCCGTGGTGGTGGCTCGCGCGATGCGTTTAATCACTTTACGAATTTGCGTGGAAGGGAAAAGCACCAGCAGCAGCACACTGATGGCAATAATGGAAAGCTTCCATGAGGTTGCAATTAACACGCCCATCAATCCGAGAGAAGAAAACAGCCGAGTCAACATCGACTTGGTATTGTTCAGGATATTCGTGTTAATCGCTTGCGGATCCTGAAAATATGCCTGAATAATAGTGCCTGACGTTGTGTTATCGAAGAAGCGCACATCCCGCGTCTGCAATTTTTTGAACAAATCGTGCTGCAGATCGCACATGATTCGATACCCTAGCCAGCCGTTCATGTAGATTGAGGTATAGTTCAGGAGACCTTGCAGAAAAGTGAAACCGACAATCACAAATGGCACATAGGAAACGGATGCAACCGTCTTCTGAAGCTGCATGGCATCTACGTACGGCTTCAACGACAAGGCGATTGCGCCGTCAAGCGCTCCAATCGGAATCGTCAACAGTACGGCAAGGATGGCCCGAAACCAGTAAGGTTTGAAATACAGTAACAAACGTTTATAGAGATATGCTGTCGTTTGAGTTCCGTCCGCTTTCGGCTTCATCAGTGTTTCAATAAACTGCTTCACCATGGTCTTCCTATGGATTGAGGTATTTTTTTGTTTTTATGAATTTAACTTAACTGGGAACAAGTCAAGAAAGATTTTCTCGCACCCATAAAATCAACCACAAAAACGGCTTAATAAGTTAGTTGCTTCTGTAATAATCTGGCATTGATGGGCGTTTTACTCAAGACCTCCCGAATACGCTCTGCGCAATTGCCACTTCCAAATGGATGCCTGTCGGATTTTAACCGGCACAAGGTTTCCGGCTCCCATAATACCGCCAACAAGCTCTTTTTGATACATTCTTCATCCTGGGAAACATCCAGCACATTATCGCCTCGTTCCCGTCCCTTTTGCCGTTCGCCAATATTCAGACAGGGAACTTTAAAATGGGCCGTCTCAAGCAAGCCGCTGCTGGAATTGCCAACCACGGCAGAGACATACCGTAACATATTCAAGTAATTCACACGACCCAGACTTTTGACCACTCGAAATTGCGGCAATGAGACAAAATCACCTTCCAGCTCACGAATAATAGAGCTGGAACCTTCGTCATGATTCGGGTAGGTCGCAATCACCTGAATCGCATCCCCAAAATGGGCTAACGCGGATAACGCCTGCCGGGCTTGCTCACCGGCAAGTTCGGGCTGGGTCGTTATAGGATGCTGAGTAAATAGTACCCAGGGCTTTTCCATGTCCAGCCCATATTTTTCGGCCAACTCAGCCTTTCCTATGGTTGGAATTAATCGGATATTATCTAATACCGGCGAGCCTGTCACAGTCACACGCCAAGGCTCCTCACCCATGGCCAAGATCCTTTCCGCGCTGGCAGGAGTGGCAGGGAAATGCAAGTGGGCCAATTTCGTAATGGCATGGCGAATTGGGTCATCCAGCATCCCACCCCGCACGACATCGCCTCCATGTATGTGCGCCATAGCAATGTTGCTCAGGAAGGCTGCCGTTGCAACGCCGAGAGTCTCATAACGATCGCCCAGAATCAAAACCCAATCGGGTCGGTTCTCGGCAATGCTGAAATATTCGCCAAACGCTCGGGTTAAAAAGCCACATTCGGCAGCCATATTTTGTCCAAGCTGAGGAAGAGAAGGAGTAAATACAATCTGAAAGCCGTCCTGCTCAATTTCCCACAGAGTCTGTCCATATCGCTCGTCCATATGGGAGCCAGACACATACAGTTGAACCTGGAAACCGCCATCCTCTTGTAACGTTCGCGCAATCGGATAGAGTAGCCCATACTCAGCCCTAGTGCCTGTAAATATACCAATTCTGAGGCTTGCCGTCATACTTCTTTTATACGTTTCACTACTTTACCAAACAAAGAAAGTTGTTTTACATTCGAAAAAGATTCGGATTTTATTATCCAACAGGTTTATATTAAAATCTATTCTGCTCCGCTGGCTATAAAGCATTGTAGTGGCGGCAAAGCGCTGTAGATGTTTTCTATGAGAGAGTTTCGATGCTCTTTTCTCACTTCGGGCGGGAGCTGTCGGATGCATTATTTAAATATGAATGAAACAGGTTTCCAAGTAGTTATTTATTGGATGACGGAGGGAAAATGCCAGGCAGCGACACCGATGAGCATAGAACAATGACGGACTCCCCGATCGGTGAATTACTATCATTGAGGCCCTGGCTCGGCATCGTGCCGAAAGAAGATGACGAGGAAGTAAACCATCAGTACATGTCTATTGGGAGTTTTACCTAAAGCCATGCCCGAAATTTTGACTTTACCCTGTATTCCGCTATCGGAACCCACATTAACGCCTAACGCTTGGACATACGTTAAAGATGCACTGGACTCCGGCTGGGTTTCATCGGTGGGGCCCTATGTAGAACGTTTCGAGCGTGAATTTGCCAGATATTTTCAGGTGCCTCGTACGGCAGCGACAATCAATGGCACGGCGGCTCTGCACATTGCCCTATTACTGGCGAATATCCAACCGGGGGATGAAGTGATTGTCCCGAGTCTGACATTTATCGCCAGCATCAATGTTATCCGTTACGTTGGCGCCATTCCCGTTTTTTGGGACTCACAGCCGGATCACTGGAACGCGGATCCCGCATTACTGGAAAGTTTAATCACACCAAAAACCAAAGCGATCCTGGTGGTTCATCTGTACGGGGATGCAATGGATATGGGCCCTGTATTGGAGGTCGCTCGGAAATATAATTTAAAAGTTGTTGAAGATGCTGCCGAGGCCCTTGGAGCCAGTTGGAGAGGGCAACCTTGCGGCACTATCGGAGATGTCGGCTGCTTGAGTTTCAATGGCAACAAAGTCCTAACCACGGGTGGAGGCGGCCTGATCATCAGCAAAGAGCCCGATCTTATCGAACGGGCTCACTACCTCATCAATCAAGCTAAGAATGATGCCTTAACGTTTACTCACGATGAAATCGGACATAACTATCGGCTGACAAATATGCAGGCGGCACTTGGCGTAGCTCAGCTGGAAAACCTGCCGGAATTTCTGGAAAAACGCTGCCAAATTTGGCAACGCTATCAGGACGCGTTTACCGGACATCCATTGCTGATTAACTTCGGAATTACCGAGGATACAATTCGTTCCTCCTGGCTATATGGACTCGCTATCAATTCGGATAGCCTGCCCAGTCACCGGGATGCAATGACAATGGTCAATCAATTGAAACAACGCAATATTCAATCCCGACCGTTTTTCAAACCAGGTCATTTACAAAAACCGTTTCAATCCTTTGTGCATACTCCGTTACCCAATGCCGCTCATTGGCACAGGCTGGGCTTTAATCTTCCCAGTTCGTGCTCCCTGAGCAAACAGTACCAGGATCATGTAATTGAAAGCGTCCTGGAAATTTTACAAGCATGGAATTCCGAATGATGCGTCAAGCGACGGTTGCCCTTATTCCAGCCCGAGGTGGTTCCAAAGGGCTACCGGGAAAAAATATACGCCCCTTGCTCGGTAAGCCAATGTTGCAATATTCCATTGAGGCTGCATTGGGTTGTTCATATATTAGTGAAGTATACGTCTCCACTGATGATCCTGAAATATTGAACATTGCGCGCTCTTGCGGCGCCTTAACCCCTCCATTGAGGCCAGCGGAACTCGCCAATGAAACCGCATCCTCCCGAGATGTGGCATGTCATTTTCTGACCTGGTACCAACAAGAGTTTTCTACTGCAATTGAAACGCTTGTCTTGCTACAGCCCACCTCTCCCTTGCGGGCATCGACTCACCTGACAGAGGCCATGTCTCTGTATGAATCTCATCAGTCCAGACTGGCCACCGTAGTTAGTGTTACCATGGCAAAACCCATTGCATGGCAGGGATTTATTCAGCCCGAAAACGGGAGCTTCAGGTTTCATGAGAAGGCTACAGACGGCGGTAACCGACAGACAGAGCCAACCAATTACCAACTGAACGGAGCAATCTATATCGCCTCCGCTGCTCGTTATCTGGATAATACATTGATGCAACAGCCTGTATACCCATATATTATGTCGCAGGAAACCTCAGTCGATATTGACACATATACAGATTTCCTGGTTGCAGAGGCAATTCTAGCGACACAAACAACCTTGTTACCTTCTTGATGAAAGACTGATATGTCGAAAGCTGTAATAGTCGGAACCGGTGGACACGCTCAAGTTGTTTGGGCAGCCTGGCAAGCGGTTCAAGGTACTTCTGGCGGCTCCCCCATCGACGTTGTCGGTTGGCTGGAATATCCCGACTATCAAGGCACCGATCGGCTGCTTGGTCTTCCCGTATTCACAGAAACAGACGAGGGTTTTGTGGCGCTGTCCCAACTCGGCGTCCGGTCATTCTATTTCGGCCTCGGCATGATCAAGGCAATGCCAACACGCTGGGATATTTTCCAACGTATTCAAGCTTACGGCCTGACGCCCGAAACGCTCATCCATCCCATGGCAATAGTCGATCATACCGCCATTATCGAACCAGGTTGTGTAATCGGCGCACGCGCCGTGATTCAACCCTTTGCCCGACTAGGCACCGCCACTATCGTCAATACGGGCAGCATTGTCGAGCATCACGCCTGCATCGGCCACAATGTGCATTTGGCTCCCGGCAGCATTACCTGCGGCAATACCCAGGTGGGTGCGCATAGCTTAGTGGGAGCAGGCGCTGTTGTCCTGCAACAGGTTTTAATCGGTCAACAGGTTACTATTGGAGCAGGCAGCGTAGTAACCCAGACGATTGGAGACGGCATTACAGCCGTAGGAAGCCCAATCCGTTCCCTACCCAAAACAGCCTCACCTGCCAGGAGTTTATCGTCTCATGTTTCCCTCCCCTTTTAACGCAAAACATACCTACATCATTGCCGAAGCCGGCGTGAACCACAACGGCGATATTGCGCTTAGTAAGGCATTGATTGATGGTGCAGCCCAGGCTGGCGCCGATGCGGTTAAGTTTCAGTTATTCGAACCCGCCTTGTTGGCCTCTGCCAAAACACCGCTTGCCGCATACCAGGAAACAGGAGCCCAGGCAGGCGAGCCGATTAAAAACCAAATCGATCTGTTGAGCAGGTTAGCCTTGCCCCGGCAGGCTTTTATTGAACTGCAGGCCCATGCGCACCAGGCAGGAATTCAATTTTTATGCACTCCATTTGACGATATGTCAGCCGTTTTTCTACACCAGACCTTGGACGTGCCCTTGTTGAAAATATCCTCCGGAGAACTTACGAATCTGCCATTTCTGCGCTTGCTGGGCCGGATGAATATTCCTCTGATCCTCTCCACCGGCATGGCCACGCTGGCAGAAGTGGAGGCCGCCGTGCAGGCGGCCTGGGAAACCAACCGCCCCCCCTTGGCCCTGCTACATTGCGTGAGCGCCTATCCCGCCGCCGCAGACACTGTTAATCTGCTGGCGTTGCAAACACTTCAGCAGAAATTTCCCAATTGCACCATTGGCTACTCGGACCATACTCTCGGGCTTCATGTACCAGTTGCCGCCGTGGCGCTGGGCGCTCGCATTATCGAGAAACATTTCACACTGGACCAGTCCCTGGAAGGGCCTGATCATCAAGCCTCACTGACTGTAGCCGAATTGGCCCAGATGGTCTTTGCCATTCGGGAAACGGAGGTTGCCCTCGGTGACGGAATTAAAAAGCCAAATCCGGTTGAGTCGGACTGCATTCGGGTTGCCCGAAAAAGTCTGGTGTTACGGCATGACTTACCAGCCAAGCATACCTTGACATTGGATGACTTAATCGCCAAAAGACCGGGAACGGGCATTTCTCCGGCAAATCTGTTTCAGGTGCTGGGAAAACGACTCAAAACAGACCTCTCCCGGGATGAACTTTTACAGCCCGAACTGTTGGAGGACTAATGCCTCTAAGTCGATTTACCCGCCGCTTTCTAATGACAAAGCCGTCCTCCCGAGCCCTGAGACTTGCACGTCAAAATTGGCTGGGCCCCATACAATGCTATTATCCGGACAATCTGACACCTGCGTGGAAAAACATTCCATTTGCCACCCGGCTCATCCGGCAGCCGTTGCAGATTCCGCTGCGCCCTAACATTTACCAGGTAGCCCGCAGGTATGCAGACGACATCCTGAACGATATTGAAAGGCTGCTGCCAGACTTTTTCCAGATTGGCGACTGGGATTTCCGCTTTGCCTTTCGATTCAACCTACAATTTCATATAGCCTATCAGGGACTTCCACTTGTCTATTCAATGCTGCAGGAGCAAAGTCCGCCTGCATCGGCACTGACCTTAGTGGATTGCCATTTAACTCCTGATTTGGTGTACCGGTTTGCCGAGGATATGGGAATCGGCAAACCCAAATATCCACTCCGCTCCCTGAGTACGCTGCATTCAGAACGATTAATGCGAAAACTCTCCCAATGGAAGAGTCAAGCGATATCACAGGAAGAAGAGACTTTCTCCGGTGGCACACTCGCCGTTATTCCCCATTCGGAACACCTGGAGTTGCTGAAACCCATATTGGGTGTCTTGAAAGAGCAAGAACCAGTCCGATTACTCAATATCCATTCCAAGCTGCGCCTATCGGAACAACAATTTGATGGCATGACGGTTCAGCACCTGTCCGGCCTGCGCTTAGGCCCACAATTGGAAATTGCGCTTCATCACTTTAAAAAACTTCGTGACGAAGTCCAACGATTGCCTGCAAAACAGCGACATTTTTGCTATACCCAAATTGATCTCTTAGCCGACCTGGCTGAAAAATTTATGAGCTTTGAAGCTACCATCAGGCGTTTGCAGCCCGACACTGTCATCGGCTGCCTGGAATTCAACTTGCATGGCGCTTTTTTGAGCATGTTGCAAAAACAGTCACCTGGTTTTCGGCTGATGAATCTTCAACACGGGATTGTGGCACCAACCTGGACAGTGGATGGACTTCGCTTTGACGATTATTTCCTTTGGAATAAACAGACAGCCAAATCGTTAGAGCAAAACGGTTACCCTGTCGGTCATCGGATGCACGTTATCGGCAATCCAAAATGGGAAGCCTTGGCTGATCAAGTTGCTTCGGAAACAACATCCGCAGAATATGACAAGCTGTTGGCCTGGAAGGGCGACGCTCCCCTGATTGGCGCATACACCCAATGCCTTCAGGGCTATTCAACAGTACAAATCAAGAAGGATTATCTGTTGAGTTTAATTGGCTACTTGCAATATAACCCTAATGCTAAACTACTCATCAAACGTCACCCACTGGAAACCGATGACGTGGTTGATACGGTGGTGCGGGCCTCAGGCTGCCAGGATCGAATCCAGGTATATGAATCGGAACGGTTGATGCATTGGGAAATATTGAAAGCAGTCGATATCGTCACCTCCGTTTTTTCGGCTACTTTGTACGAAAGTTTATATTTACAGAAACCAACTCTGGCGCTGGATTTTGATCGCGTGATTGAAACGCAACAGATCCCGTGGCCGGGGGAATGCCTGACGGTCACAGAGCCGAAGTCCGTGAATGCGGCACTGGATTATTGGCTGACCCTTGAACCAGACAAATGGCGATTCCTGACTGCCAACCAATTTACATCCATTGTCCCGCGTTTCAATATCCCCTTCGCCCTGCGTTTTCGCCAGTTAGCGAAGATACCGACACCGTTGTCCGCTAGTTCAAATTAATAAAGTTTTCAATGATTTTCAACCCCCAGGGCCCGCTCTTCTCCGGATGAAACTGGCAACCGAACAGATTTCCGGAACGAATAACCGCCGACAGGCGCTGCCCGTTGTAATCCGCATCGGCCAGCCGATTTTGCTCCTGATCGGGAAACGCCGTGTAGGAATGCACAAAATACATCCGGGTTCCTTCCGGCACACCCGATATAATCGTATCCGACCAGGATTGCTGCTGAGAAGGATTATGCAGGCTATTCCAACCGATATGCGGAATTTTGTGAGGCTGCTGATCCGCGCCGAACTTAGGAATTGCCGTCACGTTTCCAGGCAGCAGGCCCAGCCCCTGATGGTATCCGAACTCCTCATTCGTTTCCAGCAACATTTGCATACCCAGGCAAATGCCCAACAGTGGCCGTCCACTCCGATAATATTCCTGCAAAGGTTGCACCAGCCCTTGTTGTTGCAGCCCTGCCATCCCATCGGCAAATGCCCCCACCCCAGGGAGAATGAGCCGTTCCGCATCAAGCACCGCTTCAGGAGAGGTGGCAAATACCGGCTCCGCATCGCAGTATTCCAAGGCCCTGGCAACACTAAACAGATTTCCCATGCCGTAATCAATTACGGTAACACGTCTTTTCATCGCAGGCATAACTCCAGATCCGGCTTTACACCATCTCGCATTGCAGCAATCGTTAAGCGGTCATAATGAAGCACATCCGCCATGGCCACCGCGTCCGCGCCAGCGGCAATCACTTCTTCCATATGATTGACCGTCCCCATGCCGCCACTGGCAATGACAGGGACATCGACCATCGTCGCCATGCTCCGAATCAAATCAATATCGAAGCCCTTGCGGGTTCCTTCCTGATCCACGGACGTCAGCAGCACTTCACCGGCACCCAATTCAACACCACGTTGCAGCCATTCTTTTACATCAAGGCCGGTTCTCTCCCGGCCATTATCGGTATACACTTCCCATTGACCCGGAGCAATGCGCTTGGCCTCAATGGACAGCACCATGCATTGTGAACCGAAACGACGGGCCACTTCCCGGATTAATTCCGGCCGTTTGGTGGCGGCTGTATTAATTGCCACCTTATCGGCGCCCGCGCGCAGAATATCGGTCACATCATCCACCGAGCGAATACCGCCGCCTACCGTAATCGGGATGAACACATTACGTGCCGTCCGACTAACAATATCCCGCAAGTTATTTCGTCCGTAAAGACTCGCCACGATATCGATATAAAGAAGCTCATCGGCGCCTTGCTCATAATACCGGGTGGCAAAGGCCTGAGGATCGCCCATCACCCTTAGCCCTTCCAGATGGATGCCTTTCACGAGATTAGGCGCTTTAATATCAAGCCTTGGAATCAGCCGGACGTTAGGACGCATAGACAGCAGCCTGCAAGCCTGTTTCCTGCCAAACAGTATGGCGAAGCTCCCAACGGCCATCCCGATACTGCCACAAGTGGGGCGAGCGAAACGAATCAGCAAGCCGATCGTAATAAGCCCGATCCATAACAGGTTGTTCAAAGTGACGAGACGCGTCCGGGAACTCCGATGCAGGAATGCTGAGATAACGGAAGATTTCATCGGCAAACCGTTCCGGAAACTCCCCATCGAAACGCTTTACCAGGGCAGCCCCTTCCTCGCGAGTGATATCACCTGAACGAATCTCCTGAGCGGCATCATAGGTAGCCCGACCGATACCGAATTTCACGAATGTGGTGTGGTAATGGAAATCGTCAATGCGATCATCAATACTGTTGTACTTACTGTAGGTGCCGGGCGTACGCTCAGGGGATGCCTGGAACCCGCCATGCTCCACGGAATAGTAATAACAACTTTGCGGATGCCATTTCAGGTAATAGCCCAGATAATGAACCTCCACCTTCTGCCGAACGATTTGCTCAGGATCGGCAGGCATGTAGGGCTCCAAATCCGCTTTGCTTAATCCGTAGTCCGTCAGTAATTCCTCGATGGAGGTGCCACCCAGAAATACCTTTGACTTATCTTCCGCCGTGAAGTAAGACCAATCGCGCTTGGCAGTGTCGGTATCGGCAATCGGGTTACCATATTCCGCTTCGTTTTCCCCATAAAAGACGAGCGGAATTTTATGCAGCAGCGCCATTTTCGGCGCGAGCGACTTTTGCCCGAACATAAAGGCCTGGAAGGGATGGAACAATTGCTCAACGGCAAGGCGGGTCAGCAAACGGTGCACCCGACCATTGGGCGTATGCAGGAAGTTATCGAAGCCCGCATGAATCCATGCCTGAAAGTTTTTCCAGCCCCAATCGGTATAAATATGTGGTGCCCATGTCACGGTTAACGGGTTCATACCATACTGATAACGGAGCATATGGGCCGCATAGAAAGAATCTTTCCCACCTGAGCCAGGAACAATGCAATCATAGGAGCCATCTTTGCTGCGGTAGCGGTCGCACAGATCTCTCAGCCGTTCCTCTCGTTCACGCCAATCAATCACGCGATGCTTTTGCTCAGCAACCCGACAGGCGTCGCAGATGCCTTCCTCATCGAAGTGGATAGTCGCCTTTTTACTTTCTTTGGTGTGTTTATACTCCACCGCCGAATTGGGCCGCTGGTTAGAAATGACACAGGATTTGCAAAATTTTACTTGCCCGGGCAGACCATATTTTGTATCGGCTGCCGAATATTCAGGGGCAAACAGATTATAGTCAACAGCTTGAGGAGCAGGAATTTTATAGCTCATTCGGATTTCCTTATTGAACCAGCCATCACACTGGGGTTGATCTTAGTATAAAAATCCCGGAGAAAGCAAACGGCCCTATATAACATTATGGCGTTTCCCAAATAATGGAATTTACTATTGGGTCTCCCGGTTTATATGATTAAATAGGATGAGTCTGGTACAAGGATGCTCTTCTATGTGTGGTATCGTGGGTATTTTCCATGTACAGCCCGAGGCCCCCATTACCGATGAGCAGCTTTGGGGCATGATAAACGCTATTCAGCACCGAGGCCCGGATGCTCAACAAATTTGGAAAAGGCCGGGTGTGGGGCTTGGGCATGCCCGACTGAGCATTATCGATCTCGACAGCCGCGCCAACCAGCCCATGATTGATCCGGACACGGGGATGGTCATTGTTTTTAACGGCGAAATTTATAACTATCTGGAGTTGAAAGCAGAACTACTGGACGCCGGTTATTATTTCCACACGAACAGTGATACGGAGGTTGTGCTCAAAGCCTACGCGCACTGGGGCACGGACTGCCTGAACCGTTTTAACGGCATGTGGGCCTTTGCCGTGTATCACCCTATCCGGCAAGAGCTATTCTGTGCCAGGGATCGTTTTGGAATTAAACCTTTCATTTATGGCATGGATAACGACAAGCTGGTTTTTGCCAGCGAAGCCAAGGCAATATTGGGTTTATCCCCGCATTGGCAAAAACCCGACACCCAATTTTTAATCAATTTTATTCATCATGCGGATTTTGCAGGATACGAAGAGACATTCTACGCCAGCCTGAAAAACCTGCTGCCCGGCCATTATTTTGTCGTGCGTCCCGGACAGGTTCCAACGCCGAAACGATACTGGGATTGGCAACCTGTCATTCAAACCGGTACGATTACGGAAGAGGCCGCTCTGCAAGAGTTTAAAACCCTATTTGAGGATGCGATCCGTCTCAGATTCCGCAGCGATGTTCCTGTAGGGGCCTGCCTGAG
>JAJQJM010000146.1 GCA_021323475.1 Vampirovibrio sp.
GCATGCCCTGGTACTTTGCAAAAAGGAATTACGCAAAAGGCGGTCGTATTCGCCTCGGAAACCGCGCACTATTGCAAACTGAGCATCTCCGCCTGGTTGGGCATCGGTATGGATAACGTAATTGTGATTCCCACCAACGAAAACAACAGCATGGATATTGCTATTTTCGAGCAGAAGCTGCGTGAAGTCCTGTCGGAAGGCACCCGTGTGGCCGCCATTGTGGCAACGATGGGAACGACGGATTCGTTTGGTATCGATCCGCTGGCGGAAATCGTTGAAATCCGTAACCGCTGCGTGGAAGAGTACGGCCTGGATTACGTACCGCATGTCCACGCTGATTCGGTGATTGGCTGGATCTGGAGCGTGTTCAACGATTACGACTTCGGCAAAAACAGCCTGAATTTCTCCATTCGCACCTTGCGCCGCTTGTCCGATTCCGCTAGGCGCATCAAGCAATTGCATCTGGCCGACTCCATCGGGATTGATTTCCACAAGACCGGCTTTGCGCCTTACACCTCCAGCTTATTCCTGCTGAAGAATAAAGCGGAACTGGAATTGCTCAATCGCTCCGCCGAATCCATCCCGTACATCAAGCAGGCGGATGAATACTGCCCCGGCGTTTATACGCTGGAAGCGTCCCGTGGTGGGGCGGCTCCGCTGGCGGCCATGGCGAACATGTTATTGTTCGGCAAGGAAGGGTATCAGGTTCTGTTGGGTCATTTGGTGGAAATGGCCGAACACCTGCGGGAATCACTGGAAGTGCATTCTAACATTACCTGCGTAAATACCTATAACCACGGCTCCGTCACCCTGTTCCGCGTGTATCCGAACGATGTGGACGCCGAATCCGCGTTTCTGAATGAAATGCGCAATCCCGATTACGCTGAATCCCTGGAAAAGCACAACGAATTGAACCGCCGGGTGCATGAGTTCATTTATCAGGAAGCCCTGGCCGGCCATGGCGCGACCTTGTCGCTAACGGAGAATTACCGGTCCAGCAGCTACGGCAAGCCCATTGTGGCAATCAAGTCTTATATTATGTCGCCCTTCACCACGCCGGAAATTGTGCAGGCCATTCCCGCTAAAATCCAGGAAGCCCTGGCCGCTGTGCAGGCGAAGGTAATGGTTTAGTTGATACTCCGCCTGACCTTGTTACGCAATGCAGACTTCGGCTCTTTCGGTTTGGCAATTTGTTGCACGAACTGTTCAATGGGCCGATATAGCGTATCCTCGCCAATGGTATTCAAAATTTCCTGGTAAAAGGCGTTGGCATCATCGCCGACCAGCTCTTCATTCAGGTTAAGCGCCTTGTTGACCAGCTGCCACAACTGCTCCCTGGGCACTGTTCGAATAACATCTGCGGCGGTTTGCTCCGCTTGCTTCAACAGCATGTCGACCAGTTTGCAATCCTGATCGTTCAGCGGGCCGTGGGGCTCATGGTAATCGGCTCCGCTGCCTTCGGGCAGCATGCGGGTGGCCAGCATCTGCCGGATTTTAGCCTTGGATTGAGCGATATCCCCACTGGCGCCGGGGGTAATGTATTCTGCTCCCAGCATTTCCCGCTCGGATGCCCGGCCTCCCATGCTGATCACAATGTCTTTCAGCATGCTTTCCAGGGTGGGCAGTTTACTGCTGCTGGCCCTGGGGTCGGTAATGACATGCCCCAGCGCATCACCCCGTGGCTGCATGGAGACCATTTGCAGGGCGGTTTTAGCGGCCCTTGCCACCAGGCCATGCCCAACCACTTCATGCACCGCCACGGTTTTTCTCTCATCCTCTGTGCCTTGTGCCTCCCGTGGGATTCCCATTTCCATGTTCCGCCAGGCATTTAAAAAATCGATGGTGTTCAGTTTATGGAACTCGGGATTTTTCAGTTGCGCCGCGTTGGTTGAATGATGCTGAGCTTCGGTAATTCGATCCACCGCGGCCTCTGCCATCTGATTCACTAAATTCGCTAAATCCGCGCCGGACTTGCCTTGCGTGAATTCCGCCATGGTGTCCCGATCCAGATTTTGGGCCGTGGCATGTTCGCTCAGGTATTTATCCAGAATGTCGCGACGTTGTTCTTTATCACGTGGCAAATCGACTTTCACAATTTTGTCAAAGCGACCGGAACGCTTAAGAGCGTCATCCAGGTAATCGGCCCGGTTGGTGGCCGCCAAGATCATAATGCGCGGATCGTCGTTAAAGCCGCTCATTTGCTGCAATAGTTCGTTCAGCGTGTTGGTACGTTCTTCATTGCCTCCGCTATAGGAGTGCATATTCCGTTTACCGCCGATGGAGTCCAGCTCATCAATGAAAATAATCGCGCCGCCGTATTTATCGGCATTCTTCTTGGCCTCTGCAAACAAACCGCGCACCCTGGCCGCCCCTACGCCCACAAACATTTCCACAAATTCGGAGCCGCTGACATAGTGGAACGGCACGTTGCTTTCAGTGGCTAAGGCTTTGGCCATCATGCTTTTGCCGGTGCCGGGCGGGCCTTCCAGCAATAAGCCCTTGATGGGTTTCAGCTTGATTCCGGTATGCCCCTTCTTTAAATTCCCCTGTACATACCGTTCTTTAATGCGTTGCAACTCCCGAATGACTTCCGGGTAGCCACGCACATCCTTAAATCGAACCGGTTTTTCAGGCTGATTCTTTTTCGAATTCGCAGCCGGTTTGGCCTGACTAAAGCGATTGGCCGCATTCGGCCCACCCGAACCGCCCTCCAGTTTTTTGCGCAGCAAGTGGATAATGCCCACCATAATCACTAGCGGTACCACCTGTTCCACGGTGGAAACCAACAGGCTTGCAACTTTGCTCTCCTGAACCGGCGCTGTCTTCGGTTTCATATTAAATTCGCCTTTGAGCGCATTTAGAAACTCCTGATGTTCCAGCTCGTTTTGTGGAACTGAAAGCCCAACGGTGGCACCGCTTTTCAGACGAATCTTATACAGAATTTTCTCATTGCCGGGGCCGGTAATCAGCTTCAGCGCGTCCGGAGACTCGGCAATCTGACCCGCTTCGGCCAGTTGAAGGGCAATGGACGGATGGGCCAGCATATCGCCGGTCGTATATGCATCGGCTTGGCCTGTGAGAGGCGAGCCGGGTTTTTCCGTAACCGGAACGGGCTGCGTCGCTTCGGAAGAGGATGTATAACTGCTACCGGTCACCGGTGGTAAATCTGTCAGCAACTTTTTATTTGCAGAAGGTGCCGTTTGAGAGGGATCCACTAACTCCCTGGTTTTATTACCGCCGGAGAACCATTGCATGCCCTGGGCCTGTTGAATGCCAGTTCCTAACAAGCCCATCATCATCAGCGTTTTTAACATATGCTTTAACGAATAGGGCGTTTTCGGCGGAGATTGTCCCTGAAACCGTACCGTTGCCTGAGGCCCCCCTGGTTGGTATTCTGCGGGTTGGAGTTTGGATGGATGCGTTCCATGAATGTGTGGTTGGGCTGGTTTTTTAGCTTTAAAATTTGCACCGAAAGGCGTTGTAAATTGAATATTGCTCACATAAACCCCCTGTAAAATACCCACTTGAAATTATCATCTGTAGCCTTGCAAAGGCCGCGTTAGCACAGAATTCAATGACGGCCCTCAGCCGTTATATCCCTTCAAACGATTTGATCGTAAACCCACATTGAGATGGTGGAAACTGTACCAGAAATACGTATCAAGTCGGAAACACTTTTAATTTATTTTTTGAAAAAATGAACAATTCTTTACAAAATGATCATGCAAGTGAGATTGGTTCAAAACAGGGAACTGATTAAAAAATAAGGCTGATCGAATCCATCGGGATTCAAGATCAGCCTTTAGGTACTTTGGAGTTTATCAGGAGGAGTATTAGAGGTTAGCGATGAAATTTTATCCGGCGAGATCCAGAGTCCAGTATCGGTTGTTATAACCGATACCGGCATCCCTGACGTCGCTTTTCAGCATGTTGGCCCGGTGGCCGGGACTGTTTATCCAGGCCTGCACGACTTGCTGGGCGCTGGTTTGTCCGGCGGCCACGTTCTCTGCAATACTGCGCCAGATGTAACCGCTTTGAGAAATCCGCTGGCTGAAGGTGGTGCCATCGGTGCAGTTGTGGCTCATGGTGCTGCTGGCGGCCATGTTGTCGCTGTGCCGCTGGGCGGCCTGCTGCAATTGGGTGCTGTTGCTGAGCGGCGGTAAACTGTTTTGCACCCGGAACTTGTTGACTTCGGTTAGCACCTCGGTGGCGATGCTACTGCCGGACGTTGAGGCTACAGGTGAAAGCGTGATTTTAACTCTGGCGAAACTGGAGGTACCCACACTGTTGACGGCCCGGACGGCATAATATAAAGATCCTGCAGAGGCTGGTTTACCCAAATCTTGCACGTAGCCCACCACATTGGCTCCAATATTGGCGAGCTTGCTGTAGCTGCTGCCATCGGTACTGACCCAGATTTGCTGATAAGTTTCATTGGTGGCGTTGTCTTGCCACTTCAAAGCGATTTTCTGCAGGCCGTCGAATTGCGCACGGAGATTGCTGGGTGCGGCAGGCGACTGATAAACGGTAAGCGCCTGCGCCGCTGGCATAAACTGCCCTTGGCCTGCCAATAAAGTGAAACCGGCCAGCATAACCGCCAGAACAGGCATTAAGGCATGCTTTAAAACAAGGCGAAGCGAGTGTTTCATTTGGACTCCCTGAAGCTCTGGTATTTCCCGATACCCGTAACGGGCATCGTTTCAGCCCAGCCGGGTTGGATGGCGATGGAAAATCCGAATCATCCGTTTGCTCACTTATTTATTATAAAAACAATTATTTGAAACCGCTTATTAACCAATGGTCTGATTCTGCTGAGCGCCAAGGGTGTAATTGCCCAAATAGACGATATGGGGTATACGCGAGTGAATGGCTCAGACGGATGAAACGGTTGCCGGACTTTCCAGCGGTAACAGATCGGTAAACACGAAACCGTCCCGTTCCACGGTTTCACCGACCTGGACCGGAATAGGGTGCTGAAACATGGGGCCGTCCCAAACGAAGCTGTGAAACTCCCCGTTTTCTCCACAAGGGTCTACCAAGTCGGGCAAACTGTTTAGCAACTTGGTATTAAAGGCATGCCCGGCCAAGGAAACGGGCATTTTTCGAGGATCGATGCAGGTTAAATGCGCTTTCAGTCCCCCGTCGATCATTTCCTGAGCCAGTGAGGCCGTATCGCGTTTCCAGAGCGGAAAATATGCCTGCATGCCGACCTGGGCCAAATTACGTTCCCGGTATTCTTTCAGGTCTTCCAAAAACAGATCCCCGAAAACGATGTGGCTGACTTCCTGCGCTTGGGCAACCTGCATGGCTGCTCGCATGCGTTCCTCGTAATCCTGATTGCTACAGGGGGCCGGAATTTCCACACAATATAGCGGCAATCCAAGTGCGTTGGCCTGGGCTTCCAGCAGACTGCGGCGTACACCGTGCATGGAAATGCGATCGTAAACACTGGTCACTGTGGTCATAATGCCCACAATATCCACCTCGCCAAGCTGGCGCGCGGTGTGTAGCGCCCAGGCGCTATCCTTGCCGCTGCTCCATGCCATCCAGGCTTTGGGGATAGATCGGGCGTGAATGGTCATGACAATCTCCAATGGCTGCTAAATCTGTGGCAACAGACTACCGCAGAAATCTGAACATGACTATTCGCGTTTGATTTGACGGATTACTGTTTCTCCAGCCACAACGTACTGCCCCAGTTACTGCTGGGCGAATGTTTCAGGAATAAGGGGGAAACGGCTTCCAAGGCGTCTGCATGGAAATGCCGCATAAAGTCGCAGAAAAATCGAATTTTATAGGCGTCATTGTTCATCAGGAACGATCTCAGCATGTAGACTTCATTCCAGAAGGAAGGCCATTTGTAAAAGTCGATACAGTTTTCAAAGGGATAAAAAATATCATGGAAATGGATAAATACGCCTGGCTTCAATACCGGCAGAATATTGAATAAAATATGGTTTACATCGCTGTTAAGCTTGGAAACGTGCGTAGAATCAACCAGTAAGATGTCTCCGGCATTCAGTTCCGTAAACAACGCTAAATCGACATCCTGCACGGCTTTCTGGTGGAGGGTATGTTGCACTAAATCGTGCGGTTTGAGTTTGGTGAGTAACCGGTCAGGATAAGGTTCAATAAAATCCATCCGAATTTGCTGATTTAAGCAAAGATCGTTGGTATCCAAACTGAGAAAAGAAGAAAAACCGGAGCCGATTTCTATCAGTCTTGTCGGCTTGAAGGTGTTAAGCATGCAGAAAAGCGTGATGGCATCGGCATAGAAGTAATAGCCGTTTTCATAAAAATAGCGGTATGCCGGATCTTCCGTTAAAGGAAAAGGAATCGTGTTGCTGACCTGCTTAAATTGCTCCAATAGGTCTAATTGACCCTGCACATTTAAATTAATATCCGGTAACGTGCTGGGAAACGGCTGATTCGCTTTCTCTAAATGGCGCTCCAGTGTTTCTAATGATGGGATGGGTGAATAAAAGTGGCCGGGTGGAAAAATGCCACATTGTCTCTTCAGGAGATCAAGCTCGTTTCGGGTGTCATTCAGAGCGCGCGTAAGGCTTTGGAATTCCTCCTGGGCTGCATTAAGGGCAATTTGAATATTTTGCATGCTATTGGACATGATTATTCGATGCTCATCATTACTAAACGATTCAATTCAAACTTGGCCCTTTGGGATCATTCACAGCGCCCGTCCCAAAAAGCGGTTGTAAATATGCCTTGGTATCCTCTTCAGAAGGGCAATTTATATATAAATCTTAACACGTGTGAAGCGTTCTAAACGGCAGCCGCGCAAGTCGTTTTGAAGTGTCAAGCTAGCTTTCGGGCTCGCTTTCGGCCATATATTCCGATTCGGCCTCATCCCAATAGATAAACAGCCGGTTTGGCTGGCAACACACCTGGCAGTCTTCTACATAGTGCTGATTTTCGCCGCCGGCGGGGTCAACGAAAATGGAATTTTTCTGAAAACAGTAGGCGCACAAAAAATAAGAATCCATTGATTGATATTCCCTTTGCATGGTTTGTTAAACAGCATAGCCGGAAACGGGTGAATTGTACGCAGGTAAGCTGGGCGATTATCGCCAAATCGGCTGGCTGTCTGCGCCGACCTTGTTGAACAGGACGGCATCCGGTTGTACGGAAGCCCTTGTGCGGTAATCGACGCCTCTCAAATGCGCTGGCAGGCATTGCACTTGAATCGCCCCGTTTCGGCTGAACAATGTGACGTGCTGAATGCCGTAGCTGACCTTCAGCGGTTGGCCTTGCACGGTTTCCAGCACCGGCTCGGTTAGTTTCAATGCTTTGGGGTCAATGCTCAATATGGACGGGGATAACTCAACCTGGGTTTCCAAGGCTTGTTCCAGGGCGGCCGATTCCACACTCTGCAACACGCAGGCAAGCTGATTAACGGCTTCTGTGTCACTGGAGGCGGCGGGGAGCTGGGACATTACCCATAATGCCGCTTTCAAACGTTCGGCTTTATTGCTTTTCCATTCAAGAGGCAAGGCTTTTTCAAACATTGTCCGGTTTTTGGCTGACTCGCGAGTCAGCAAGCGTGTCGGCGCAGGGATGGGCTGGCCGGTGAAAGCCTCGTAGCGGTGAATGGCGGTATGAATTTGTTCCCGCAATAGGGGGATAAAGCTCGGTGTAACCGTTTTAAGGTGCTGGTAGCTGGTTTTACCCTTTTGGAATTCATCCTCGGCCAGCGCGTCCTCAACGGGAGCTACCTGCATGGCTTGCTGGCTGCTAAGCTTCTTGCCCCGCCGCTGTTCGATGAATACCGTATCCTGCTCTTGAGTGGTAAAAGCATTCGCCTGATGAGGGCGATGTCCCGGAAGTATGCAAGCTGCGGAAAAGGATGTGACTGACATCGGTTTGGCTTTAAATATAAATCTTGCGGTAATTCAATATAATATAGCCCCTGAGTCCGCTTTAGGATTCGTGAAGACAGCTATTACAAAACGGAGTATCCCGAAAAGTTGCACCCCTTCCAGCGGTTATTGATATCAGTTTTCAACTTTTTGTAGAGATTTAACTGCAATTTTGTTACCATGCCGCTCAG
>JAJQJM010000021.1 GCA_021323475.1 Vampirovibrio sp.
GGCGGTTAAACAGGCTTAAATTCGCCCAAAGTCATGCTGTTGTAACAAATCAATCGCGCAATGGAACAATTGCCCTTTGATGCGTCCATGCTTACTATGGATGAGATAACTGTGCGTCCGTTGCGCATCCCTTTTTTGAAATGGTAAATCGTGAATTGTTTGCAGTTAGAAGGAGTTTTTCATGAACTTTAAAAAAGTGCTGCCTGCCGTTGTGCTGACGGTTGGTGTAACCGCTCAGATGGCAGCCCATGCGGAATTGTTCCAGATGACCGAAGTGACCGGCCATGGCTTGCAGGTTGCGGCTGGCGCTGCGGATGATAAATGCGGCGCCGGTTCTTGCGGTGCGGCCAAACCCGGCGAAAAGAAAGAAGCGACCGAGAAAAAAGCCGATGAGCACAAATGCGCCAGTGGCAAAAAGGGTTGCAAACATGCCGATAAGCATTGTTCTGCGGACAAACACGGCAAAAATGACGCTCATAAGTGTGCCAGCGGTAAAAAAGGCTGCAAACATGCCGATAAGCACGGTAAAAGTGACGCCCATAAATGCGCGGCCGGAAAAGATGGCGAACACAAGTGCGGATCCGCTGAAAAATCCGATAGCAAGAAGACCGACGACCACAAATGTGCGGCCGGTGCTTGCGGTGCTGCAACCAATAAAGAGACCGGCAAAGATAAAAAGTAGAACGTAGTAGGTAGAACCTGACTGTATCCATGAGAGGTACCGACGCTATTTCCCAAGCCGATCCCACCGGATTCCAGGGATGCCCTGTCCTGGGGGTCGGCTTGGGGCTGCGTCGCCCTTTGTTGGAGGAGACGCTGGCTGCCGGAGAGCTGATTGACTGGCTGGAGTTTACGCCGGAAAACTTCATGGGCCGTGGCGGACAAGCCCTGCGCATGCTGGAGCGGGCCAAAGCTCAGTTTCCACTGGTCAGTCATGGGGTCAGTTTGTCCATTGGCAGCCTGGATCCGTTCAATCCTGCCTATCTGCAAGACCTGGGCGAGCTGTTTGACTGGATTAACCCGCCTTGGTTCAGTGATCATCTGTGCTTCAGTAGTATTGATGGTCATTATTTCAATGATTTGCTGCCCTTACCCCGTACTAAAGAGACGGTTTCTCATGTGGCGGGGCGACTTCAGTTTTTACAGGACCATTTTCAGCGTCCGGTGCTGATTGAGAATATCTCCCAATACCTGAATTCACCGGATGATGAGCTGAGCGACGCAGAGTTTATCAGTCGTATTCTGGAGCAGGCGGATTGTGGGCTGCTGCTGGATGTTAACAATGTTTATGTAAATAGCCGCAATCATGGGTTTGATCCACTGTCGTTTCTCGGTAACATCCCTCTGGAGCGGGTGGTGCAAATTCATGTGGCCGGACACCATGAATTTCCCGAAGGGCTGGTGGATACGCATGGCGCGCCGGTGATCGATCCGGTGTGGGATGTGCTGCATTGGGTGCTGCAACACTGTAACCCTTGCGGGGTAATGCTGGAGCGGGATACCTATCTGCCGGAGTTTGAGGAGTTGGTGCCGGAACTGCAACGGATTCGCCAAATTTGGCAGGAGACCGGCCAACCGGAACCGTCGCATTCGGCCGTTTCAGGCGAGGTGCTGTATGTCGCTTCGTGAATGGCAGAGCCAGCTAGGACAAGCGTTACTGTTGTCTGAGCCGCCCGGCCTTTGCCAGCTAATGGCGTTACAAGGCATTGAAGGCCGCAGAATCGCCTTGTATGAGGAGCTGCTGTTTAATACCGTGGCGGAAACCCTGCAAAGCATTTACCCTTACAGCTACCGACTGATTAGTGAACATGGTGCGCAGGAAGCGAAATGGCTGGCCCTGGTGGAGCAATACCGGCGAGCCTTTCCCAATCAGTCTTACAAATTGATGGGGGCGGTGTCTTCATTTTCCGAATTTCTGAGCGAGCAGTCCGATTTGGTGGCTACAATGCCATTTTTACCGGAAGTTGCGTTGTATGAATGGCTGGAAATGGTGGTGCTGAATTTGCCGGATACGCCTGTTGAGCAAAACTGGTCAGCGGCAATTCCGCCGATTGATGACTGGGAAGCCTCTGCCCCGGTATGGAATCCGGCTCGGCGCTTGCAGGCGTTTCAATTCCATGTGCCGGAGATTCTGGACGCTTTAAACCACGAAGGGTCGGCATTGGATGTTACAGCCCTCTCGACCAAGTCGGTTGATATAATGATTTACCGGGATCCGCATACCCTGGAGGCCCGGTTTTTCTGTCTGAATCCGCTGACGGCCCAGTTGTTGTCCATTTCCGCTCAAGCCAATCAATCGTATGCCCAGGCGCTGGAACGTCTGCAACAGGCTATGCCTGGCCTGCAATCCATTCCTGGCGAGGTTTTATGGCAGCAAGCGCAAGCTCTGCTGGAGAAATGCCTGCACCAAGGACTGCTGCTTGGTTCTGCGGAAATGTAAGTCCCATAACCCAATGCCCCCTGATAATCCAAAGGAGATTGGAGCGCTCATGAAATCACTTAATATAGTTTCTCTTGCCGTAACGCTGCTATTGGGAGGTTCCCTGATTTACGCTCCGGCCAGCTTTGCCAAGACCCTGCACTTTAAAGTGACTGGGGGCGGCGATGATAAAGTGGCCTTTACCTCCGATGCGCCAGTAGAGGTGATTCATGGAACGACCAATCAGGTTACGGGTGAAGTGATGTTTGATGACAGCTTTAAGTTCGATGCGGCCCATCCCTTTAAAATTAACTTTGCGGTGGACTTGAACAGTATTGATACCGGCATTGACTTACGAAACGAGCATATGCGGGATAATTTCCTGGAAACGGCCAAGTATTCCAAGGCCGTTTACAAAGCGACCGGTATTAAACTGACTAAGAAAGTGAATTTAAGTAAGCCGCAAACGGTGAAGCTGGTTTCCACGGGTGATTTCACCTTGCATGGCGTTACCACGAAAAAGACCATTCCGTTAACGGTGGACTATAAGCCCGCCACTGGCAAAACCCTCGCTAAAATCCGGGTGCGCGGAAAATTCCCTGTGCCGTTGGCGCAACACCAAATTAAGCGACCGGAAGCGGTGTTTGTAAAACTGGCTGAAACCGTGTATGTGGACGTGGATCTGGTGGGCGCCGCACAACAATAGGCCCGAAAAAGGGGCATCAGATCGGTTTCTATGCGGCTAGTAGCCCAGGTAAAAGCCCAAAATAAAGGACACCGCGTAGAAAATACCGGCGGCCCAGGCGGTGATTTTGTTCAGCGCCGCTTCCGCGCCCTTCTGGCTGGAGAAAATTTGCGCTGCGCTGCCAATGCCGCCGATGCCATCGCCTTTGGGCGAGTGGATCAGTACCAGAACAATCAGCACAAAGGCGGAAAGGAGCTGGATTGCCTGCATTAAAATTCTTAAAAAGGGAATCAAGCTTTCCATGCGGGAATAGTCCTTGATTGAGTAATTGTCTTCCTATTCAAGCATAACCCTTGGCGCAAGTGAAGCGTTTCTGTACAATGAAGGCTGGAGCTGGCTAATGTGGACTGGCTGACGTAAAGCTGAAGTAACGCTGAAATCCAAATAAAGCTGAAATCAAAGCCGCAATTAAAAAGGATCCCCTCACCATGCAACATTCTTTGCCTCTCAATCGCCGTGTGGCCTTGGCGTTGGCCCTGATTCTGCTGACAGGTCCTGCCGTCGGCTTTAATTCTGCCCATGCTGAAAAATATCAAAGCCGTCTGAACAGCCTGCTTTTAAAGAAGAATGACGTGTATCTGCCCTCCCGGCTGGTGCTGGGGGAAGAAGCCCGCTTTGTGGTGAAGGCTCCCGCAGGCAACAAGGTAAAAGTATTCGTCTCGTATGCCAATGAAGGCTACATTCTGCCGAACGGCACCCCGATTCGGGTTGGCGCGGAAGTCCAGGAATTAAGCGGCACGGTGCCGGAAAACGGTGTGCTGGAATTGAAAATGGCTATGCCTAAAGATGCCGAACTGGATGGCAAAGTCGTATTCGTGGAAGCGGTAACCGGTATCAGCGATGAAACCTTGGTTCCGGTGGACATTATGGACTCCACAGGGCGCCGCACGGCTGAGAACTCTCTGGTGATTACGAAACCCTCCGAGTCCGGCGGGCCGTCCATTATGCCCAGCATGCCGGGCTTTTCACCGCAAATGTTCAACCAGTTGACCACCATGAGCCAGATTTACGCCAACAAGGACGATTCCCGCAAGCAATTGCTGGATAACGGCACGATTAACAAAGACCGCGCTATAGACCAGAATCCTTTCGTCCGGCGCGGTATTCAGCCCGGTATTGGCTACTAATCCGAATACCGACTTGGTCGCGCCTTAACCGGCAGCCGCTACCGGAACCTGATAAGCCGGGAGCTGAAACGCCGATTGAGGAACTCGTGCGGGCAAGGGTTGCCTGAATGCATTGACGGTATTCAGGTTGAATGGTGATGGTGCGGTTGGCACGTTCAGCATTGGCTTGCCATACGGCTGTTGAGGAATCTTGAACGGAGTTTGCGGCTGGGCGGCGGCAATTCCTGGTGTGAAGGCCGGTGTATAAGCTGGTAATGGGTTGCCGGGGAATGCTTGTGGTGTATATGTCGGCGGAGGTGCCGGTTCTTGCTCATTGGGTCCAACGTCCGCCTGCTCGACCGGCATGGGGCCATGCTCGCGCTTCAGTAGCTTGAAGTTCATCGCGTCTTTTTGATCGGGAATAAAGTAGCCGCTGTTGGCGCTGACTTCCCGGTTCACCTGTCGGGCCAGTGGCGTGGGCAGCCCTGCGTGGTGGATGGTCGGTATCAGTTCCTTGGCGCTTTTCACGACCAGACTGGGCACACCGTCATCGCTATCGGCCACGATGAACTTGAGTTGATTGTCGCTGGGGTCAATTCCGGCACCGCTCACTGTAATTTCATGGCCGGTCACGATGGCGCCGGTTTCATCCGTATCAGTCGTGCCGATAATGACGGGCTCATTCATGCGCAACGATTTCAGAATATCGGTAATGGTCTGCTCAAAGGAGCGGTTATAGCCATACAGGTAGGAATTGCCTTCCTCGCCGGGCGCCGGGCTGGCTTTGTTGGCGACAGCCTGGTACGTTACGGACTGCACACCGCCGTTTTCCTTGACGATGGTTTCCATCATGGTCTTTTCGGCTTCGGTTAAGCCTTTGCTGGTTTCTCCGGGCGCATCGGAATCCCGGAAGTCGGTGGCGGGGTCATAGGAGCGGGTGGCTAAATGGGTTAATGCCGATTGGTAGGCCGCTTCCACGGCGCTGCGATACTGATGACCCGCCGGATACCGCTGGGCATCGATAGCCCGGTACATGCCTGCCGGCGGATTTTCCACCTTGACGGTGACTTCTCCCGGTCCGGATTCGGAAAATGGAATGCGATTCTCCCGCAAAAGGGTTAACGCCTCTTGCGGGTTATCCGGCGAAATTTCCGCCAGGCGGACTTTCTCCAGGAACGCGTTCATGGGGCTGGTCAGTTCACTTAAGTGCCGGGCCAATTCCGCCGGTTCTTTCTCGGCCATGTAATACATCAGGCTGGAGGATACGCAGGTGGCGCTGCTATCCACGTTTAAATCGGCAGGCGTCAACGGTTTTGCGGGCGGGTCCACATTAGCCCGGTTCAGACCCGGATAGTTCCGGGCCAGCAGAATTTGCCGAGTGGCATTCTGGGAAAGTGGGGCGAATTTTTGGCTGATAATGCCCGGCTGGCCCAAAATGTCCACGGTTTCTTTCAGTAATATGCGGTTATCGTAGCCTTGTGCCCGACGAGTAACCAGCATGGAATACAGATGATACAGCGTCGAATGGTTGTCATCCGAGCGGTTGTTCTGAAGAACGCCTTGCTTCAGCAGGTTTTTGAGCTGTTTGCGGCTCAGCGGATCCAGGGCCTGATGGACCTTGGCATACATATGCAGGGTTTCAGGCAGCCCTTCGCCTGGAGCCTGGCTGGCCGGCATCTGTTTTAGCTGCCGATATAATTGCGGGTGCATGGAAATCAGCTTCCATTTATCATACTGGCTAAGCCGGATGACAGGCTTGGTTTGAAGTGCCTGAAAGCGGTCAAACGCCAACATGTCGGATTTTTGACCTGCTGAGGTCGGTGTGGCTACCTGCTGATAGGGTGGAGGAGGGGTAAATGCCGGAGCGACCCGCTGATATGGCGGTTGTGCTTGCTGGTAGGGTGGCGGAAAACCCTGATATGAAGGCTGATAGCCTGGTATTCCCATTCGTTTTCCAGCTCCTGGCGGTAAACTGTGTTAAAGGGTAAGCCCGTGCTTAATAAAAACCACTGCCCCGGAATTGTTGTTAGTCCCACTTATTCATGTTCATGCGCATGTATCCGGCCGTTCCCTGAGGTGTTACAGCTTGCTACGGGTCTCGTCGGCCATGGCTTGAATGGTTTTTTGGATTTTTTCGGTGAACGCGTCAATATCGTCCTCCGGCGGAATGAGCTTGCCGATCTGAATATCAATGCGCTTCCGTCCGTTGGCTTGCACTGAATGCACCATAGCGAGGGGTAAAACGGGAACCTTGCCCATTTTGGCGAAATAAGCCACGCCTTTTTTGGCGCCCCCACCGTCTTCAGTTCCATCTTTTTTGCGGGTGCCTTCGGGAAAAATACCCAGCGACCATTTGCCGTGCTTCAGCACTTTCATCGCGGTTTTTACGGTGGAAATCTCCAGTTTTTCCCGATTTACGGCAAAGGAGGACATCAGCCAGTTGTATAGTCGCAGCAGGGGCTTTTCAAACAATTCCAGCTTGGCCATGTAGGAAATGGGCATGTAATCCAGCGCGACCGACACCAGCGGCGGATCCAGCGAGGAAATGTGATTACAGGCCACCACGCAGGGTTTCCACTCTTTGGGCTTGTTTTCCCGCCCATGAATGCGCAGGGTGTAAAACAAACTCACATATATATGGATTAACTGAATGCAAATCCACTGGTACACCCAATGGGGCCACTGCAATTGTGCGTCAGTCAGTTGGGTATAGTTTGGCTTTTTGGCTTCACTGCTCATGGAAGGAATCTCTACGGGATAAAATCTGAAAAATGTCGTACCGGGAGGTTTGCTAGCCTCAGGAGTATTTTACGCCGCCCGGCAAGTGGTTTCATGGTTGGGATAATACCACGGATGGAATTCCCCTGAAATGCCTCTCCGATGGTAGGCTGAATACGTTATAGTGGTTAGTATGGTTAATTTCTTTAAACATGCCCCTGTAAGAGATACCTATCAAAAGCGCTTTCTGGAGGCTGTCACCCATCGGCGGAACGTTATCGCCTCGTTCCCGCTGGGCTATCCGGCGGTGTCCACGTATGCGTTCGCTTCTATGCTGGCCGGTGGTTTGGTGGTGGCGGTTTGTCCCAGCTCACGCCATATTCGGCGGAACCTGGACTACTTTAAGGCGGCGGGCTTCAAGTTTCCGGATGTGGCGTATCTGGACGGCACCCAGATGCCCCATGAGGAGCGGGCCGTGGAGAAAGAGGTAAACCATAACCGGGTTCGCCTGCTATACACCACCCCGGAACGATTTACCAGCCTGACTTTTCTGGAAATTCTGGTGCATTCCCAGGTGAATTTTATGGTGATTGAGGAAGCGGATCGCTTTTTGCCTGTTACGCCGGGGCATGCGCTGTACCATCGTTTCCAGCGGGAGGGGTTGGACCAGTTGCGCAAATTGCCACCGCTGGCGTTGATGATTCCACCGATGCCGCCGTCCCGTTTTCGGGAATTGAGTGAGATACTGGATTTGGGGGCGTACCACGCCATTCAATGCCCGCCGTTAATTGAGCCGGTTGGCATCCAGGTCAGACGAATGATGACCGAGCATCAGAAGTTTACATATCTGGCCGATGCTCTGGCCGGACATCCGGGCACCGGCAAACTGGGCCGACTGGATGGGCCGGGCGCCACCCTGATTCAAACCGCCTATCCGGCGCAGGCGGAAAAACTGGGCGCCTCGTTGCTGGACTACGGGTTTGAGTCGGTCTGGATTACCCACTACAAAAAAACGCTCCGCGAGCAGGCCCATGTGCTGGATGTGGCCAATACGCGGCTGAATGCCATTGTGGTGAACGCGGGTTCCGATATGCGGGCCTGGCTTCCCCCGTTTGAGGCGAATCCCAGGCTTATTTTCTGGTCTCCTCCGGCCAGTGTGGATGACTTGTTCATGCAGGTCTTTCGCCAAGCCCAATCCATGCAGGACAGCTACGGTGAGCAGCACTTTATGAAGGGCCTGGTGCTATACACCAAGGAGGATTATCAGGCGGCCATTCGGCGTTTGCAAAGCAATAAAAACCTGGATGACCATGAGCTGGATGAAAAATTGCGGGTGCTGAAGCACTACCGGCGTTGGGTGTTGTCTGAAAACTGCCGGTTGCAAAGTTTGGCGGCCCATTATCATGGAACCAGCACCATTGAGCTGCCGCCTTGCGGTACCTGTGACCGCTGCCAGGAGAAACGCTCCGCGCGGAATGGCGGGCCTATGTGGCGTAAATGGTTGCAGCGCTGGTTTTACTAACCTGTAGGGCACCCAGGTCCAGGGTGTTTGATTATTAAAGGCGGCGTCGATCATTCTCCCCTGGGTGGAGTATATTTGAATCCATTCTAAATTTTAAAAAGCACTCAACTACTATAATGGGTAAAGTGTCACAGAGTGAGTGCGGTTAGGTACAGTCGTGGATATTACATCACTAATCGGTTTTGCTTTGGGTATGGCAGCTGTTTTTGGCGGTGCTGTTTTAGAAGGCTTGCCCATTACCGCTATTATTCAGCCAACCGCGTTCATTATCGTATTCGGGGGCGCCATCGGCGCTATTATGTTGCAGTCGCCGCAAAGCGACCTGATTAACGCCGTTAAGGGCCTCACGGTCATTTTTATGGGCGTGAAGGAAAAACCCGCTAAAGTGGCGGAACTCATTGTCAATCTGGCCTTGAAAGCCCGAAAAGAGGGGCTACTGGCGCTGCAAAGCGAAATCGCGCAGATTGACGACCCTTTCCTGAAGAAGGGGCTGGAATTGATGACCGACGGCACCGATCCGCAACTGTTGCGGGATTTGCTGGAGACGGAACTCTCCCACTTTGAAGAGGAAGTGACCAACGCTGGTAAGGTGTGGGAGGGTTTCGGCGCTTATACGCCCACGGTAGGGATTATCGGCGCCGTGTTGGGTTTGATTCACGTAATGAATAACCTGAATGACCCCAGTAAGCTGGGGGGCGGGATTGCGGTTGCGTTCGTAGCGACGGTATACGGTGTGGCGGGCGCCAACCTGATGTTCATTCCCTTTGGCGGCAAGCTGAAGGGCAACCGACGCACTACCATTAACACGCGCGCCATGATGATTGAGGGCATTCTGTCCATTCAGGCCGGGGAAAGCCCGAACTTTATTTCCGAGAAACTGAAAGTGTTCATGCACGATCACGGCGGTAAGGATCACAAAGAACACGCCGAGGGGTAATGCCGGATGGCCAGGAAGCATAAACATCCCGAGCATGAGAACCTGGAGCGCTGGCTGGTTTCCTATGCCGACTTTATGACGCTGCTGTTCGCCACCTTTACCGCGCTATATGCGTTGGCGCAAACGGATTTATCCAGGTTGAAAAGCGTGGGTGACGCGGTGCGAGAGGGTTTTCAGGAACAAAGCCTGATAAGCGGGATTAAAAGCGTATTGCAGGGCAAAAGCGCTCCCAACCACAACCCGGACCCCATCAGCAGCGAGAAGGGGGCCGGTTCCGGCGTCATTGGCAAGTACGAAAGCATGACCTACATGCCCGGCGAGGTAAAGTCCGTTAAAAAGCTGGCGGATGAGCTGATGGAATCGGTCAAGGAGCTGAACCGGGAAATTCAAGCGGATAACGCCGCTTTGGCTGGTGGCGGCAAGGGGCATGCCCAGGCCCAGGGGCAAGGGCAGGGTGTGGGTCAAGGCGGGCTTGAGGAGGACAAATCCGTACCGATTCGTCCGGTTGAAGCGGCGGTGCAGGAGCGCGGCCTGCGTATCAGTTTTGACAGCCGCCTGCTGTTTTCACCGGGAAGCGCTACCTTGAAGGCTTCCGGCTGGAAGTTTCTGGATACGGTGGCCGATCGGCTCAAAAAGTTTGATAACAACCGCATCCATGTGGAAGGCCATACGGACAGCCAGCCTATTTCCACCCTGATGTTCCCTTCAAACTGGGAATTATCCGGCGCGCGGGCCAGTAGTGTGGTGCGTTATTTTATTGACCGGCACCACTTTAATTCGGGCTCCTTGGTTGCGGTCGGTTATGCGGCTACGCAGCCCCTGGGCGATAACAACACCCCTGAAGGGCGCACCAAGAACCGTCGTGTGGATATCATTCTCTACAGCCAGAAAGTGGGAGCTTTGATTAATCCCCGTACCCAATACCTGAAGGAAGAGCCTTTAAGCACCAAGTCCAACGATCCGGATAAGCCCAAAGAAGTGCTGCCGGTGTTGCCTGCGCATGATGCGGTTGAGAACAAATACAGCGATGGGCCGGTCAAGGTTATCATCAAGGAGCGGGACGGCACGGAGAAAGTGCTGGTTCCCAAAACCAAGGTGGTTAATCCCGCTTCGGACAAAACCGCGAAGCCGGATCTGGTCAAAAGCGTAACATCGGAACCTTCCCGTAAAAAGACTGCGGCTCCTCAGCCCAGTAGCAAAGCGCAGCCTAAGTCGGAAAGCCATCCTCCGGTTCCCGGCAGCCATCATTAAAGATGCCTGGAATTCCTGGATGCGTTATGGGTGGGGTTTTTCGAGACAGCGATTGTAGTGTAATTGACTACCAGGTATGGCTTTTGGGCTTGTAGGTGAGCGGCTGTAAACGTTCAAACGAATCCTGTGCGCTTGTTAAGGGCGTAGCAGTCTGTTTTTCCCGTTCTAATGTCGCAAGATCCTCTATAAACCTCTTGGAGTATTCATGAGCGGGATGCTTTGGGTCGTTCGCTTGTGCCTGTAAGGTGGGAAGATAGCTTTTAAACTCCTGGACAAATTGCCGGGTTTTTAAAGGGCTATCGGGTTCCATTGCCGCCCGTTCCGCCGCTTTAATAAAGTTGGCTGACAGTCTGCCGCTTTTTCGTACTTCTTCAGCAAGCTCCTCCTGAGTGGCGCCTTCCCTGTTTTCGTAGGCTTGCAGGGCTTTATCCCACTTTGCTCTATATTGGGCAGCGGCAGTGTCGTATTCATCGGGAGTGAATGAGGTTTTAATCGGGGCGGGTTTTTTGCCTTTGCCTCTGCCCGTAAAATGCGGCGCAGAAGTAAACATAGCAGTACGATCGAGTGAGCGTGTCAGCATCAGCCCAATTCCTTATAAAACTTTGTTGGTGATGAGTAAATGATGATGAATAAAAGAGACGTACGTTTTGTATAAGTAAAATCTATGAAGGGAATTTACCAAGCCTTACGGATGTATTTATAAGGATATGGTTTAAAAGTGGGGGACGTCTTTTGAAGCCCACACCTACGTGCGTCAGTGAGCAAGCCGCTTATTTGCTGGCCACTTTTTTACGCAGTTTATGGTAATTCTTGGAAAATCCTTCGGAGTCCATCAGGCCCGGCGAGAGGGCAATAGCCGTATCATAAGCCTGTTTGGCCGCTTTCCATTGCTTCAAATGCTCGTATGTATCACCCAGACGCAGGTAAACCGTATCCCACTGGCGGTAAATGCGGGCGGCTTCCTGGTATTTTGCCAAGGCGGCTTTGTAGTCCTTCTCGTTAAAGGCGGCATTGCCCTCGTTTACCCGCTGGCTGGCCAGGTTCTGCTTGGCCTGAATACGCTTCATGGCCGCCTCCAGGCTAGCGGTAGGCGCCGCTTGATAAGCGCGCTGGTAAAACACTTTGGAAAACACCAACTCCTGATCCAGCAGCAGGCGATCCGCCAGCCGGATGTACGCCTCATCGGACAGGCCATCCACCTCCTCCAGCCGGGCGTTAGTTTGAGCCAAGTCATCCAGCAGAAACGCGGCTTCCCCCGCCAAGGCCGAATCCGAGTGCTGACTCAAGGCAATCAGCGTTTGGCGGGTGGCGTCGTTCAGTCCGCCTTGCAAGGCAATATCCATTTTGGCGTTATCCACTTGCAGGCTTGCCTGACTGGGGTATTTGGCCTGCAAGCGCTCTAACAGTTCCGCAGCCTTACCGGCATTGAGGATTGGCTGATCCGGGTGGTAAAAATAGGACACGTAATGCAATCCGGCGATAGCCCCGCTGGCTTCCAGAATGGTATCCAGGTCATTGGGACGCAACGCAATCAATCGAATCCATTGCGAAGTGGCCTGACTGATTTTTTCAGCGCGGGTATTGTCTCGCGCCTGGGCGTATAGGCCGGTTAAAATGTCGGGATCCAGCGCCAAAGCGTTGCGATAGGCACTCATGCTTTGCTCGGTCCGGTTCAGGGAGTCATATAAATCGCCCAGTTTCAGCCACACCTGCGGCTCCCGTGGGGTGTAAACCGTCAGGTTCTCGTAATACTGAGCCGCTTTTGCCGCCTCTCCCAGCTTTTCGTACTGGCTGGCCAGAAAATAATCCCGTTCCGGCAGGCGACCAAAGTCCAATTGCTCCGATTTTTCAGCGTATTTTACGGCCTCGGCGGGCCGGTTGACCATGCCTAAAAGCTGGGCGGTCAGGAAATAATTCATCTGATCCAGCGAATCCAGTTCCATGGCATGCAAAATGGTGTCCCTGGCTCGGGGAATGTCTCTGGCCTTCATATAAAAGCGTGTTAATCCCTGGAATGCAGGCACAAACGTGGGGCGAATCTTTAATGCCTTGTGCAAATCCCGCTCGGCAGAAACCATATCGTCTTGTTGTAGCTGCCATTCCGCCACGTACGTCAAAACCAGCGGGTCGTCCGGCCCCAGGGTAATGGCTTGGCGAAAATGCTCCTGGGCCAGCGCCAGATAATCCCGGCTGTTGTCGCTGACCTTTCCGGCGGGTGAGTTCGACCAGAGCTGGAACAGGCGTCCTATGGTGGCCGCCGTAACGGCTGAATCCGGGTGCTGGGCCAGCGCACTCTCTAAAATGCTTCTGGCCTTGGTATATTCAAAGCGTCGCATGGCAATATTGGCCAGGGCCAGTTCCGCCGGCAGCGAAGTGGGATGCAATTGCAGATATTGTGTGTAAATGGCGGTGGCCGATTCAGCCCGTCCCGTTTTCAAAAGCTGCTGGGCTTTATCCAGAACCGGGTCCGCATATCCGGGCAGGCCGGCTAAAAGGCTGAATGTCGCCAACAGAGCTAAATACCGACCTGAGCCACGAGCGGTATATAAGGACTGTAATAGTGCTTTTGGAAAGATTAGTGATATCATCAGGGGTGGCAGGAATTGAACGACACTATTTGACCAGAAAAACAGTTTATTTTTTAATGATACTGGTTCCCTGGTTTTAAATCAGCCTCACCGAATCAAATTGATGTAACGGGTGGAGGCAGGCAATAGATAGGCGAATTCCCGCAACTCCCCTTTTATAAAGCAGTAAAGCGCGTTAACAGAACGGAACTGAAAGAAGAGAACGAGAAAAGGCTATGTTACTAACTGGTTATACCTTATTGCTCCTGATGCTCCTGTTTGCGGGCATTACGCCGTTTCTACTGATGGCGCTGGCGCAAGTGGTTCAGATTAAGTACCCTTCGGCGCTCAAGTATACGGTTTATGAATCCGGGATGACACCTTTTGGCGAAGCGCACGTCCAATTTGATGTCAAGTTCTATATGTACGCCCTGCTCTTTATCCTCTTCGATATTGAGACGGTGTTTCTGTTCCCTTGGGCGGTGTCGTTCGATAGGCTGGTTCAGCTTTATCAGCAACAGCACTTCGCATTGTTCCCTTTACTTGAAATGTTTATCTTTATCGGGATCCTGGTTCTGGGTCTCGTGTACGCCTGGAGGCGCGATGCCCTCCGGTGGCAATAGCAGACGGAGGCTTGTCTGATTATGTCGATTACTGAAAAAGTTGTTGAAGGTATTCAAGATATGCTGGAAAGCTCCGGCATTCTGGTGACTACCATTGATGCGGTTTACAACTGGGCGCGCTCCAACTCGGTATGGCCCATGACGTTCGCCACATCCTGCTGTGGCATCGAGATGATGTCCACCAGCGCGTCCAACTTTGATATTTCCCGCTTCGGTTCTGAAGTATTCCGGGCCACTCCCCGTCAGTCCGACCTGATTATCACGGCGGGCACCATTACCCATAAAATGGCCCCTGCGCTGGTTAAGCTGTACGAGCAAATGCCGGAACCCAAGTATGTTATTGCAATGGGCGCCTGCACCGTAACCGGTGGCATGTACGAGAACGATTCCTACTCCGTGGTTCGGGGTGTGGATCGGTTGATTCCGGTGAACGTCTATGTTCCCGGTTGTCCGCCTCGTCCGGAAGCCTTGCTGGATGCGTTGATTCAACTTCAAAAACAAATCCGTACCGAGTCTATCGTGGATCGCAAGAAACGTGCCGCGCAGCACGTGCCCCGCGTGGAAATCGGGCCGGGTGAAGTCCTGTTGCCTAAAGCTGGCCAGCCCAACGTGAAGTGGGGCGTCCAGAAGCTGGCTTATCCGGTGGATGAGCTGCAAGAAGAAGGCAAAATAGCGTTAGTCAGAGGAAATATTAAGTACCGTCATGAGCGAAGAGCAGAAAGAGAACGGCAAAGAGCCGGCAGCTAATACGCCTGAAAAACCGGAAGCGGGAGCTTCCACGCAACCTGCGGAGAAAGCCCCCGCTGCGGAAGCTGCTCCTCCGCCGCCACCGCCTGCCGGTGAATTCGGTAAGGCCCTGGAAGGCGCCGGTATCCCGGTTAGCCATTTGGGACCGGATGCCGAAGGGATTGAGCGGATTGATATCGCCCCGGCGGACTTGCTTCGCGCGGGCGAATTTTTGCGGGATCAAAGCCAGTTCGATCTGCTGCTATCTTGCAGTGGGATTGACTGGAAAGATCGGCTGGAGTCTGTGTACCACCTGTACTCCACCAAGACGCATAAAACCCTGGCAATCAAGGTTACGGCTGTCGATGAGCATTCCCCCAGCCTGATGCCGGTATGGCCCGCCGCCGACTGGCATGAGCGCGAGTCTTATGACTTGTTGGGAATCAAGTATGACGGTCACCCCAATCTCACTCGTATTTTGATGCCGATCGACTGGCTGGGACATCCGCTGCGTAAGGATTACAAAGTGAATGATCCGCGTCTGGTCTGGAATGAACGGTAAGGACGGCGAACTGATGACGACAATAGACATTCCGGGAGTTCATACCGAGCAGGGTCTTAAGACCGAAGACTTGGTGGTGAATATTGGTCCCCAGCACCCTAGTACTCACGGTGTATTGCGCTTGGTCACCACGCTGAATGGCGAGGTGGTGAAGGATATGGAGCCGGTGATCGGCTACCTGCACCGCAGCAAGGAGAAAATGGCGGAATCCCGCTCCTACTTCCAGTACCAGCCAACGCTGGACCGGGTAGAGTACCTTTCCTCCTTCTTTGATCATTATGTATACGTGGCTTCCATCGAGAAGATTGCCAACCTGAAAGTACCCAAGCGGGTTCAGTACATCCGGATGATTACTATGGAGATGAACCGGATTACCTCTCACTTGCTGTGGTTCGGCACCTTCCTGCTGGACTTGGGCGCTACCAGTCCGCTGTTTTACGCGTTCCGGGAGCGGGAAGACATCTTCAAGCTGTTTGAAGACGTGACCGGCGCGCGGATGATGTACAACTACTACCGCTTTGGCGGTGTCAATGCGGATTTGCCCCCCGGCTGGATTGAAAAATGCCGCCAGTTCATTCGCACGGTGCCCCAGAAAATTGATGAGTATGAGGCCATCGTCACCAAGAACCCGATTGTCCTGGATCGGACCGTCGGGATTGGCAGAATGGACTATGAAACCTGCATGCGCTATGGCGTGACCGGGCCTAGCCTACGGGCCACCGGCATTGCGCAGGATTTGCGGAAAACCAATCCGTATTGCTGCTACGACGAGATCGACTTTGAAGTGCCGGTTGGCAAACACGCCGATGTTTACGACCGTTACCTGGTTCGGATGGCCGAAATGCGGGAATCCTGCAAGATTATTGAGCAGTGTCTGGACCGCATTCCGGGTGGGGATACCCAAAACATCCGTAACAAGCAGGCTGAGATTGAAGAAGCCCGCAAAATCGCCAAAGAAAAAGGCGAAGATCCCAAAGCGATTCCGGATATCGACCCCGACTGGCAATACCAGGGTCAAAAAATTAACCTGATGACCTATAAGCCGCCAGCAGGTGAAGCATTTATGACCTGTGAATCGCCGCGCGGCATGCTGGGTTGCTACATGGTGAGCGATGGGACACCCAAAGCCTATCGGGTAAAATGGCGTGGCGCTTCGTTCTCCAACCTGTCCGTATTGCCGGAACTGATGATTGGTAACTTGTATCCTGATTTGATGGCTATCTTTGGTAGCCTGGACGTGATTTTGCCGGAGGTAGACCGATAAATGAACCTTATACAGGATTATCCAAAATGGCTGTCTCAGGTATTGGATTGGCTGCTCAATGCGTTGGGCCTGTCCGCAATTGACTGGAGTGCTTACGGCGCTGTCCTCACCATCCTTTGGGCAATCATTGTTTTTACGCTGATTGCCATTGTGGCCCAGGCATCGGTTATCTTCCTGGTACTGATGGAACGGAAGGTATTGGCGTGGTTCACCCAACGGAAAGGTCCAAACCGGGTTGGCCCGTGGGGCTTGCTGCAAACCCTGGCTGATGGCGTTAAGCTGTTGTTTAAAGAGGATATTATGCCCAAGGGCACCAATAAATTCCTCTTTACCATTGCACCGGCCTTGTTTTTCCTGCCCTCTTTCGTGTTTTTCGGATTGATTCCGTTTACCGATCAGATGCTGGCGGTCGCGTTACCGGCAGGCGCGCTGTTCGTATTCGCCATTTCCTCTATTTCTGTAGTGGGTCTGGTACTGGCCGGTTGGGCCTCCAATAACAAATACTCCCTGTTGGGCGGTATGCGGAGCGCCGCGCAGGCCATTAGCTACGAGATTCCCTTGGTGATGTCTGTCCTGACAGTTGTGTTGTTCGCTGGCACCATGAACATTGGCACCATTGTTCAGGCCCAGCAAGGACCACTGTGGAACTGGTACGGTGTTCTATTGACGCCGGTGAGCTTGGCGATTTTCTTTATTTCCGCCCTGGCCGAGGTGAACCGGATTCCATTCGACTTGCCTGAAGCGGAAAGCGAATTGGTTAGCGGATATAACACCGAGTATTCCGGCATGAAGTTCGCCTTGTTCTTCTTGGCGGAATATGCCTCCCTGTTTGCAATGAGCGCCTTTACGGCGGCCTTCTTCCTGGGTGGATACTACAGTCCGTTCGGAACCTTCCTGGTGGAACTGGTTACGAATCAAACCGTTGCGCAGATTGAGCAGGCTGGCGCATTCAACTTGAATCTGCTGGCGTTACAGGTGGAAATGCTGTTCTGGTTCATGATGAAGACGTACTTCTTTATCTTCCTGGCCATGTGGATTCGTGCCACCTTGCCGCGTCTGAAGCCGGACCAGCTCATGGGTTTCAGTTGGAAGTTCCTGATTCCCCTGTCGTTAATCAATATTTTCGTCATTGCGATTGAGAAATACATGCTGATTCTGGTACCCCAGATGAGCGGCATGGCTGTTACCCTGCCCGTGCTTCAATCTTCCACCCTGGTGAACTGGGTGATTTGGGTTGTGGCCGCGGTAGTCGTGTTCGGACTCTTCTTCTTCCTGATGAGCCGACTCCTGACTGAAAAACTTGAAGCGAGGTTAGCGCGTCGATGAATAATACATCCTCCAAATATGATGACGTGAAGCAGAACCGGGTTCTGCAAGGATTGACCGAGATCGGCAAAGGGATGGCCACCGTTTTCAGCCATTATTTCCGTCCCCCGGTGACCCTGGAATATCCGGAAGTCATGCCGGACTTGAGCGATCGGTTCCACGGAAGGCTCTGTCTGTTGACCAAGTCCGATGGCACGGATTTGTGCGTCGGCTGCCAGGCCTGCGCGCGGGTTTGCCCTTGCAACGACTTGATCCAGATTGAGATGCACCGGGATGCCAATAAAAAACCGGTCATCGACCAGTTCACCATTGATCTGGGCCGTTGTATCTTCTGCGGTAACTGCACCGAGGTCTGCCCGGTAGATTGCATCAAGATGCTGCCGGATTTCGAATTGTCCGATTACTCCCGTGAAGCGCTGGTACTGGACAAGAAGGATTTGACGCTCTCTGGCGAGGATTCGGACCACTGGCGTCTGGTGCACGGTATGGAGCCGCTGGTGGAATAGTTCCGCCAGCGCGCTTTTTGCAGGCTCATTTTACGGATAACCTGTTTCAACTAGAATAAACAACACTGAAGTTGGTTAAAGCTTCATCGGAACACAAGTAACGATACAGAACGAGAATCAGCGGCCAGTCTACAGATAGACAGGCTAGGGTAGAAGGAACTGATTACATGCTAGATAGCGCGATATTCTGGGTTTTCGCCATTGTAGGCGTTGGAGCGGCCTTGGGCGCTGTGTTCAATCGCAGTGTCATCAATGCGGCTCTCTGCTTGATTGCAGTGTTTATGTCCATCGCCGGTTTTTATCTTCTGAATAACGCGGACTTTCTGGCGATTGCGCAAATCATCATTTATGCGGTCGGGTTGACCATCATTATGCTGTTCGCCATTATGTTCACCGGCGATAAGCCGATGGATATGGCCAAGGTGAACCGCACGTCCCGCTTGGCGTATGGCATTATCATCGCTTACGTGGTGGCCATTTTGCTGAGAGGTTCGGTCGCAGTACCCGCGGTTAACGTTCCCGCAGTTGGCGGAACCGTTTTGGAGCGCTTGCTGACGGAAGGCAGCACCACGATGTTGGGAGAATTGCTGTTCAGCCAGTACGCACTGCCGTTTGAATTGGCTTCCGTGCTGTTGCTGGCCGCTATGATTGGCGCCATTGTCATTGCTAAGAAGCGCTTTGTGGAGTCGGATGTGGACACCCTGGGTGATGTCCGCCTGGCGGTCGATACGGCCAGCGCTCCCCCTGAGGATGCGATTGAAGAGTTGCGTCGCCAGCGGCTTCTGGAACAGCAAGAGCGTCAATCCGCTTTGCGTGGTAATGCCGAACAACCTGTAACGGATGAAAACGAGCCTGAAAAAGCAGGCGCGTCATCGCATTAAGTTTGGAGTCCATTTAGAATGCCTGACTTTATTACTCATATCGGATTAACCCATTACATTGTGGTGGCGACGGTGCTGTTCGTGATTGGCCTGACCGGCGTGTTAACCAGTCGCAATGTAGTGCGCGTACTGTTGGCGGTTGAATTGATGCTGAGTGCCGTCAACATCAACCTGGTAGCGTTCAACAACTATTTGCACCTGGACACCGGACTTCTGGGTCAGGTGTTGGCGATTTTTGTACTGACCGTCTCCGCTGCGGAAGCAAGCGTTGGGCTTGCGATTGTAATTGCCCTGTACAGATCACGGGCAACCGCAGACGTGGAAGACTACAATCTGTTGAAGTGGTAAGACTTTGGAGCTGACGACGAATGCCTTGGTTTAGTGACATCCACCATATCTGGATAGTAGCCATCTATCCGCTACTCGCGTTCTTAATTATTGTCCTGGGTCGGGCTTTTGGTCGTAACCAGGACTGGTTTCCCAAACAGGCGGCATCGGCGCTGACGATTACCGCAACGTTCCTGGGACTGCTGCATACTTTGTTTGTCGCTTTGCCGTGGCTACTGGGTCCTGGCAGCCAAGCCGGCAGCGCCATTGAGCAAAATGTCGCCTGGCTGACGGCGGGTAATTTCACCTTGTCCATTGGCTGCCTGATCGACTCCATGTCAGTGATGATGCTGTTTGTGGTCACGTTCATCAGCTTGCTGATTCAAATTTACACACATGGCTATATGAAGCATGATCCCGGCTATGCCAAATTTTTCGGCTATCTGGCCCTCTTCAACTTCTCCATGCTGGGTCTGGTACTCAGTACCAACCTGTTCCAGATTTATATTTTCTGGGAACTGGTGGGCGTCAGCAGCTACCTGTTGATTGGCTTCTGGTTCACCAAACCGTCCGCTGCAGCAGCGGCTGTGAAAGCGTTCCTGATGAACCGTGTAGGTGACTTCGGTTTCCTGTTCGGTATTTTAGGCCTGTTGTACTTCAGCTATCCGCTGTGGAGCAGCTACTTGGCGGATCACCCGGATATGGCGCTTTTATCTTTCCGTGCTTTGCCGGATTTGGCCAGTTCCATTCTGTCTGCTGCTAACGCGGTTCAGCCCTGGTTCTTTACTGCCATCGCCCTGCTGCTGTTTATGGGACCGATGGCAAAAAGCGCCCAGTTGCCTCTGCATACCTGGTTGCCGGATGCGATGGAAGGTCCTACTCCCATTAGCGCCTTGATTCACGCCGCCACCATGGTTGCGGCTGGTGTTTACCTGATTGGGCGTACCTATCCAATCTTCAGCCATTCCGAAACCGCGATGATCGTGGTGGCCACCATTGGTACCCTGACCGCTGTTGTCGCTGCTACCATTGCATTGACCCAATACGACATCAAGAAGGCACTTGCCTACTCCACCATGTCCCAGTTGGGCTTCATGGTTGCAGGGATGGGTGTGGGCGCCTTTACGGCCGGTTTGTTCCACCTGTTTACCCACGCTTTCTTTAAAGCGATGCTGTTCCTGTGTTCCGGTAGCGTGATTCACGCCTGTGAAGACGAGCAGGATATGCGCAAAATGGGTGGTTTGGCTAAAAAGTTGCCGATTACCCACATTACCTACCTGATTGGTTGCTTGGCCATCTCCGGTTTGCTTTGGACCAGCGGCTTTTGGTCGAAGGATATGATTCTGGAAGGCGCCAAGGAAAACGGATTCAGCACGGTGTACTGGAACTTGGCGATTACCGCCGGGGTAACCTCCTTCTACATGTTCCGCACCTATTTCCTGACTTTCCAAGGTAAGTACCGTGGTCAGGCGCATGTGCACCATGAAGATCCCTGGATGGTTTGGCCTTTGGCAATCTTGGCGATTCCTTCCGCGCTGATTGGTGTGGCAATGGCTGGCTTGGCTGATATTCATTGGCTGCCTGCCTTTGGTCAATATATCCACTACCCGGCTGTGACGCATGAGGCCCATCATGCACATACCTTCCTAGAGGCGATCGCTCAAAACCAGGTGGGTGTGATGTCCGCCATTATCGGTTTCGCCGGTTTCCTGCTGGCGTACCTATTCTACGGGGTTGCTCCGGTGATTCCCGAAATTATCAAAAGCATGCCGATTGCCTCTTCCGCGTTTAACCTGTTCTCCCGGAAGTGGTACTTCGACGATATCTATCAATCGTTTGTCGACCGAGTGTATCTTGCGTTTGCCCGCGGTTCAGCCGAATTTGACCGGGGCGGCATTGATGGGGTGGTGAACGGCACCGGCCGCGCTGTGCTGGGTTCCGGTTTTGCCCTCCGTGAATTGCAGTCCGGCAAGATTCAGACCTACATTGCCATCATGTTCTTCTCGGTCGTTACGTTAACCCTGTTGCTGTTCTACTGGTTGATGTAGGACGCTGTAAAGGAGCCAATGGTCGTGGAATTTATACAAGCTCATTATTTATCCATCCTGGTCGCCATTCCCTTGGTTTTGGCTGCCCTTACCATCTTTGTTCCCAGCAAGGGGGACGATAGCAAATGTCTGCATAAGTACGGGATCTTCGGCTCCGTCGTATTGTTCCTGTATTCCGCGCTGGCCTGGAATGACTGGATTCACCCCGCGTTGCCCGGCTTTGCCGAGCATGTCAAATGGATTCCCAGCCTGGGTATCACCTATTCGCTGGCGATGGACGGTTTAAGCAAAACGCTGGTGTTCCTGACCACCTTCTTGCTGCTGATGGCGACCATTGCAAGCTATACCTCCATTCATAAGCGGCTGAAGCTGTACTACTCCATGCTGTTTACACTGACTGCCGCTGTGCTGGGCGTCTTCCTGGCACGGGATATGTTCCTGTTCTTCCTGTTCTGGGAGCTGGAATTGATTCCGATGTACCTGCTGATTGCGATTTGGGGTGGCCCGCGTCGTGATTACGCCTCCATGAAGTTTGTTCTGTATACCTTGTTCGGCTCTGTATTCCTGGTTGCCGGCACCTTGGCGCTGTACTTCCACGCTCGCTCGCTGCCGGGGATGGATCCGACTATGTTGTTCCATTTTGATGTCATCAAGTCCGCCATTGGGCAGAACCTGCCAATCCTGTCTCAAGTGCTGATTTTCATCGCCCTGTTTATTACATTCGCGGTGAAACTACCGGTGGTCCCTCTGCATACCTGGTTGCCGGACGCTCACGTTGAGGCCCCTACGCCGATCAGTATGCTGCTGGCCGGAATCTTGCTGAAAATGGGCTCCTACGGGATGCTGCGTTTTGGCTTCGAGTTCCTGCCGGATGCGGCAAAGGTGTTGGCTCCTTACATTGGCTTACTGGCGGTCATCAACATTGTGTACACCGCTGGTGTGGCGCTGGTTCAGTCGGATTTGAAAAAGCTGATTGCCTACAGCAGTGTTAGCCACATGGGTTTTGTGCTGCTGGGCCTGGCTGCCCTGAATCAGATTGGTTTTAACGGGGCCGTGTTTGTAATGTTTGCGCACGGTTTGGTGAGCGCGGCATTGTTTATGTGCGTGGGTACCCTGTATAACCGGACCCACACCCGAATGATTGCCGATTACGGCGGTTTCGGAAGCCAAACCCCGATCATCTTCTATTTCTTTATGTTTATGTCGATGGCCAGTCTGGGCTTGCCTCTGTTGGTTAGTTTCGCCAGCGAGACGATGGTTTTCTACGGTGCGTACCTGTCTCAGGCTTTCCATGAAATCAATCTGTTTGGTTTCATACTGCCCTGGTCCATTCAGGCCATTACCTTTGTTTCCGGCCTGGGTGTCGTGATTGGCGCCGCTTACCTGCTGTGGATGCTGAAACGGGTCTTCTTCGGACCGATTCAGGAGCGCTGGACCAACCTGAAGGACGCCTCCACCAGCGAAGTCTTTATACTGGCAACGCTGACCCTGCTGGTCATAGCCTTTGGCGTCGTACCTTCTTTAATTACTACTCACTTTGAACCGACTGTGACGGCCATTGCCGATCAGTACAAAGGCTACGTGGCGCCTACCTCGGCTGCCAAGAACCAGCCTAAAACGTCGGTGTTGACCGCATTCAGCACAGGAGCCACCCAGAAATGAGCGATAATTTCCTCACTTCCCTCATGGACTTTATCAAGGACAACAATATCTCATTAATCAGCCCTGAGCTGCTGTTGACCTTCGTGATCATGCTGTGCGTCTGCTATCTGGCTTTCAGCAAAAGCCTGAAAGAGCGCCAGGATATCTGGAACATTGCCACAGCGGGCACGTTCGGTGCATTGGTGATTTTAACCGTTTTCTGGAATATCGATTACGTCCACAGTCCCAATTTGTTGAGCGTCAGCGTGTTGAACGGCATGTTCAAGGCCGATTTGTTCAGCTTGCTGGTTCGTACGCTGCTGGTGGCCGGTACTTTCTTGGTGTTGTTGTTCACCCGCACCTTCATTGATAAACGAGCCGAGGTGCCGGGCGAATTCTATGTGTTGCTGCTCAGCGCGTTGCTTGGCGGTATGATGCTCAGCGGTGCCACCGACCTGATTATGGTGTTTGTGGCCCTGGAAACGCTAAGTATTTCCTCCTATTTGCTGGCAGGCTATATGCGCGGCAATATCCTCAGCTACGAGGCCGGCTTGAAGTACCTGCTGTACGGTAGTATGGCGACTGCGGTCCTGTTGTTCGGCTTGTCTCTGCTGTACGGCTTGACCGGCTATACCGCTTTCCCGCAAATGCTTGCGAACATGCCGTCTTATGCTTCGGTTAGCCCTATCATCTGGTCGCTGATGGCCATTATGATCGTCGGCGGCATTGCCTTCAAGCTGTCCGCTGCGCCGTTCCACATGTGGGCGCCTGATACTTACGAAGGCGCACCAACCCCGGTGGTAGCCTTCCTGTCCGTCATTTCCAAAATTGCTGCGTTTGCGTTGGCAATTCGCCTGTTTACCCTGGTATTCGGTACGAACGGTGCTTTTAACGAAGGCTGGATGGGTCTGCTGTCCACCTTGGCCGTTGTTTCGATGGTGCTCGGTAACGTAGTGGCCCTGGCACAGCGCAATATCAAACGCTTGATGGCCTACAGTACGGTGGCGCATGTTGGTTACCTGCTGCTGGGTTTTGTGGTGATGAACCAGCAAAATGCCGGTGGCCTGGGCAGCATGGTGTACTACCTGATTACCTACCTTTTCATGAACCTGGGCGCCTTTGCGGTGGTGACTCATATGGAGAACCTGACCGGCCGTACTGATATTGCTGCCTATGCTGGCTTGGTACGCAAAAAGCCGTTTGTGGCCGCTGTGTTGAGCATTATGTTCTTGTCATTGGCTGGTATCCCCATTACCGCTGGCTTTTTCGGCAAGTTCTTCCTGTTCCAGGCCGTGGCTAACGCAGGCAGTCAATACCTGTGGCTGGTGATTGTGGCGCTGCTGACCAGCACCATCTCCCTGTACTACTATCTGAACGTGATTCGTCTGATGGTGATTGCAGAACCTTCCGATGCCGTTGAGGCCCTTCCTGTCAACGAGCCTTCCGCCCGGTTGTTTACCCCGGTTGGCTTGACCCTGGCTATTTGTGCCGTTGGCACGGTGCTGGTCGGCGTTTTCTCCAACGGATTACTGGAACTGTCCAATAGCGCGGTGCATGACCTGCAGGTGCAAAGCATGCTGAGCCATACGCAGCAGCAAGCCCCGCAAGCAGAAATCTCCAAAGCCCGCTAGTAGGCGATATTCAGAAAGAAGCCCTGGTGATGAACCAGGGCTTCTTTTTTTGCAATAAGGTGTTAATGGCTGGTATCGCTTGCCTTTTAAGGAGCGGCCAGTTCAAATGCCTTGTTATTGAGATTATTTTGCTGCATCCATTGCTCCAAAGTGGTACGAGAACGCTGAGCATAAAGCTGGTTCCGGGCTTTTTTGTCTTTCCGTTTGAAGGAGCCTTCCGGTAACTCCGGCAAAATGCCCCAGTTGCTGTTAATGGGTTGAAATGCCTGCTGTGCCGCCTCTGGTCGGGTGATATAAGCCAGTAAAGAGCCAAGCATGGTTTCTTTGGGCAAGCTAAGCGGGGATTGTTGCTGCACCATGCGGCTGATGTTGAGGGCCGCCATCAGGCCGGTGGCAATGGATTCCGTGTAGCCTTCCGTGCCGGTTAACTGCCCGGCAAACAAAATTCTGGGCTCTTTCCTGAGTTGGAGGGTGGGCAATAACACTTCGGGGCTATGAATAAAGGTATTGCGGTGCATCACTCCGTACCGAACCACGTCGGCGTTTTGCAGGCCTGGAATTAGGTGGATCATCTCCTTCTGTACGCCCCATTTCAGGTTGGTTTGGAAGCCTACCATGTTGTAAAGCGTGGCCTCGGCATTATCCTGACGCAGTTGAACCACAGCATAGGGACGCTTGCCGGTTCTGGGGTCAACAATGCCGACGGGCTTCATGGGACCGAATCGCAGCGTGTCGCGGCCACGGGAGGCCAGCACTTCTACAGGCAGACAGCTTTCAAAGTAGCAGGCGGACTCTTTTTCAAAGGATTTCAGCTCCGTTTTTTCGCCGTTTAATAAAATATCCACCAACGCTTCGTAGCCACTTTTTTCAAGGGGACAGTTGATGTAACTCCCCTGACTGCCTGAGCTGCTGCCTTCGCTGGCGGCTTCCTTCTCCAGGGCGTAACGGTCCTGATAAAACGCGACCTCAAAATCAATGGAATCCTTTGTGATGATGGGCGATGCGGCATCGAAAAAGTACAGCTGCGCCCGGTTCAACCGTTGGGAAATGGCATCCACCAGACCGGGAGAGGTGAGCGGCCCGGTAGCAATCAACACAATGCCATCTTCCGGAATGGCTTCCACCTCCTGATCAATCAGCTCAATGTTTTGCTGGGCCTTTACCTGTTGGGTGACGCATTCGGCAAAGCGTTCCCGATCCACGGCCAGCGCCTTGCCAGCGGGCAAGGCAACTTGGCGGGCAATCTTCAATAGTTCGCTGTCCAGCAGGGTCATCTCATCCTTCAGCAATCCGCTTGCGGTGACGTCTGTTTCACTGTTCTGAGAGCCCAAGCTATTGCTGCAAACGATTTCAGCCAGGTTCTCGCTGTGATGCGCCGCAGATTTCCGGGATGGCTTCATGTCGTAAAGCCGAACCTTGAATCCCCGTTTGGCTAGCTGCAAAGCGGCTTCAGAGCCGGCGAGCCCAGCGCCGATGATATGGATATCACTGGTAGATGACATGTTGTATACCCTTATGTGAATCGTTGTAAAGAATGGAATGCTAATTAATGTGTCATTGTTTGGAGAAAATTAATAAAAAATATATAAAAACAAAATAAAGCTTGGGTAAGTGGTAGCGCTGGAAGGAGTCGTCACGAATTCAGGGATTCTTGGTGAGGTTTGGGCGAGGCAATCAGCTCTTTTTGTTTGTTTTTATTTATTTAGGAAATGTTTCTCGTTGGGTTTTGAAAAGTTGAGAAGAGAACACATTCACCAAACTAGTTTAGCAAAACAATCGCCTGATGTGGCTTTTCTAGGCTGCATGAACAGGAGGAGAGATTAAATGGGGTTTGCAGCAAGTCAAGCAAGATATATGATGCTCACCGCCCGAAAGAGCGACTTGGAACTGCAGGGCCAATTTATCAACCAGGCTAGGTTGCAGTTGGCAAACATCACCGGTGCGTTGTTCACCATCAGTTCCAACTTGGAGCCGGAATCCCCGGAAACCCAGCAAATTCAGGCTAGGGTTGCCGCGATTCAGGCGATAGACAAGGCGCTCGAACTTCAGTTGCGCCGGGTCGACACCCAGCGTGACGCGGTTCAAACTGAAATCGACGCGGTCAGGAAGGTCATCGGGAAGAACATAGAATCTACGTTTAAAACGTTCGGTTAAGTTTCTGTCATTACAGAAATAGGCGGGACTTTATAAACCCAGGTCATCGTAAAGAGGCCGGGGTATTTTAGCAAAATGGGTTTTCTTTCCAGAGTGACATTAGGCGAAATTAGAGAAAAGGTCAGGCTAGGGTAATCGACAATCATCAATTGTCGGAGACAGGTGGTTTGACGCCGGGCTTTAGCGTGTCAGAAAGCGAGACTTAACGGTTATCGCTGCTTTTGGCTTTTGGGGCCGGCTTTACCAGAGACAGCACACTGGGAGTGGCAAGCAGGGTTTGAGAAACACGCTGAATGTCGGCGGCAGTCACTTGCTCAACCAGGTTGGGATAGGTGGCGTCAAATTCGTAGCCGGCGCCCAGGGTTTCATACAGGCCCAGGTAAAATGCCTTGTTAATGTTGGTATCGTGCGCCAGCGCAAAGCTGCCGATCAATTTGCTCTTGGCTTCGGCCAACTCGGTGGCGGAAACGGGTTCCGTTTGCAGCCGTTTGATTTCTTGGGTGAACCCTGCCCGCACTTTGTCCGTATTGGCGGGATCCGTGCCGATATAGATAACAAAGCGGCTTTCTTGCTCGCGGGAGGGGTACATGCTGCCCACTACGTAGGCCAAGCCCTGCTTTTCGCGCAAATCTACGAATAAGCGGGAACTCATGCCGGTGCCGATAAGCGAGTTAATGACTTTCAGCGTGGCATAGTCCTTTTTAGCGCTGATTGGCGGCACCAGCCAGCCTTGAGCCATCCATACGGCGGAAAGCTGGGGCTTTTCCTCGGTGATGACTTCATCCTTGGCCAGCTTGGGAACCGGCGGGATTTCTACCGCGCTTTTGGGGCAGCTTTTGCATTCCGGGTACAAGCTGCTCAGGTAATTCTGGACGGTATTCGGATCAAAAATGCCCACCACGGACGCCACCATGTTTTGGGGCTCAAAGTACAGGTGGTAATAATCCAGTAAATCCTGGCGGGTAATTTTCTCCAGGTTGGCCTCAATGCGTTTCCCCTCGTTCCCGTAGGGATGGTGCGGGTACAAGGCCATGGTCAGGTTCTCAAACGCCACAGTGGAAGGGTTATCTCGGCTGGCTGCAATGCTTTGCCGAATCTGCTCCTTCTTTTTGGCAATCTCTTTATCATCGAAGACAGGGTTGTTCAGCACGTCCTTCAATATCACGAACAGTTCGCCCAGGTCTTCCTGAATGGCGCTGCCGGTGATTTCGATATAATCTTCATCCGACGACACAATCAGGCTCATGCCCTTGCTTTCCAGTTCCCGGCTGATGGCCTGGGCGGTGCGGCTTTGGGTGCCTTGCATCATCACAGAGCTTACCAGCGCCGCAGTACCGGGAATGGATTCCACGCCTTGCCCGCCTTTGACGAAAATCTTAATCGCCACGGTAGAAGAATCCTTCAGCGGTTGGCTAATCAGCGTCATGCCGTTAGGCAACACGGTTTTTTGGGGGGCGACGGTTTGAGCTTTCGCATCGGATTGCGCTGGCGCTTGGGGCTGCCCCGGTTGAGTGGCCGCCTGGGCCGTTGCCGGTGCGGTGGTCTCGGTGGGAGCCGGGGTGCCTTTTAACAAGGCCAGGTTTGTATCCGTTTCGGTCTTCAGATTCACTTCCATACTGCTGGGCAGCAGTTCCACCATTACGGCTTTATTCAGGTTGATGTACTGGTTCAAAGCGGACTGCACCTTATCCAGGGTCACTTTTTCCACGTTGCTCACATGGTCCAGGTAGTCCTGCAGGCTGCCGATGGTTACGTTATAGCCGATGCTGGAGGCTGTGCCGTCGGTGGTTTCGTTCTCAAAAATAAAGTCTTTCAGGTACTGGGTTTTGGCCTTGTCCAGTTCGGCCTGGGTGATGCCCTTGGCTTTCAGCGTTCTTAGCTGGCTCAGAATCTCCTGCTTCACCGCATCCCGGTTGTCCGGCGTGGCTTCCGCCTTTACTACAAGCAGGCCGGAATATTTTTGGGTGTAATTCCCGGCGGATACACTGGTGGCCAGCGGCTTACTCTCCTTTAAAGCCCGATACAGCCGGGAGCTTTTACCGGAGCCCAGGGCCAGCATGGCGATATCCAGGGCGTAAACATCCTCCGGCTTTTGCTGGGCGGGGCCTAACATGCCCAGCGCAATATAGGCTTGTGAAATGTTGGGATTCTGCAAGACTTTGGATTGCGCGGCGTTGGGGGGCGCAACCGGCCCGACGCCAGGGGCCTTATAATCTTTGGGGGACACGAACGGTGGTGCGGGGAAGGTAGAGGCCACCAGCTTCTTTGCCTTTTCCGGGTCTACGTCGCCCACAATAATGGTATTGAAGTTTTGCGGCTGGTACCAGTAATGGTAATACTCCAGAATGGACTCCCGTGGGATGTTGGCGATGTTTTCCTTAGGGCCCAGCGTGTCCAGCGCGTAGCCGTGTTTGCCGTACATCAGCTTGGACAGTTCCGTGTACAGTTGCCGATCCGGATTATCGTTGGCCCGGTTGATTTCCTCCTGAACGACTTTGCGTTCCTGGGGCAATTCTGTAGTCGGGATAGCTGCGTTCACCATCATGTCGGCATGCAGCTTCAATGCTTCCTCAAAGTAGGGTGTGGCCGTGGTGATGTAGTAATGGGTAAAGTCTTGATTTTGGCGGTTTCATTCACCGAGCCGGTTTTGACCCAGGTATCGATAGTTATGATGGGCTGGCTGTGATCTTCCTTGATGTATAGGGTTTGGCCGGTTGGCAGCGTGTATTCAACAATCTTGGGCGTGAGGGTTTCGGCCAAGGCAAGCCCGGACAGGTTTCCCAACGCCAGAATGGATACCAGGCTTCACGCATCCTGAATGAACAGCCAGATGGAATCGCCCTGGAAGCCTATTCAGCTTTACCTCACCCCAGGAGGAATTTAACTGCCGCTATAGCAA
>JAJQJM010000147.1 GCA_021323475.1 Vampirovibrio sp.
GGATCCCAGCAATATCAAGCTGCTGCTGAACAGTCCGGGTGGGGATGTGCGGGCCGCTTACAAAATCAGCAACGAGCTGGACAGCGGCGGAAAAATAAAGACGGATGTGATTGTAGACGGGATGGCGGCCAGTTGCGGCGCATGGCTGCTGGCAAATGCCACCGGTAACAAGTTGGCCACCCCACAGGCGCGCATTATGATTCACCAGCCCTCCATCAGCGCCATCCGGGGCGCTAATCCCACGCTGGGCAACCAGTCCGCCGATTATATGGATTCTCTGTACCGCCATATTGCGGGTGTGATTTCCAGAGCCACCGGACGCGACCGGGCGGAGGTGGAAACCGATTTGAACCAGGATACGTGGTTAAATCCCTTGGAGGCGATGTTCTACGGGTCGCTCAAGGATAATAAAGGCTTGTTGGATGGTATTCTGGTGGGACCAAACCAAGCCATCGTGCGCGAGGACGTGCTGGATTACCTGAAAACCGACCCCAAGGCGCAGGAATACATTACTCACAAGTTTGGCCCGAGCACGAAATCCGGCGCGAATGTGGAAAAATACCTGGAGGCCCGTTTGCAGATGCTGCGGACGCCCAAACGCCAGTGGAAGAAGCTGGATGAGCAGGATCCGTTCAACGATCCGGTGCGCACCATTATGCAAATTGCCACCCATAGCGCCAAGGATCTGGACAAGATTGAACGGCTGAAAGGCTCTGCCACCCGACCGTGGGACAAAACCGAAACCCGAACCATCGATCACTTCATCGTGGGGCGCGGACAGTACCTGCCCAGTAATTATTGGAATCAGGCCGAGCCGGAAGTAGCCCCTGAACGGGTGAATCCCCGCAAACGCAACGCGTCCCATCTGGACGAAGTGGTCTGATAACCAGCTCCAAGGCGCACCGATCTAAATGGAGAGGTAGCCCCTGTCATTTCTGTGCCAGGAATATCTAGCGGCTGGAAACTTTGTCCGCCTTTTTGCCGGCCTTGCCGCCTTTTTTATCGGTAACCATGGCGTCCGTCAGGGCGATTTTGGCCAAAGGCTGACGGCTGTATTGCTTGTAGAATACCAGGCGGTGCTGCAGCTTCACGTTGTCCACGTTGAAGGTAATGTTGTTGGAAACATGGGCATTCGGGGTGATTTTGCTGAACCACATGCCGGTATCGCCGAACGGGGACGGGAAGAAGGTGTTGCCGAACTCGTCTTCCAGCCCGATTTCAAAGGTGGAGAAGGTATTTTCGGTCTTGTTGTCGATGTCCAGCGTCAAGGTAATCTCGTTCAGCTCGCCAAAGGGGTCTTTGTCGATGCGCATGCCGGCCACTTTTACCTTTAAGCCTTGCAGCGTGTAATCATCCGCAGAGGCATCGGGCATGTTCATGGTGGGTAACTTCAGGTCTTCGGCCAGTTTTACCCGGATTTCCGCGCCCGGTTGAATCATGGCGTTTCTGCCCTTGGTGAGCATTGCGGCAGTCAACCCGACGGTTCCACCCAAGGCGGCACCCCCGGCCAGGGCGTATCCGTTGGATGCGGCTACAGCAGCCATGCCGCCGTATTTTAAAACCATAATGGCGCCCGCTACCCCGCCAATGGCGGTAAACCCGGCGGCCCTGCCCACGATTTTAGCGGCGGCTTTGCCTTTGGAGTCACGGGTGGTGTTCTGGCCTTCAATGGAGATTTCCCGACCATCCGGGGTAATCATGTAATCGAACTTGGTGGCGATATAGCCATTACGGCCAGCGCGTTTGGGGCCTTCCATCTCTTCCACGATGCCGTGAACGATGGTGCCCTTGGGAATCACGACTTTGCCGTCCACCGTGTAGTCTTTGCTGACCTTGCCAAAAAACTCGTCGCCTTCCACGTTGATGCCGGTGGTTACGGCGGTGGAAATAACCATATCCACGGTGCTGCCGGGCGGAACCTTCTTGATTTCGTCCTCGTTCACGGTGGGAATATTGTTATGCTCGTCGGTCTTGATAATGGTGCCCTGCAACGGGGCGCGACTGGAGCCGGAATCTTCAGCGAAGGCAGGTAAACTCAGGGACAGGAGGGGGGAAACCATCAGGCCCGCAGTCATGGCGGATGCCAAGAACTGCTTGGGGCCTTTTAAACTATGTTGCATTCGCTTGAGACTCCCTGTTAGTGAACGACAGGTTAAACCACACAAATAATAAAACGACACTTACCCACCAGTTTACCTTAATTCGAAATTCAGCGTTATCCACTAAATACGTTAAGTCCTGCGGGCCCCGTGCGTCCTGCCAAGCTATGACCGGGCGACAGGGAATGAAATGCGCTTTGTATATACGGAATGAACGCACTCTGAAATCACTACGACGACCAACCGGGCTATTCCGTTCCCCTGATCGAATCGGACTTAATTTAATAATGATTAAAATCCTCGAAGCGCAGTCTGCGCTATGTTACCCGAACCCGGCGCTTGTGATGCGATCCCAAGCATGCCTCCTCTGCTACACTGTTACATAATGCCCCTGGGGTGTCGTGTTTAAACCACGAGCTTAAGAATCGGGATACGGTCGAACAAGGGAGGAATTGTCGGCAATGACGATACCGCCGGGCCAAGAAACCGGAGAAACGCCTGGGGAGGCGCCATGATCAACGGGTTGATACCATTCGCGCAATTGGCCATTCTGCTGCTGGTGGGCCTGATGTTCATCGGTATTTGCGTATGGGCGTTCGGACAAATACTGGATGTACTGAGCCAGCCGGCGATTGGCCCGAAGCATAAGCTGATTGATCAGTTGGGCCGGGTGACCGCGCCCATTTACGATGCGCGGGGCGGCAAAGTGGTGGTAGCCGGGGAAGTCTGGGACGCACTGCCTGCGGAGCCGCTGGGCGAGGACTGCATTGAGGAAAATGAGGAAATCCGGGTGAAGGGCTTTGACAGTGTCAATCCGCAGGTGTTGCGGGTCATTCGCCAGCCGTTGGCAAGCCCCGGAACGCGGCCTGTTTCCGGTTAACCGTTGCATTTTGGGGTCTAGTACGAGAGAGGAGTTTGTAAAACCATGAATATCCTGACGTTTTTAATTCCGCTAGCATTGCCGATAGCCATTTTCGTAGGCATTTACCTGATTGGCTGGCTGCGGGTGCTGAGCGAATACGAGCGCGGCGTGGTATTTCGGTTGGGGCGAATTGTTTCCAAGCCGGTTGGGCCGGGCTTGGTGGTTCTGATTGCGCCGCCGGTGATCGATCGCATGGTTAAGATTGATTTGCGGACGATTACGCTGGATGTGCCCCCGCAGGACGTGATGACCAGGGACAATGTCTCCATCAAGGTCAATGCGGTGGTGTATTACCGGGTCATCGATCCCATTAAGGCCGTGGTGGAAATTGAGAATTTCTCGTATGCGACCTCTCAAATGGCGCAAACCACGCTGCGGAGCATCCTGGGCCAAAGCCACCTGGATGAGCTGCTGTCCAACCGGGACAAGATTAACCAGGAGATTCAGACCATTCTGGATGAGCAGACCGAGCCCTGGGGCATTAAAGTAACCAACGTGGAAGTGAAGAACGTGGATCTGCCGGAAAGCATGCAGCGGGCAATGGCCAAACAGGCCGAAGCGGAACGGGAGCGCCGCTCCAAGATCATCAACGCGGAAGGCGAATTCCAGGCGGCCCAGAAACTGGTGGAAGCGGCGGATATTATGGAAGATCACCCGATGGCGCTGCAAATGCGTTTCCTGCAAACCTGCGTGGAGATTGGCGCGGAAAAAAACACCACCATCTTCTTCCCGATTCCCGTTGATATTTTGACCCCGTTCATCCGTCCAAAATCCGGCGATGAAGATGCCAATAAGCCGTTCGGCGGCAAACCCTGGGAGGGTTAATCAGCAGTCCGGTCAGGATTTGGAAGCTAAGCGCAGTTTTACGATAGAACCGCCGGGGGTGGTGCTGCCGTCATCGCTGCTGGCGCAACCTGTCTTGCAGGCGTATCGGTAAAAATGCCCCTCAATGTAGCGATTGGCCTGGGCCCCGTTGGCCACGTAGTCGGTAATCTTAAAACCGGCAAAGCCGCTGACGTCCACCTTGCCGTTGGAACCGTTACCGCTCCAGCTGTTATAAAGCGGAATGGGGAAGACGGTGCCGTTGCTGACCAGGGTGTCCAACTCATCGCTGATGCTGGAAATGAAGTTGCCGGGCTTGGTGCTGTAGCATTGGCCAGCGGTCACGGTGCCGGGATAGCCGCTGACGAACCAGGTGCGGATGGTGCTGGCCCCCACGGTGCCGGAACTGCAATCCGTAAAGTCGGCAAAGCCCCAGTTGCCGGAGCCCATGGCCGGGCAGCCGGTGGTATCCTGAACGCCGTCCACCTCCACGTGATCCCCGTAAATGCGAACGGTATTGTTTTCCGGGATTCCGTCCTGCATGGTGGTGTTGAATTGAGCCTCACAAGCATAGATGGGGCGCAGGCCACCATCGGTAATGGTGTTCACCGTCTGGTCCAGCATGGCGATCGAGGTAGCCATGGTGTTCATCTGGGTAACGCCGATCATGTTCGCCATAATCGTATTTAATGCGCCGTTTGCACTATTTGCGGTGCGCCGCGCCTTGACCCGAACGGCGTTATAACCTCCGGTCAGGCCATAATCCGGATTGCCGGACGGGGTTTGAAACGTCGCCGGATCATAGGTTTTGGTGCCCGGATCGATAAAGCCGAAAATCACATCGTCCCCTTCCAGGACCATGCCGTTCATATTTTCATCGGCCAGCTCGGTTGCGGCGGCACGGGCGTTGCCCAGTTTGGCATCCAGATCCACGTCAATGTCCCGGTACAATTCATTTGCCGCTGCCAGGGAGGCGCTGTCCGCCACGGTTTGCAACTGGTTCTGGGCGGCGTAATAATACCCGAAATCAATTGCCAGCGCTGAGACGATGAGCCCCAGCATGAACAGGCCCAAAATTTGAATTACCTGGAAACCGGACGAGCGTCTTCTTTGTATCATTTCAGGAATCATTTCAGCTTGCTTTGGAAAATATTGATCTGAATATGCAATGCCCAATTTAAGGGCAGTTCAAACATGGTTTTCGCAGCTGCCTAATTTTTATATTCGGGAAATTATCAAGGCAGGCGTTTCCCGCATGACGAAAGAGCCCGCCTTGGCTGATGCAGGCTCCGGCTTAATCTTCCGGTGGGTTATCGCATTTTTCATCGCCATCCGCGTCGATGCACTCGTATTGGCTGCCGACGTTTGGTGTGACGGATGTTTTTGATTCAACCGATGCCAGGTGCGCCGAATTTTGAATGACAACCAGAAGCGACAGAAGCGGGAGCAACCACCTGGATTGATTGATGCTGAATGGTTTCCCGGTTTGTTCTCCAGCTTTTTTCATGGCTGAACTCCTTGATTGTGCTGATAGGCTCAGTGTGTTAACGCTTAATTCGCCGAATACGGGGCGAGTTTCATATGCACGATTTTGGCGACTTCCTGGAAAATCTCCAGAATGGCCTCCCCGTCGGCGGATTCCGCTTCATATTGCTTGCCGGATGTTTCATCCGCCATGCTGTCCAGCAGGCCGGGCTCCCAGCGGTTATTTCCCAGCAGGTACTGGAAGGTTTCCAGTGAGCCTCCCGCTTCTGCATCGCTGATCTGAATGGTGTGAATGGTCACGTCCATGTCTGCAGCCCGCTCAATTTGAGTGTTGGTTTTGGACGTCATGTAATTAATATAGGTTTGGGCACAGGTTTTTGCCTGGCTGTTTTTATTTTTGGATTTATAGTACAGGCAGTTATTGATATCGGTAGATCCGCCCGGCAGGTTGGGTTCTCCGTCTGTAAAAAAGATGATGGTCTTATGCGCCGATGGGCGGGCACGTGCCTGTAGTTCATCCAGCGCGACTTTTAAGCCGGACTCGTAATTGGTGTTCCAGCCGGAACCCGTATAGAGTTTTAAGCTGTCGATATCGTTCTTAATCCGGTTCAGCCCCGGGGAGTCTTGAGTTGAGGTAAAGGTACGAACCAGTTTAGAGCTTTGATCGAATTTAACCAGTGCCACTTTATCGATGGAATTGGGATTTTCATTTTCCATTTCCACCACCATGTCTACAAATGCCTTGGCGGCAGAACGTACGTCGCGGAAGGGCTGGCCGTAACCCAGGTCGTCCATGGAGCTGGAGGTATCGAATACCAGTACCGTGTCCCGTGGGGCGCCAACGGCCTGGGAGCCCGCATAAACCGTCATATAAGAGCAGCCGTCTGTCGCATCGACGTTGCCATCTCCATCCGAATCATCCACCGGCTGCCCGTCCACAAGGCGGCCAGGGTTTTTTCCGGCCAGCCCGCACAGCAGTTTGGCCATAATGGTGGGCACCGTTTTTTTGGCTTTCAGCTTAAAATTGGCCGAACCCGCTTCAAATTCAACATCATCGCTGGTCAGGGGCATGCCATTGATGGAATTGGCTTCCAGCATCTCCAGCGCCGCTTCCTCTGCGGCGTCTCGGCCTAGGAACATGGCCTGTCCGCCGGCCAATGCGGCGGCATCTGTGGCAGTCTGCAACTGGTTTTGGCAATTGAAATAGAAGGCCGTATCAATGGCTAGCACCGATGCGCAAAGCGTTAAAATAGCGCCGCCAATGCTCATCAAAGTAGTTGCCCCTCCAAAGGAGACGCCTTGCCTGAATGTCAGCATAGGAACCACACCTCAAATGCTCAACTAAAGACAACTCAACTTGCAACTTGTTCACTTATACCCAATTGGAGTCAAATTAAACTGCTGATTCATAATTCTTATTTAAGAACTATTATTTTTAATAAGAACTATTTTTCCTTGGGGCAGAAGAAAAATTAGTAGGTGTGGCCGGTTTTTGTCGTTTCGTAAATTTATCGTGATTTCAGGTTTTTAAGGCCGCAAAAGTGGGTATTAAATGCTTATCCGTGTTTCGCGCGTTGAGGCCGGATCGGCCTTCTGAAACGGATGGCTTGAGTGAGCGGCAACGGATTTTGAATTGAGAATAGCCAACAAGAATCGGATGTGAGGAAGAACTATGTCTTTAGCCCCGGATAGTCTGCACGGCGGAGCATCCCAAAACGGCACCTCTGAGCGCAGTGAAGCGATGTATGAAAACTTGCCGGAAAAGCCGAGATCCCGGTTTATGCCGCTGGTGCCCAAAACGCTGGAGGAAACCGGACTGACTTCCGTGGTGGTGGAAGACCTGATTTTCAAGGTCATGCTGGCCAAGGGGGCCATGAGCGGCCGGGAAATCGCTGCGGATATCTGTCTGCATTTTACGGTGGTGGAACCCCTTTTGTCCGATTTGAAGGCCCGCTTGCTGGTGTACCATAAAACCAGTTCCGGTGTGGGTGACTTTATTTACATGCTGACGGAAACCGGGCAGGAAAAAGCCATGATTGCCCGCGAGATCTCCGCTTATGCCGGTGCGGCCCCGGTGCCGTTCGCCGATTATCTGGCTGCCATTTCCGCGCAATCCATCCGCAATGAAAAACCGGATTTCGCGGTGCTGGCCGAGGCATTCAAGGATTTGATTTTCGATTCCAAACTGTTCGATACCATCGGCCCGGCCATTAACTCCGGTCGCGGGCTATTTTTATACGGTGAGCCCGGAAACGGGAAAACCACCATCGCTGAAAAGCTGGCCCAATGCTTCAGCAACGATATCTTCATTCCCAAGGCCATTTTTGTGGAAGGGCAAATTCTGCAATTGTTCGACCCGCAGAACCACCACCCCACTGAATCCGCTCCGCCCAACGCCCTGATTGCCCGTTACGATCAGCGCTGGATTGAAATTAAGCGCCCCGCCG
>JAJQJM010000022.1 GCA_021323475.1 Vampirovibrio sp.
CGTGGCGCTGGGCCGCATGCTGCTGCTGGACGGCATGGTGATGACCTCCGAGCGGGACGAGTTTATTTACCATGAGATGATTGCCCACATCCCGATGCTGGCCCACCCGAACCCCAAAAATGTTCTGGTCATCGGTGGCGGAGACGGCGGCACCATTCGCGAAGTGTTAAAACATCCCTCCGTGGAGCGCGCCGTGTTGTGCGAGATTGACGGCGACGTGATTGAAGTCAGCAAAAAATATCTACCCAGCATTGCCGGTAAGCTGGATGACCCGCGTGTGGAAATTGAAGTGCGCGACGGCGCGGCTTACATTGCCAATCACAAGAACACCTTTGACGTGATCCTGATCGATTCCACCGACCCGATTGGCCCCGGTGAGAAACTGTTTACCCAAGAGTTTTATCAGAACACGCTGGCCGCCCTGACTGAAAACGGCATTATGGCCTGCCAGAGCGAATCCCCGGTCGCGGTGCCGGATGAGTGCAAACGCATCAACAAGCTGCTGCGCTCCGTGTTCCCATACGTTCAGCCGTATACGGCCTGCATTCCGTCCTATCCGGGCGGCCAATGGACCTGGAGCTTCTGCTCCAAGGGCATCAAGCCGCTGGAGAATCTCAATGAGTCCGTGGCCGCCGAGCTGGAAAAAACCGCTCGCTACTATAATCGGGAAATCCACAAGTCGGTCTTCATTCTGCCGAACTATGTAAAGCAGGTATTTGCACCAGAAGAAAATGCAAAAGCAACCGCCGGAGCGGCCGTCTAATGGTGCGCGGTCCGTTTATTCCCCGCAACTGGATGGGTGCTTGCGAAACCTTTGAAGAGGCCGACTGGGTATTGGTCGGGCTTCCCTACGACGGCACCACCTCGTTCCGCCCCGGCACTCGCTTTGGCCCCGAAGCCATCCGTGGGGCCAGTTGGGGACTGGAAACCTACTCCCCCTTGCAGGATGCAGATCTGGACGGAACACCTTATTTTGATGCCGGTGAGTTGGAATTCCCCCTGGGCAACCGGGACGCCATTTTAACCATGATTCGGGAAAATGCCCGTGATGTGGTACAAGCCGGTAAACGCTGGCTGGGCCTGGGCGGCGAGCATCTGGTAACGTTTCCTGTTATTGAAGCTTACGTGGAAAAATACCCGGATTTGGCCATTCTACATTTTGACGCCCACGCTGACTTGCGAGATGACTATCTGGGCGAAAAGCTCTCCCATGCCACGGTATTACGCCGGTGCGTGGATTTGGTGGGCGCAGACAGTCTGGTACAACTCGGCATTCGTTCCGGCCCGCAGGAAGAGTTCGCCTGGATGCGTAAAAACGGCACCCTGCTGGAAACGCGGGAAGATTTGCCCAAAGCGCTGGCCCGGCTGGAAGGTCGCCCGGTGTTCCTGACGATTGATCTGGATGTGCTGGATCCCTCCATTATGAGCGGCACCGGCACCCCTGAACCCGGCGGCATGAGCTTCAGCACGTTTGTGGAATGGTTGATGGAATTCCGGCACCTGAACTTCGTCGGCGCGGACGTGGTGGAACTATCTCCCCATTACGACCCTTCCGGGGTTTCCACCGTGGTTGCCGCCAAAGTAGTTCGGGAAGTTATGCTGTTGGGCCGCAAACAGAATCAGCAGACAGCGCAAGCCGCTAAAGCCGCTGCGGGTACCACCGCTTAATTCAATTTTCCAAACAAAAAAGCGCTCCGCCTGAGACAGAGTGCTTTTTGTATGTTTTGCGGACGTCATTCTATCTGACTCAATCAATTCAGCAAGGGCGAAACAACATTTCCCAAATTCCGTAACGAAACCGAAACAGGTTTAAGATATTTTAACGCCGGGAATTAATTGTATGTAACCCCTGTGACGCCACTTACAGTCGGTTGTAGTCATTGATCACCTTTTATTTCAATGTTTGCCACTCAGAATCATTCAGCATAAAAGCCTCGGACAGTTCGCCGAGGCTTTTTTATGGGCCCGCGGTTCCCATTGCCAACGAAACTCATCCATAAATAAAAACCCCGGCCTGTCCGCACCGGGGTTGGTTATTCGCGCTGCTCGCAAAGAATGATGAATTTGAGACAACAACTTGCAATCAGTATCGGACTCGTAAATCTAAAGATACCCCACCCAATTCCGGGTCAGGGGATGATGCCAGGGCGCATCGCCGGTTTTTCGCAGCATCAGCCAGTAAAACAACTGACGATGATACCGCTTCAACTCGGCAGGAGAAACATGGCCCAGAAAGCCGGAACTCACTCCGGGCAAGCGGCGGCTGTCCATCTCATTGTCGTCCAGGGCCAGCCAAACGTCCTGGGAACTGATAAACCGTACCAACCCCATCCCCAAGTCACGCTGGAAAACTTCTTTTTGCTGCCGGGTGATGGATTCCCGCATGAAACTGATCTCCTGTCGTTTAAAACTTGGAAAGCCGTGGAATGCCAAAGCGCCGAGTGGTCAGGATGACCGTCGATATTCTCATTCACTGATACTCACACTTGCGCCGCTAATAGCGTTTAACGAACGCACCCATGTAATACCCACCCCCCAATTTTTTTAATCAAATTAATTTTTAAATAGATCCTGAAATAGCTGAATGGCTGCTATTGCACCGCAAATGGGGGATGAGAGCCCCAGCGGGTAGTCTCATCATATTGGGCGCCGTCAAAATTAGCCCACTCCGTATTCGCATCCTGAAAGTCCGTACCACGCAGTATGGCGCCGGAAAAATCCGCATCGGCTAACTGCGCCTTCTGGAATTTAGTATTGGTTAAATCCGCGTCCTGAAAGCTGGCCTTGGTCGCCTGACTGCCATTGAATACCGCATCTGCCAGCGCAGCACCGGCAAAATTGGCCTGATCCAGATTGCAATGCAGCAACTCCGCCTCTTCCAGATTCGCCATATAAAAATCCGTTTCCCGGCAGGAGGAACGGGATAAATCCGTTAAAATCAGCACCGCTTCCACCAGGTAGGCAAAGTCGAACGTGCAGCCGGTTAAATCGGTGTTGCTGAAATTAATGCCGGTCATGTCCTTGGCGGTAAAATCCAGCCCGGAAAGATCCAATGGCTCAAATCCCGTGTTGCGACGGAAATCGTTGAACGCTTCCACGCCATCGCGCACTATCAACTCAAAGAGCTGTTCTTTATCGGGAAATGTATTGGCCGGATTACTCATAGCCATCGATTAAAGCCGAAACCACCGGAATTTGCAAATACCCGCTCTTCTAAAAGAATATTAACGTCTCCATCTCCGGTTCATATTCATGAAACCGGTTGATTCTATGATCCGCACAAATATATTGATAAATTCCAGGTATAAAGTTAAAGCCCCGTATATTGACGGTTTTGGGCTCTCCTCCTCGCTGCCGGTACCAATGAGCTTGACATGCGGCGCATGATAAGAAGTCACGCTCGCATATATAAGCACCCCGACAACGGACACGACCAAATTCAGTACGCTCTGGTGCAAAAAATTCACCCCTATCGCCAACAGTAGCCCCAGCAAGACGGAAAACAGGAAGGCTTTTACGGATGAGAGATCCTGTTTAGCGCAATATGCATACAGCGACATCCCAACAAACATGCCGCCCGCTATGTCAAAGGCGCTCATCATAAATTGATCGGTGAAAGCCTGAAATATCGCACAAAATGTCAGCCCATTAACCAAGGAATAGGCAAAGAACAGCCAAACTGCCGCCCACGTGCCGCACCTGTGCTTGTATGCAGATACCGTTGAGAACGCTATCACCTGCAGTAGCAGCACTCCTCCTATAGGTAAGCGTCCACTACTGTGCAACGCATACAGCAGCGATTGCCAATTGAACAATAGGTAGCCTGTATACGCCGTAATAAAAAGACCACACGCCATCCACAAACACACCTGGCTCATATAGTAGGCATGTTTCACTGTTGGTTGCCAACTGCTATGCTGCTCTATCAAACCCTATCCAAGGCCCTTGCCCTAACGAATTTACCTCATCAACCTATCGATATTATACGTTTGAAACGAAGTTATCTTTGCCCGGATTTTCCTCCGCTTGGAAAACAGAAGGCTTTGGGAGATAATCGGGGCGTCAGTTCCAGCCAGAACAGGGAAATGAATATGTCCGCCACCACGACGCTTGCCACCAATTTGCAATCGCTGCTGAAAACGCTGAACATAACCGAGGGAGAATACCAGAAAATCCGCAACCACCTGAACCGGGAGCCGAACTTCAATGAATTGGCCATGTTCAGTGTGTTATGGAGTGAGCATTGCTGCTACAAAAATTCCCGCCATTTGCTGAAGCTGCTGCCCAACAAAGGCCCCCGCGTGGTGGCCGGGCCGGGCGAAAACGCCGGTATTATCGATATTGGCGACGGCATTCAGATTGCCTTTAAAATTGAAAGCCACAACCACCCCACCGCCGTGGAGCCTTTCCAGGGCGCGGCGACCGGCGTGGGCGGCATCCTGCGGGATATTTTCACCATGAACGCGCGACCCATCGCCAACCTGAACTCCCTGCGGTTTGGGCCCATGAGTTTTCCGGAGCGCGGTGAAACCAGCCCCACTCAGGTACGCAACCGCTTTCTGTTTGGCGGCGCCGTAAATGGTATTGCCCATTACGGCAACTGCGTGGGCGTTCCCACCGTGGCCGGAGAAGTCTTCTTTGATGAATGCTACAGCGGCAACCCGCTGGTCAACGCCATGGCAGTCGGCATTTTGTACGACGGGGACGAGATGTCGTCCAAGGCGGCAGGCGTCGGGAACCCGGTATTATACGTGGGTTCGGCCACCGGCAAGGACGGCATGGGCGGTGCGGCCTTCGCCAGCAAGGAACTGGACGAAAACAGCAACGAGGATCGCCCTGCGGTGCAAGTCGGCGACCCGTTTGCCGAGAAGTTACTGATTGAAGCCTGCATAGAAGCCTTCGCCACCGGCTGCGTAGTGGCCGCGCAGGATATGGGCGCCGCCGGGCTCACCAGCTCCAGTTGCGAGATGGCCTCCAAAGGCGATGTGGGCATTGTGATGGATCTGGACAAGGTGCCCGCCCGTGAGCCGGACATGCTGGCCCATGAATACCTGCTGTCCGAGTCTCAAGAGCGCATGTTGTTCGTGCTGGAAAAGGGCAAAGAGCAACCGGTGCTGGATGTGTTCGCCAAATGGCGCATTCCGGCGGTGGTGATTGGCGAGATTACGGCGGATGAGAACATTACCATTTTTCACAAGGGCGAAAAGGTTGTAGATTTACCTGCCAAGCTGCTGACCGATTTGGCGCCATCCTATAACCGGGGCACCCGCCCGCCGGAGCCGGAAGCCGCCAAGCAGCGCCGCACTCTGGAAGCCAAAGAAGGCTTGAACGACATTCAACTGACTGAGGTGGAAGGCTGGCTGAAAAAGCTGTTCGCCTCGCCCAACATTGCCCGTCCAACTGGCGTGATTTCCCAATACGACCGGCACGTGCAAAATAACACCATTCTGGCCTCTGAGAACCTGGGTTCCGGTGTCATTCGCCTGCGCAAGAAGAACGGGGAATTCTCCGGCAAGGCGTTGTCAGTCACAGTCGATTGCAACGCGCGTTATGTCTATCTGGAGCCCTACCGGGGCAGCATGTTCGCCGTAGCGCAGGCCGCCCGCAACTTGACCGTCACCGGCGCGTTGCCCTTGGCGGTCAGCGATAACCTGAACTTCGGCAACCCGGAAAAGCCGGAGATTTACTATCAGCTCTACTACGCCGTGCAAGGCATTAAGGATGCCTGCGAAGTGTTCGAAACGCCGGTCATCAGCGGAAACGTGAGCCTGTACAATGAACATTCCGGCGAGCCAATTTTTCCCACCCCGACTATTGGTATGGTTGGCCTGATTGAAGATGAACGCAAGGTCATGGCCCCCTCCATTCGGGAAGCTGGACTGAATGTAGCGCTGGTGGGTCGCTTCCACCCGCACTTGGGTGGTTCGGAATACCAAAAGCTGGCCCTGGGCCGCACCGAAGGCGATCCGCCGGATGTGGATCTGGACTTTGAAAAAGTATCCATGACCGCTATCCGTGCCCTGATTGAAGATCAACAAGTAGCGGCGGTGCAGGATGTTTCCATTGGCGGCCTGATGCCTACCTTACTGGAAATGACCTTTGAGCATGCCATCGGGCTAGACTTGAATATTGAAGGCTTAAGCCCGGATTTGCGGCTGGATGAACAGCTCTTCGGGGAGACGGCGGGCACTTATCTGATCGCCTATCGTCCGGAGCAGGAGGCGGCCTTGCGTCAGCGCCTGGAAACCACCATGCCCTTTGTGCCGCTGGGCCGGACCATTCAGCCGTTTGAACTGCACCTGAACCAGCAAACCCCGATTGCGTTACAGCCCTTGAAAGATTTGTGGAGCCAGACCCTTGCCGTCCTCTGATTCGATCTCCCAACCACGTCAGGCCACTCCCGAGTTCACGGATATGGTGCCGTATAAATCCATCAATGAGGAATGCGGCGTATTCGGTATCCTGGATCGCAGTTCCGCCGGGTTGGGACATACGCTGTACTTCGGCCTGTACGCCTTGCAGCACCGGGGCCAGGAAAGTTGCGGCATGGCGGTGTTCGATAACCACCAACTGCGCCTGCACAAGGAAATGGGCCTGGTAAATCAGGTGTTTAACGAACATGTGCTGGACAGCCTGACTGGGCAAGTAGGCATTGGGCATACCCGATACTCCACCACCGGGGCCAGTAACCTGGGCAACGCGCAGCCCGTGGTGGTGCGCACTCCATTTGGAGCGCTAACACTGGCCCACAACGGCAACCTGATAAACACCGACTCCCTGCGGGAATTCCTGGAATCCAAGGGCTACCTGGGGCATGGCAACAGCGACAGCCACCTGATGGCCTTGTATATCAACTACCTGCTGAATCAGGGACGCTCCCTGAAAGATGCGGTGAAAGAGGCGATGGACGCCTGCGAAGGGGCGTTTTCCGTGGTGATTGCCACGGGCGACACGCTGATTGCCGCCCGCGACCGGCATGGGCTACGCCCATTCTGCATGGGCAAAACCAAGAACGGCGCGTTGGTATTCGCTTCCGAAACGTGCGCGTTGGACATTGTGGGCGCCACCTACGAGCGGGATATTATGCCCGGTGAAATCCTGATTGCCGAGCTGGACGATTATTACACCGGTCTGCACCTGGAAGGGCAGGGCCGGATTGAATCCTTCTTTATGGAAGGGCCTAAAAAAGAGAATTTGTGCGTGTTCGAGCTGGTGTATTTCGCCAGGCCGGACAGCATTATTCACGGGCATTCCGTTTATAACTACCGCATGAATTTAGGACGGCGCCTGGCACAGATTTCCGCCGACACGGAGGCTGATATTGTCATTCCGGTGCCGGATTCCGGCAATGTGGCCGCCGTTGGCTATAGCCGGGAATCGGGTATTCCGTATGTGGAAGGGTTGATTAAAAACCGCTACGTGGGCCGAACCTTCATCAGCCCTACGCATGAGCTACGGGAGAAGGGCATTCAACTGAAGTTAAACCCGTTGAAAGATGTGTTGCAAGGAAAACGCGCCATTGTGGTGGATGATTCCATCGTGCGGGGCAACACCAGCCGTAATCTGGTGAAAATGCTGAAGGATTGCGGCGTGAAAGAGGTGCATTTCCGCATTTCCTCCGCCAAAGTCACGCATCCCTGCTTTTACGGGATTGATATGTCCAATAAAAAAGAGCTGATTGCCAACCAGATGGAAGATACCGAGGCCATTCGCAAATACCTAGGCGTGGATTCTCTGGTGTATCTGTCGGTGGAAGACATGGTATCGGTCGCCGGGTACGATGCGCCCTGTACCGCCTGCTTCAGCGGGCAATATCCGGCCGGCACCCCGGATGACTTTGCCGCGACCGTTCCGGGTGTTTCAGTTTAATTGGTCGGCTTGCGCCATCAGACATTCAAAACCGTTTGACTTGTGTGGTATATTAACGGGTACCGCACCACCGGTCTGAACCTTGCGCGGCGTAAGGTGGATGAACCTTGTCAGGACGGGAACGTAGCAGCAATAAGTCTTAACCTGCGGGTGCTGCAAGACGTCAGCCGGGTCGGTATCTGGAAACAGGTATCGAGGTGCGGTTTTTTCTTTGTTCAAGCCTTCGAGTATCTTCCGATGAGCCAGCCTCCCCAATCCGCCGATAGCCAACCCGATGCCCAGCATCAGCATGACGAGGCCATGCGCAACGGGGAACACTGGTATATCGATGCCAAGACGGGTTTTATGGTGTTCACCCAAAAATACCACCTGGAACGAGGGTTTTGCTGCCAGTCCGCCTGCCGCCACTGCCCCTATGGGTTTGAGAAATAATCTCGCTTATTAGTTAGGGCTGCTTGCACTTCAGATTCTCGCCGCATTGTTCTGTCTGGACAGAGTTACTGTTTACCTGCTTCGCGGCATCTTTCTTATCGGTAGCCGGACTAAGACGAGAGTCATTCAACCCGGTGTAGCTACCATAACCGATGTCGATGAAATCAGCGGTTAACTTTACACTTTGGTTCGTCAAATTGCTTACCAGCGCTTGATCGGCAGCACTTAATTTTCCATAGCCTTGCGAGTCCTCATAGAAAGTCCCATATAAACCCGTAAACTGATCCCAAAGCTTTCCTGTACCCTGCTTATTTCCGCTGGCCATAGAAAGGGCCATTTTTTGGCCAAGTTGCCCCAGTTCAATCAACGCATTACTGACTTTCGGATTGGATTGTTCAAACTGTGCAGCCAGCTCGAGCATAGTGGCGGAATTGGCATATACCGTCTGCATATCGCCATTGGCGCCGGACACCTGTATGTTTGCATTCTGGCTGCTTCCTATCGGTACGGAAGAGTCCTGCGCTTTTACTGAAGCGGCAAAAGCGGTAGTGGATGCCTGCATAGCGGGCATGCCGGTCTGAATCGCAATTTGCTTAGCCACATTCAACTTGGATGATTGGGCCGCAGAAGGAGCCAGCATGCCGGAAATGCTGCCATTGAGGGAAGCTTTGAGCATCATCAATCCGGGTATACAAACAACAGCCACTATGCCCATAATCAAGGCATATTCCATAATAGACTGTCCGGGTTTTCTTCGATTCATTTTGCGCCTCTGCCAGGTAATATTCTTTTCGGATGCTCCGCCCAAAAACGTTACCCTCAGCCCACGCTTTTTTTACAATTGGACATCATTCTCGTAAATTGGCAGGTATCCTAAAGCGCCGATATACCCCGATTATTTCCGGATAGCCAGTATTTAGGGCTGATTCAACGCTATTTTAATTTCTTCGGCCGATGCTGCGCCACAAACCGAAACTGGGCAAGCAGTTTGGGCGTAAAAATCCGCAATCCCAATGCGGCCAAAGGCAGCAAAATTAATTCCACCAACGCGCACCCGCAGGAGGTATACAGGATTCGATCCAGCATGTTGTTCTGCATTAATACGCCGCACATGGGAATGCCCTTTTGCAGAATCGGAATGCCGCCAAAGAACAGCAAGGTAATTATGGTGGCCAAAGAGGCCGAAAAGACCAGAGCGGTCATCAGAAACGCCCCAATAAAAATGAAGACCGTTTTATAGTCCGGTGTTTGCATGCGGCACCCAATTTCCATCACTCACCACTCCAGCGTCTTTCTATAATTTCTATAAAAAGAAGATTTGGAGTTCCTCACTTTATTATCAGCGAAATTCCCATAAAAAATGGCCCCGATATATTTTACGGGGCCATTTTAATTTTTTTAAAAATGAATTAGCCTTGCTTTTTGGGCTCCGGCTTTTTGATGTCCCATTTCATATGCAGTTCTTTCAACTGCTCCTCGTCCACCTCGGCGGGGGCTTCGGTCATGGGGCAGATGGCCTGGTTGGTCTTGGGGAAGGCAATCACGTCGCGAATGCTTTCACAACCGGTGAGCAGGGCCACAATACGGTCCATACCCAGTGCAATACCGCCGTGCGGCGGGGTGCCGTACTGGAAAGCATCCAGCAGGAAGCCGAACTTCTGGTGCGCTTGTTCTTCGGAAAGTCCCAGCAGCTTGAAGATTTTGGCTTGCAGGTCGGCCTGGTGAATCCGAATGGAGCCACCGCCGATTTCGGTGCCGTTGTAGGCCACATCGTAACCCAGGGAGCGGGCTTTTTCCGGGGTGCTGTCCAGGTAGACCAAATCATCCGGGTGCGGCGAGGTGAAGGGGTGGTGATTGGAAGTCAATGCCCCTGTTTCGGTTTTCTCAAATAGCGGGAAGTCGGTGACCCACAGGATTTCGTGGCGATCTTTGTCGATCAGGTTGTGCTTCTCGGCAAAGTGCAGACGGAAACGGCCCAGCACGGTGCAAGCCGGAATAAACTGATCGGCCATAAAGAACACCACATCGCCGGTTTGTGCGCCGGTTTTTCCCATAATGGCCTGTTGCTCGGCATCGCTCAGGTATTTCAGAATCGGAGACTTGGGGCCTTCCTCCGCATACACAATGTAAGCCAAGCCTTTGGCGCCGTAGCGCTTGGCTTCCACTTGCAAATCATCCAGTTCCTTGCGGCTGTAAGAGGCAGCGCCTTTCACCAGCAGGGCTTTCACCACACCGCCGTCATCGACAGGCTTACGGAACGCACCGAATTCGCTGTTGGCAAACGCGTCGGTCAGGTCCACAAATTCCAGCCCGAAGCGCAGATCCGGCTTGTCTGAACCGTATTTGTCCATCGCCTCTTTCCAGGTAATGCGGTGGAACGGGGCCTGAATGGTAATGCCAGCCACTTTAAACACTTCCACCAGCAGCCCTTCCATCAGGCTCAGAACATCATCCTGCTCAATGAAGGACATCTCAACATCAAGCTGGGTAAATTCCGGCTGGCGATCCGCACGAAGGTCCTCATCGCGGAAGCAGCGGGCGACTTGGTAATAACGCTCAAAGCCGCCCACCATCAGCAATTGCTTGAAGATTTGCGGGGATTGGGGCAGAGCAAAGGCTTTACCCGGATGCACCCGGCTGGGCACCAGGTAATCCCGAGCGCCTTCCGGGGTGGTTTTAATCAGAATGGGCGTTTCCACTTCCAGGAAACGACGATCGTTCAGGTAACCGCGCACAGTCTGCATAATCTGGTGACGCAGCACCAGGTTTTTGGACATGCTGGGACGACGCAAATCCAGGTAACGGTATTTCAAGCGGGTGAATTCATCCACGCTGTCCGCATCTTCGTCCATCGGGAACGGCGGGGTTTTGGAGCGGTTCAGGATTTCCACCACATCGGGGTAAATCTCAATGTCGCCAGTCGCCAGCTTCGGGTTACGGGTTTCCACCGGGCGCTCGGTAATCGGACCGGTTACGGACACCACATCTTCGTTACGCAGGCCGGACAATGCCGCATGGGCCTGGGGATTCTTGGAAGGATCGGCCACCAACTGAATGATGCCGGTGCGATCCCGGACTTCCACAAATACGATACCGCCCAAATCCCGGTTGGCGGAAACCCACCCGTTTACGGTCACGGTCTGGCCGATATTATGATTCGACAAATCGCCGCTGAAATGGGTACGCTTGGTGAAAAAACCGGTCATTTTGGAAGGTTCCTGAATTGTGGATGAGTATGGCATTTGAATATCTCACTGGGGATGCTAACGAATAATGGGGAGAGAAGTAAATTTTCGATCTCTTATCATATCGCCAATATGAAATTCATCAAGGATGGGTGCCGGTAGCCGAGCGGGCCGGAATTTCCACACAGAACCGGGTGCCTTGATTCACCACGCTGTCTACGGCAATGCGCCCGTGGTGTTTTTCCACGATGCGGTAGCACAAGGCCAGCCCCAAACCGGTACCCACACCGGCGCCCTTGGTGGTAAAGCCCGGATCGAACACCTTGGCCATATTCTCTTCCGGAATGCCCTTACCGGTATCGCGAATAGCAATGGAAATCCGATCCGCATCCGGTGAGTAGGCGGTATCAATCTCAATTTCCGGCTGCCAGCCCGGACTGGGCTTTACATCCTGAATGGCATGGGCGGCATTGACCAGCAAATTCATGAAAACCTGGTTGAGCAGCCCCGGATAACACTGCACCGGCGGTAAATCCGTCGCATAATTTCGAACAATCCTGATTTTCGGGTCAATAGAACTCTGAATCAGCAGAATGGTGCTATCAATGCCCTCATGCAGGTCCACAATCTTCAGTTCCGATTCATCCAATCGGGCAAAATTGCGCAGGTTCTTCACAATATCCTGAATGCGGGTGGAGGCCAGCTTGTTGAGCGACAGCAAGTTCTCCACACTGGTGAACAATTGCTCGGCGCTTGGGCCGGTTGCATTTTCATCCGCTGAAAACGGCAACTGCTTGAGTTTATCGAAGCAGACTTTCAGTGTGGCATTATTGCTGACCATCGTGCCCAACGGCGTATTCACCTCATGGGCGATTCCGGCCACAAATTGGCCCAGTACGGCCATTTTCTCGGATTGAATGAGGTATAGTTGCGCCTGTTGGAGTTCCTCCAGGGTTTGCTCCAGCGCGCGCTTTTGCTGATCCAGCTCCAAAAATAGTTGCGCCTGGTGCAAGGCCACGCCTAAGTGCTCCGCCAAGGCGCGCAGCAGCTCAATATCCTCCATCACCCATACCCGAAAGGCATCGCATTGATGCAAGGTAATGGTGCCCACCAGCGCATCCCGAATCAGGATAGGAAAAATAGCCAGCGATTTAATGTCGCACTCCTGCAACTGGGTTTGAGTGGCTAGCTGAGACGGACAGTCCCGAATGTCATTCAGGATAAACGGATTGAAGGGCTGATCCTTCCGCAGGGCAAACACCGCTTTTTCAAAGGACAACTCGTCCGCGCCCAGTCGGCGGGTACCGGGCAATTGGTACTGAAACGCCTTTTCCTGCCCATCGGGGGAAAAATAGCGGATAAAGCAGCGGCTCACGCCAATGACTTTGCCCAATTCCGTAACGGCGGTGCCCAGAATAATATCGATATCCAGCGATTGCCGGATGGAACGGGTCAACTGGTTGATTAAAAATTCCCGACCAGCCTGTGCCTGGGTTTGCCAGTAGAATTTTGCGTTTTCCACAGCCACGGCCAACTGGGCGGATACTTCGGTCAGCAATTCTTCCTGATAGTGGTAGAATCCACCCTCATCCGAGGTAGACATGGCAATTAATCCAATTACCACGCCTTTGTTCACCAGCGGCACTACTAACGCGGAAACCGCGTTTTCGGCAATCAGAAACGACTCCGGCAGGGCGTCCCGGCTATACAAGTGGGAAAACGGCTGGCGCAGCACCTGATCCACCAACGGCTCATACCCCGCAAAGGCATTATGTTCCCCGCTGATTTCCAGATCGCCGTCCTCAAAAATGCGCACCAGCGTCTTGATTCCGTTCTGGCTGTTGTCCAGAATGACGATGACGGCTTCCTGGTATGGAATATGGTTGCGCAGCACCTCGCCTAGGGCTTCAAAAATATCTTCCATAATCAGCGAGGAATTGACCGCCCGGCTGACTTCCTGCAAAATCTGCAGCTTCTCCTTGCCGGAATCAAACCCGGCCCCCGGCTGCCACTCCAACAGGCCAGCCGCTTCACTTTCATCAGCTAATCCGGCGGCCAGGGGCGTTATCTTCAACAAAGCCCCTTCCATTGCTACCCAGGACGGATACGCTCGTTTCAAGCAACTCTGAATAAACGCCTGCTGGGAGAGCAGACCGTTCCGCTCCACGGATTCCAGCAACAACAGCAGATCTGACCAGTTTTTTTCCCCGGCCCGGTTCGCACTACACTTTTTGCCCGATCCATCTACGAGAACCAACGGAGAAGTGATATTATATATAAAAGATTCAAGAATTCGATAACCATCCATTATATGGCACATTCTCCAAGGGGCTACACCACCATTGTACGTGATTTTTCCCCTGTGTATTGAGGTATAAGGTCCGCGGATGGCAAACAGGCGCAACATCACCTATAAAATCGGGATTACAGGCAACATATGTACCGGCAAAAGTCTGGTACTCAACTTTCTGAAGCGTTACGGCGTCAATACCCTGGATCCTAAAGAAGCTGCCCTGAACCTGTTATCGGATAACCCGCTCAAGCTGGGCATTCGGCTCACCGAACACTTTGGCCCGGATGTCATTGATAGCCGAGGGCGCCTTTCACGGAAAAAATTGGCCGGCATTTTGTACAAAGAGCCGGAAAAACGGATTTTTCTGGAGCAAACATTAACGCCGGTTATGCGGGAGGAAATCAAACGTTTTCTCTACAGCCCCATGGGCACGTACATTCGGGCCGTAGAGGCACCGAACCTGCTTGAAGAAGACACCGGACACCTTTATGATGAAGTGTGGGTGGTCATCACGGAAACGACCACCCAGATTGAGCGCCTGATGCAGCGGGATCAACTGGCGGCGGGCGAGGCAAGCTATCTGGTGAATGCGCAATGGCCGCAAAGTCGTAAAATGGAACTCGGCCATCGAGTGATTGACAACTCAAAGGATATTCACCAGACTGAAAACCAGGTTAGGAAGGTTCTGGATGAGATCAACCATCGGGTTTTCAAAGTCGGCTTATAAAACAGGCATTGCCTGCCTGCTAGCCCTGTCGCTTTGCATTCCTTCGGCGTTTGGCTTATCGTTTTTCTCCCGTAAAAAGCCCCAGGCGGAACACATTCCCCCCGCCAGCGATGTGACGCCGAACATGATCAATCCCGGCGGCAATCAGGCATCGCCCGCATCAAACAACACTGAAACACCGGCCCCGCCGCCCCGCCCGGCCCTGAGCACGGATGACGTGAGCGCGCTGGTCAAGAAGGGTATTTTCCCGGCGGATTCCACCACCCGGACCACGCCGTTCAACCGAGCCGAACTGGCTTCGATTCTGGTGAAAGCCCTGGGCCATAATACGGAACTGGTCAGCGAATTCCCGTTCTACCGGGATGTATCCAAAGACTATTGGGCCTACGCGCCCATTGAAGTCGCCCGTGAAAAAAAGCTGATTGAGCATTCGGACGGGCATGGGTTTTATCACCCGGAAGAAATTGTCACCTATGCCGATGTCTATACCGCCATTGCCCAGGCCATTACCGGCCCCATGCCTTCCGAGGAAGCCACGGAATTTCTGCTGAAAAACTTCAAGGACAAGGCCGATATTGCTCCCAAAGTAGCGCCGGCTGCCGCAAAAATGGCAAGAGTCCGCTTCTTCAGCAACCGCGCCATGCCTGAAGCCCGGCGCACCCTGCTGAATGCCAATGATTCGGTTTACCCGGAGGGCCTCGCCCCGCATGTCTCTTATTTAATGCGGTTGATTACCCGCCAGGCCCCCTTACGGGCTGAAGTAGCGGAAACGCTGCCGGTGCTGCCCGCCGGGCTGAGCCTGAGCGTATCCCCAGCCACCGCGATTTTTGAAGCCCGCTTAGGCGTTGGCGAAGCCGTTTACCTGACACTGGCCGCCCCAGCAGGCCCATTGCCCAAGGGCAGCCGAATACGGGGCCAGGTGCGTGAAGCCCGGACCAACGAGCGAACCTATATTGTGGATCTGTTTGAGGCCCGCACCCCGCAGGGCGAGTTCTACCAAACCAGCGCGGAACTGACCCTCAAATTCCCGCCCAAGGAAAAACTGGCGTTCTTTGTACCGGGCGAAACCTTCGAGGTGGTTACCAAACTGCCGGAAACAGAGGAAACGATAACAACACCGACACCAGCGGACGCCTCCCAGACCACGCCTGCCGACAATAAAACGCCCAGCTTTGCGCCCCCGGCCGCCAAGCAACCGACACCGCCCATTCAAGCGCCTCCGGCCACCAACGCTCCAAAACCCAAGCGTTAAGCTCGCCTCATCAGGCAAGGCTCAGCCTGCAGTTCCCTCATCGGAGTCCCGTTAGAGTTCCTGGGTGGTTTTAAAGTGCAATTTGGCCACTTCCGCCAAAGCGGGTCTGCCATGCTGCTCCACAAACTGTTTGGCAGCCAACTTCACTTGGGGACCAGCGCCCAACGGAAGCGTTATGCCATACCGGGCCGCCAGTTGCTTCAGCTTTCCGGTAAAACGGTACCGGGCCACGATACTGGCCGCCGCCACGCCCACGTTGGCTTCCGCCCGTGGCGTCTGGTGCAGGGTAATGCCTTTGCCCTTGTCCTTCAATTGGGACAGAATATAGCGTTCATCGCCGAACTGATCGGCAATGGCTTGACTACAATCGGGGAACGCGGTCAGCAGATTCTCGATGGCGGTGGCATGCCCCCAGGCCAGCAGATGGTTCAGGTTTTTACCGCTTTGCTTGAAGCGATCATAAAGCTGGTTGTACTTGGCAGGTCCCATTTCCACGACGGAAACGGCGTCTTCACCCACCACCTGCAGAATTTTCTGGTACATGCCCCCAATCCGGGCATCGGTCAGCTTTTTGCTGTCCATTACGCCCAATTCCGTAAGAATAGCGGCAGTCTGGTCCGTAACCAGCACCCCGGCCACGACCAAGGGGCCGAAATAATCACCCTTGCCGGACTCATCCGTTCCAATATACGTGCCTTTTACATCCAGCAAGCCGGAGGGTTTTTCAGCTTTTACCACAGCCGTTGCAGAAGTTCCCGAAGCACCGCCCTGTAGCAGGGATTTCTGCTTTGGCGCCGCAACTTGCCCCTGACCGCCCAGCAAGCCGGTCATCAGGACTAATAGGTCATCGGTGCTGGCTTCCAGGTAAAGGGTGCCGTTGGTGAACTGCTTGGCCCGCAACCATCCGCCGGATGCTTTGCCGTCCAGGCGATAATCGCAGTATTGTTCGGTTTTCTCGGTCCAGTCCGTTTCCGGCAGGGCCATCAAGGCATGTTTGAATCGCAGTTTTTCCTGCGACTGCTTCAACGCGAATTTAGCGGCTGGCACGAGTAATTCCGTCCCTTCACACGACAACGACGACCAAGCTATGCCTCTATTTTAGACAGAGCGCCTCAAAATTACCAAGCGATTTGCCGGACGGTTCGCTAAACAAGTTGAACACTTTGGGCCTTATTTGCCCATAATGCCGAAGGAACTCTTGATGTTGTCCTTGACCAGCTTGTCCACGCTTTCCAGTTCCTGCTTGACGGCTTGCTGTTGGCTGTCGATCCGCCTCAGATGCATATCCAAAATCTTATCGGCCTGCTGAAGCTGCTTAATCCGGGCGTCCAACACTTTGGCCGCTTCGGAGTTCGGGTCCAGCTTGGCTTGCATGTTGAAGAAGCCGCTGGTCATGTTGGCCATGTACAGCTTGTGCTGGGTTATAAACTGCGCCTCAAGCTCCAGATCACTCTTTCGAGAAATCAGGGCTAATAATCTGGCCTGGTTTGCAGCGAAGCCCATGTGGCCTTCCTATCTCCGAAAAATCAGAATCAGTAAGTACGATTCATCTTGTTTCCCCGAACCTCATACGGACTGAATTGATCCAGCGTTTTTTCAATTCTTTCCAGTTTCTGCGCCTCCAGCATGTAGCGGTATTTCAACAGCTTCATGCGGCTGTGCAGGGTAATAAGGTTATAAATCCCCTGAACGATATTCATTGCTATGGCTTCAACGGGATTGTTCCGTTGAAAAAAGCTCTTTGCAAGTGCGACGTACATTTGCGGGCTTGCCATTTCGTTCGATACCCCTTGCTTGTGTCGTTCAAGAGTCCAGGAAAACTATGACTCTAATAATAAAAAAACAATTTATAAAGAAAAGTTGTCTCGCATGACAATTTTTGTTACGAAACTTATTGCAGATATATATCAAAATTAAAAACACAGGTGAACAAACTTCGGGTAGTGGGTCAGTTTGACGAGCAGAATGACTCGCAACCATTTGAACAAAGTGGCGGTATGCTTGATACAATCGCGACTTGCTTCGCTATTTCTGTCTAGGAGCAATTCAGGAGAGAAATATGGATAAACTGACACCATCTCTTGCGGCTGAAACACAAGCACTAAGGGAGGGATACGCCGCGCTCAACCGGAACGATATTCCGGCATTCCTCAAAGTATTTGACCCGGAAGTCGAACGAATCGAATTTGCCGAGCTTCCAGGAGGCGGAACCTATCACGGGCTCGAAGAAGTGAAGGCACACGTATCGCAGGCGCGCGAGACATGGGCCGAAGGTAGTTGCGAGCCGGAACGGTTTATCGTCGCCGGTGATCAACTCGTCGTGTTCATTTATGTACGAGTGAGACTGAAACACGAGACAGAATGGCGCGAAGGGCATATTGCGGATGTCTACACCTTCCGCAACGGCAAAGCCATTCAGTTCCGCACGTTCGCCGACAGGCGGCAAGCTCTCGAATGGGCTGGAGTCAAAGCTTCAGATGCAAACTGACCCACTACCAAACTCCGACCTCACGAATCAAGAAATGCCAAGATTGGTTACGGCGGGTGACGACAGACAGCGGTTTGCGCTACAATCCTCCCATTAATTGCCCCAAAGTTTTTGATGCCCTCTGCAATACGTGAAACAGGGCAGCAATTTGAGACAGAATTGGACAAGGGACACCATGAACGAACATTTGAGCGCACTTTCGCTGCATGAACAGATTAAATCCGGTGAGCGCAGCGCTGTAGAAGTTTTGGAAGCCTCCTACAAGCGTATTGACGCGGTCGATCAACAGGTGGGAGCCTTCAATTCCCTGTCCCGCGAGCTGGCCATGCAAACCGCCGAGGAAGTCGATCGCAAGGCCAAGGCTGGAGACGCGCTGCCGTTGCTGGCCGGAGTACCGCTGGCGGTAAAAGACAACATCAATGTGCAAGGCTACGCAACCACCTGCAGCAGCAAAATCCTGCAAGATTACCTGTCCCCGTATGACGCGACCGTCACCCGGAAGGTGAAGGAGCATCTGCTCCCCATCGTGGGCAAAACCAACCTGGACGAGTTCGCCATGGGCAGCTCCACCGAGAATAGCGCCACCAAAATCACTCGCAACCCGTGGGATTTGGAGCGCGTACCCGGCGGAAGCTCCGGTGGTTCCGCCGCCGCCGTTGCCGCTGGCGAAACCTTGCTGTCTCTGGGTTCCGATACCGGCGGTTCGGTGCGTCAACCGGCAGCCCTGTGCGGTCTGGTGGGCTTAAAGCCAACTTACGGCTTGGTCTCCCGTTACGGTCTGGTGGCGTTTGCCAGCAGCCTGGATCAGGTGAGCCCCTTTGCCCGCAACGTCAAAGACACCGCCGCACTGCTGCAAGTGATTGCCGGGTTTGATGACCGGGACTCCACGTCCTTGAAGCTGGATATCCCCAACTACCTGCAAAGCATTGATAAACCCGTTGACCAACTGAAAATCGGGATTATCAGCGAATTGAACGGCGACGGCATGCAGCCGGAAGTGGCCGCCGCATTCCAGCAGGCCATTGAAACCTTCAAAAAGCTGGGCGCGAAAGTGCATACCTTCTCCATTCCCAGCATTAAATACGCAGTGGCGTCCTATTACATTCTGGCTACCGCGGAAGCCAGCTCCAACCTGGCCCGCTTCGACGGCGTTCGCTACGGCTTGCGGGTGGAAGGCGAGAACATTTACGACACCTACTGCAAAACCCGCGCGGAAGGCTTCGGCCCGGAAGTGAAGCGCCGGATTATGCTGGGCACCTTCTCGTTGAGTTCCGGCTATTATGATGCTTACTACGGCAAGGCCCAAAAAATCCGCAAGCTGCTGAAAAACGAGTTCGACAAGGCCTGGCAGCAAGTGGACGTGCTGATTTGCCCCACTTCCCCCACCACCGCCTTTAAAATCGGCGAGAAAAAGGACGATCCGGTCAGCATGTACCTGTCGGACATTGCCACCATCCCGGTCAACCTGGTGGGCATTCCGGCCATCAGCATCCCTTGCGGCTTCGATAACCTGAAGTTGCCCATCGGCTTGCAGATTATGGGACCGCACCTCTCGGAAGAGAAGCTGTTCCGCATTTCCCAAGCCTTTGAAACCGCCACCGGCCTGGCTAATTTAACCCCCGCCGAGCTGACCGCGGTATAAAATTTTCCCCGATATCTGAAACAGGCCCGTGCATACCGCTTCGGGCCTGTTTTTGACTTTTAACCGATTCACGGCTGAACAATCCTACGTGGGGTTTGGTTTTTCCAATAATGCAATAGGCATCCATTCCCAAGCATGGAACTGTAATGATGATGAATAGTCCGATTCTTAGCGCTTTCTCCAGCGTATCTCCGTCAATGCCCAGGTTTTCGGGCGGGACGTTTAATGCCCAGGTTGATTCCAATGAAAGAGAGATTTCAAAAGAACTGACGAAATGGGCGAAAAGGGCAGGCTCCAGCCAGAGTGGACACAACCCGACGGTTCGTCAAATAGCCCAAAATATTATTGATACCATTCGTCAAGGCGATTTAGCCGGCAAAGGGTTGCAACTGATTACCGCCCGCAACGAAGAAGGAAAAGTGAAGGCGGTTTGCCTGCTGGAATTCCCTCCGAACAAATCGTATGCCATCCTTCAAGACCTGGTGAACGCCAATAAGCCCAATGCCAAAGGTTCTGGGAAAGCAGCCTTGCAAATGGCCAAAGACGTTACGCGGGCCTACTCAAGAGGGCCGTTGCTGCTTTACTCGCATGATGAGGGCACCGTTGATTTTTATGAAACGCAGCAGGGTTTTAAGTTTATCAGGACCGTTCCTGATTTTCCGAACGGTATTTGGGGATTGGACGTCAACGCATAACCTCCGGTTCTCCAAGCTGGCTGAAGCGGGGTTGATGTAAACAACACTGGTAAGGATGTTGTAATTTTTAACCCCAGTCCACTCCAATCCGCCCAAACGCTGTAAAATTATTGTCTCAGGCTTAAAATAAATGCCCTTTTTGATAAAATCAGGGTACACCGTTTCAACGTATTGAGGCATAGAGAGCAAGGAAAGTCCCATTGTCGCTTAAAGCAAAACTGGCCAGTGGGGAGCGCGTCATCACCGTCGAGTTGTCTCCCCCCAAAGGCACCGATGTCACCAAGTTACTGGAGCATGCCGCCAGCCTGAAAGGCAAGGTGGACGCCATTAACGTGCCGGATTGCCAGCTTTCCATGCTGAAAATGAGTTCGTTGGCCGCCTCCAAGCTGATTCAGGACGCTACCGGCATTGAGTCCGTCTGGCAGCTGACTTGTCGGGACCGCAACCTGATTGCCCTGCAAGCGGACTTATTGGGCGGTTACGCCTTGGGCCTTCGCAACGTACTGGCCCTGACCGGTGATCCGGTACAGATTGGCGACCAGAAAGAGCATGCCAAGCAGGTCTTTCACTTGGAATCCGTGCGTCTGCTGGATCTGATACAAACCATGAACAACGGCAAGGACGCTTGCGGCCAGGAATTGAAAGGCCAGGGCACCGGCTATACCGTAGGGGCTGCTGTCAATCCGTTCAAATTATCCAACCGGGCTCAGCAATTGCGCTTGCAGCAGAAAATTGAGCGCTGCGTGGACTTTTTCCAAACCCAGCCGGTCTATCACCGGGAGCCGGTGGAAAAAATGCTGGAGCTGTTGCTGGACGCCTCCGAGCAGGCCGGTTGTCATCCGCCCAAGCTGCTATTGGGCATCATTCCCCCACGGAATGCTCAGGCCGCCCGTCGCATGAACAAGGAAATCGTCGGAGTCAACATTCCGGAGGAATTTATCGAGCTTTTGGAGCGCTCCAGCCAACCCGCGCTGGACAGCATCCGTTTCTGCGCCGACATTGTGCATGAACTCAAGCCGCTGGCCGACGGGTTCCATTTTATGCCGGTGGGCATGGCGTCTAAAATTGGCATCCTGCTGGACGATTGTTTTGCCGTCTCCTCCACCTGAAGGATCCTCTTTTTCCCTAAATCTAGGACTCTGAATAATAGAGTTTCCATACAGTCGGGTTGATCCCACACTGAGAGTGAGTGAGGCATTTGAATTCATGAAACGCTGGCAAACGATTTTTCCTATCGCCCTGATTGGTCTCGGCCTGGCCGTCTCCGCCCTGTTTCCTCAGGCAGCCCATAGCCAGGAAGCAGCCTCCGGTCGCAAGATGCTGTATCTGTTCTCCACCGATTTTCCGCCCAACCCCGTGGTCCAGTATCCCAGCCCTCCGGTCAGCGAAACCAAATTCTGGCAATTGCTGGACAAGGAAATGTTTGCAACAAACGATTTAAGCCTGACCACCAACGTGGAAGAGGCCGATTACAGGGTTGAACTACGCTGCGCCGGTATCTTCAACTGCTCCAAGCTGATGGTGGACGTAAAAACGCCTCAACGCGACGTGCTGGCATCCTTTACCATTAAAAAATTCGCGCCTTTCATGGGCCTGGGCGCCCCCAAGCTGGATTTGGTCGCTCATGAATTGACCCAAAAGCTGGATGAGCGCCTGAAATTGCTGGAAAAGGGCGGCTACGGCCATACCGACTAATATCGGGCGATTTCCAATAGATTGGCACTCGGTTTTCCAATCGATCTAATCCTGCTTGCCTTGCCTTTGCATGGGTATCCACCCACGGGCATAGATCCCCTGCCGGATGAAGGCAAGGCGGATTCACGTCATGATGAAGCCATCAATGACTTTGTTATGACATGATTATCGCGATGAGAGGGATGATACGGCATGGAACACAACCGCAACAGCTTTAACCAGACTCACTTTAATCAGGCTCAGATGAATCACCTTGCCAAACGGCTGGCCCGGCTGAAAAATACCCTGCCCCAAACCGGCCCCCTGACTGAACAGGAACGCCAGCTTCGCCAATCCATCGATATCGTCAACCAGCTCATCAACGAAAACGCCCACCGACCGGAATCCGTCTGCCTGCTTCGCAAAATCCTGCGGGAACGCGCCGAAGTACAATGGGTCAAACGGCGAGACGAAAATAGCCTATCCGGTTGATTTTAAAACATGCCCGTTGCCGACACGCCGGGCGTTTGAGATAATAACTTCGATCCCTGGATGTGGTTTCGGTGTTTTGACTCTACAAGCCATAATCGGGAGTCCTGATAACGCGATGGCATCACCGTATACCAACCTTGTGCAAGCATGTCAGTTGGAAACTTAGATGACCACGGAGGACACCCACCTGTTGAGAAACAGGAGGCCAAAACATCGTCCACATTAAGTCCAGGGATTACTCTTTTCTTCCCCTGGCTTCTTCCCCTCGCCGATTCGAGCGAAGAAAACCAACGCCATCGACCCCATTAAGTCCAGGGATTACGCTTTTCTTCTTTTTCATCACTTCGTCAAGTCAAACACAGGTTCTCTATCAGCATCACAGCCTTAGAATGGCGACATGCTATTGCAAAATCCCAACCGGATTCCATAAAAGACAACCTTTTTCCGTTTCATGTTTTATTCTTGAAAGAAGAGAACCATTTACGGTTCCGATTCACTCCCCACAACCGGATACGAGCACAAAGCCATGGCCCATTTCCCCCTACCGATCTGGTTCGATTTTCTCGCCACGTTTCTGTTTGCGATTGCCGGCACCTTGCTTGCCATTCGCAAGGGCTACGATATTGTAGGCGTTTTCACCGTGGCCTTTGTCAGCGCCGTGGGGGGCGGCTTGATTCGGGACGGCTTGTTTCTGCAACAGGGGCCGCCCGCCATTACCACGACCGGCGATTACCTGATCATCATCGTCATCGGCTGCCTGATTGGCATTTTGTTTCAAGGCACCATGAACCGCCTGCAATTCCTGATTGCCCTATTTGATGCCCTTGGGTTGGGCGCCTACGCCATTGTGGGCATTGAAAAAGCCCAGGCCGCCGGGTTGGCTTTCCCGGCCATGGTCCTGGTCGGTATCGTCAATGCTGTGGGCGGTGGGGTTTTCCGGGATATCCTGACCCGCGAGGAACCCCTGCTGTTTCGTCCCGGCCAGTTTTACGCCGCCGTTGCCTTTGTGGGTTGCCTCATTTTCGCCACCCTGATTAGTTGCAAACTGATGTCGAACTTGCAGGCCGGTATTTTTACCATCCTGGTTACCTTTACCTTACGCGCCCTGGCCATTCGCTACAACTGGCAAACCACCAGCCTGGCTGAAAAATCCGGTAAGTCCGATACATTGGCCGATATCCAGTAAAGCGTTTCCCTTCTACAGGTTCAATCAATAAACCCCAGCCATTACAGAATCAGGGCAGGCTATTTATTCATGCGTCCTAGTTTGGTTGAATTGATGCGGTAATATTTGAGGATTCATCATCTAAACAGCAAGGTTTATGTAATGATTCCTCCTTCCTTTACTACGCATGGGAATAAAACGATAGCAAGGCAGCTATATAACCCGCCTAAGTTTGGAGTGGATTCTCAGCGAAAACCTCGCATTTCCCCTGTTGATACCGACAGCGATATGGTTTTTGATGCCGAAAATATCGATGTCAGAACCCCTCCCCCCGATCGACGCGTAACCCGACGGTCAGCATCCGACTCAATCCATGTGGCAACAGGAGTCCCGGCCCTCAATACCTCATCAGACTCCTTTGCCTATACGGCTGAACCTGAATCAATCTCCGGCATGCCACGGGTAAAAACGGCGCCAAAATGCAATGATCCGGGCAATACGGTGATTAAGCGCCTGAACCGGGGCCAGGTGCTTCTAGCAAAGCGAGCTTTTGTGGACAAAGGTGGCGATCCTGCCGATAGAGTGCTGCTCGTCGAAATTTATAATGAAACTGGCGGAAAGCTCAAAAATATGGCTGAGTTTTACGCCAAAAAGGAAGCTCGCCTCTTGCAAGAACAAGCCAAAGCCAAAAAGGCAGAGGATGAACAACGCATTATTACAGCATTACAGCCTGATAACAGCAAAAACGCGTATGGACTTTTCAGACGTTTTCAAACACGTCGTTCGCTTCCGCTATTTCAAGAAAGGGAACAAAACAACCCAAAAGACTTTCAGGAATTGTGGGATGTGTTTGTCGCCAAAGAATGCAAATTAGACAGCATGGCCCAATTTCGGGAAGAAAAGGCAAGGGATTTACGCCGCAAAGAAGATGAACAGCAAGTGCTTGCTTTGCTGGACCAAAAAGACACCGATCAAGCGAAAGAGAAATTTTTAGCTTTAACATATGGGGTTCAGCATTTTAGCGAGCCGGATTTTGAAGATCTGGAATTCGAACATGCCAAGGGCGGCTTGACCTATATGGCAGACTTTTATAAGCGCAAGATCGTCGATGATATGAAGTACGTTAATTATTCGGGCGCCCATATGGCCTTTAAAGCTTTGGCCGGTAAAGCATATTCGCCTATCAATTGGCTAAGACTCCGAGAAGAGTTCAACCCGAACAAGAACTTCAATGTGTCCGCGTACTTACATACCCCGTTGAACACGTTTGAATATTAAGAGTGATGCCCCGTTACCGGATAGAGTCCGGTTCCCTGGCTGCTTAAGCACTTACCAGTTCGGATCAAAGCCAAACCATAGCGCATTGGCGCTGGCCGAAAAACTTGAGGCGGACTACCCCATTATCCGGATAATCTGTTTACTGGTGGCCTGTCCATTTGCTCCACACTTAGACTTTAAGTTACAATAAACAATTAAGTGATGTGTTGGATGGAGCGTTGAGAAATTTTGCGGTCAAATTTGCCATTCTAAAGGCGCGGCTCCAAGATGGGGAGCGCCCGAACCCTCAGGCGTTTCTGGATTTGAGCCCGGAGGAAATGGTTCATCGCTATAAGAACGCCCTAGGCGAAACGAATTGCGGCATCGTCATGTTCGCCTTCTCGGACAAGGCCATTCTGGACATTCTGGACGAGGAGTTTGAAGTGGATATGGAGCATAACGTGCTCATGTTCCGCAAAACCTTTCTGGATGCCCGTAGCATCCGCCTGGCCGGGGGCGGACGCGCTTCCAGCGAAGTGGACAGCTTTACCCGCGCCGAACAAGGACTCATCAACGATTTGGCCCTGTGGCTGCTGGATGCCACCCGTTCCCTCTACCGGGGCGATTTGAATACGGTCCGGACGGAAGACATTAAGCAGGAATACGCCGAAAACTTCCGGGTTTACGCCCGCAAGTGCGTACCGGAATACGAGCCCGGCAGCGCCGAGCCGCTATTGCGTAACCTGTTCGCTTCGCTGAAAAGCATGATGGCCTTTACCCATTCCCTAACCGTGGACGCCATGTTCAAGGCCGATGCCGCCAAAGTCATGTTCGGCGAGCAATCGGGATACCATCAGGCGTGGTTCCGCAAGCAGATTTTTCGGCACATGATGTCCAAAGCGGTGGAAGAATACATTTCCGCCTGCATGGTCGATTAAGCCACCTCTGTTCAGCCATAACGCGAAAAACCGGGCTTTAAAAATGCCCCCTAAGAAACCGATTGGTTGAGCGTGAAACTTTTTCCTGTGAAACTACGTATTAATAACGTAAGCAAGTTTTTCACAGGAGAACAGCATGACACCACGGAACCCCAGGAAAGCCTTCGCTTTTTTAGCGGTGCCCGCTGCCTTGCTCCTGATGGCGCAGCCTGGTTGGGCGGCACCTGATTTGAACGGCAATGCAGGCCTATTCGGCATGGATTGCGCCCAGATGAATCCGATGCGGATTGCCCAGGCTGAATCCGGCAAGCCCGGCCATGCAAGCAACCCGGCGGAGCGTGAACAACGTCGTCAGCGCATGATCAAGGAACTCGGCCTAAACCCGGAGCAGGCCCAGAAAATGAAGGCCATCAAGGAACAAGGCCGGGGGCAGGGCCGCGCGTTGAACCAGCAACTACACGCCAAACGCCAAGCCCTGATGCAGTACCTGCAATCGCCGGGCGCCAATGAAGCCCAGGCGCGCAGTATGAACAACGACATCAACAACCTGCAAAAGCAAATCAGCGAACTAAGACTGAAAAGCTGGTTCGCCATGCGCAAGGTGATGACACCCGAGCAACTGCAGAAGTTGAACCGTCTGAAACGGCCCGGCGGCAATAACCGGCCCGGTTCGCATGCAGGCCCGCCGGATCATGACCGGGACGGCGATATGTAACGGCCAGCCTTGGTCTATCATGGATTGTCACTGGTTCCTTCGCTTGTATTGATTGGTTCAGAGTCCAACCGCAATGACTCCCACCTTACCCACAACATCGTCCCTTCAGCCCACCGACCCGGAGCTGGTGGAACGCGCCGTGCAAGGCGATCAGAAAGCATTCAGGCAACTGGTGAACCGATACCTGCCACTGGTTTACAACTATCTCTACCGGATGACCCAGAATCATGAGGTCAGTGAGGAAATGGCACAGGAAGCATTCGTAAAAGCCTATAAAAATCTGAAAAGCTTTGACAAGCGCCGCAGCTTCAAGCCGTGGATCCTGCGGATTGCCTCCAATGCCGCCATCAGCGAGTTGCGCCGCCAAAGCAAGGTGGTGTCCCTGAATGCCCTGGAAGAGGAAGGCCAGTGGGGCGAAGCCAACCATCAGCCGGAGGAAGATACCGTCACCCGACTGGAGCGCAAGCTCTCTTCCGAAGAGGTGGTCAAGGTGCTGGACCGGCTGGACCCGAAATATCGACAAGTATTACTGCTGCGTTACCAGAACGAACTCAGCTACGATGAAATCGCCCAGGCGATGGAAATACCGTTGAACACGGTGCGCACCTGGCTGAAACGCGGCATGGACAAGCTTAAGCACGAAGTAAAGGAGTTGGCGCTTTATGACTAACCCGCAGCCTCCCGATTTGTTTTCCGCCGATTGCGAGCGGGTGCAGGACGCCCTGTTCAGTTTGACAGACGCAGAGATGATTGCCGAGATGAATATCGAGGCGGATACGCTCAGCGCCTCCGAATTGAACGACGCGGATCGCCTGTTTTTGGAAAAGCACCTGCTGACTTGCGAGGAATGCCGCCTGTACCGGCAGGGCCTGCAACACATGACCCAATCCCTGTCCGGGTTGGAAGCCGTTGGCGTACCCGCCGGGCTGGAAGATCGCATTATGGCAAACATTGCCGAACTGGCCGGCCCAGAAGCAATAGAACCTGAAGTATCCGAACAGGAAGTCGCCCCCGTAGCGACTCTGGCAGCCGTTCCCACGCAATCCCGCTTGGCTTGGAAGCGCTATGCGCCGCTGGCCGCCGCGGTTATGGTGATTGCCCTGGCCTTGCCCTTTCTAACGAACCCCTTTGCGCCCCGCCATCATCAAGCCGGGCAACCAGTAGCCCAGCGCCCTGCGACTACCAGCCCGACCTCCGCAATACCAACCCCCTCAACGGGTCAGCCAGCGCCTCCGCACCATGAGGCAACATCAAGCCCTACGAAACTGGCCACGGTTCCGGCTAAAAGCTCCGCTTCAACTTCGGAGACTTTGAAGACGGCCACCGTTACCCGTACCATTGCCAATGCGCCCCAGCCGCAAACGACCCCTCGGCATGGAGCCCAGCCAGCCAGCCGTCCCTCTGCCGTGCAATCGGCTTCCACCGGCACGGAAACCGACGTGACCCAGATTGCCTCTGCCCTGCCGCAGAGCGCCAGCCAGCACTTCAGCGATACTTACGACAGCGCCAGCGAAAGCGACGTCTATTACGATCCGGTCAGCACTCTGGTTGGGTTTTAAAGTCCGGCCATCGAAGGTCCTATTCCCGCTATTCAATTCCATTCATGCAACCGAATGAAAAAGCGGTAACCCTCTTGCTTTAAGCATCAACGCGCATTACACTACACAAGGAATACTATTTATATCCTTAACATTTAACAGGTAGATGAGGTTGACGTGTGATGGGCGGAATTGATCCGGTTGTCCTAATAGTGGCTTTAATATTTGTGCTGGTGGGCGGCATTTTCTGGTTCATGCGCCAGATGACCCTGAAAGACGCCTGGAGCGGCACCATTCAGGATAAAGTCATTGAAACCACCGAGGACTCAGATGGCAACACCTCGGAATGGTATTACTTCCACGTGCAACTGGATGGTGGCGATGTGGTAAAAAAACGCGTCAGCCGCAAGATTTACGAACATTTTGTAATTGGCGACAAAGCCGTTAAAGTGGCCGGCCAAATGAACCCAGTGAAACAGTAAAAAATTCGAGTTCTCCAAATCGCATCCTTTCAGGATGCAGCCTCACTCGTTCCACCAAATTTTTCTCGCCACCGGTTGAGCAACTCAACCAACTCCGCCTTGCCGATGTTTTCATACGGCCCTTGGCAAAACAAAAACCGAGGATTGGGCCACTTGGCTTCGTAGTACTCACCTAAAATTGCTTTAGAATATCGGGCAAAAATGGGAGGCTTGAATACCCACCAACCCAGAGAAAACGTGTTCATGTACTTCCACTCAATACATTTTCCTTTTCGGCCCCCGAAACCTATAAACCAAACCCCTATCCTATCCAATTGAATGCCTCCCCCGCCAGACATTCGCACCACCAAATTGAGTACGCCAAAAACATCAAATATCAGGAGTGAAACCCATTGCACAATGAGGAGAAAATAATCAAAAGTCG
>JAJQJM010000148.1 GCA_021323475.1 Vampirovibrio sp.
AGCATGGGCTGACAGGTGGAGCCGGTATCGAACGAGGCCGCCAGCTTGCTTTCCGGGTCCCAAACCAAATAAGAATTGACGGTCATATCCCCGTACCAGGTGGTGAACATGGCCAAACCGGGAAAAGACGGAACCGCCTGCGGATACCAGCGCTCCTCGGCCAAAGCTACCAGGGACGGGCCATGTAAATTCAGCACGAAGGCCAATTTTTCCAGCGCTGCCGGATCGGGATTGCCATTTTTAATCGATTGAATGGTTTGGGCCGGTAAGCCGCTGCGCTCGGCCAGCTCATCCACGGACAAGCGCAACCCTTTTTGGGCCTTGTTTAAAATATCGGTATACGCGTCTTCCAGTGCGATTTTTTCCTGGGTAGGCATAGACTCCCTCTCCAATCCGAAACAGGTCTCCGTATTCTACTATCAGCGCGGTGTCACCTCAACTGTCAATACTGGAATTCAGGGTAAACCGATGGGGTTTTTATTGGCAATGCCGAACAGGCGATTCTGGCCTAGCTTGAGTAAATCCACTTTGCTGCCGGTCACCCAAATCGCCGGAATTTTTGGGTCGGTTTCCCGAATGTTTTCCAAAGCGTTATTGTTAATGACCAGGTTTCTGGGCGTGTTTTGATACCCGTCCCGAAAGGGCTGGTGAGCGTAGCGAATCCCACGCCCGGCATTGCGAATGACATTCTCGGTAATGGTGTAATTGTTGCCCCAGGCAAAGCCTTTTATTCCGCCCTTCGGCGATGCGGTGTAAATATTAATCGCCACACCGGCAATATTTTCGATTCGGTTGCGCCGGATTTCCACATCGTTATAGTTGTTGATTTCTATTCCGTAATGATCACCGCCGTCAATGACGTTGTCCAGAATGTGCAGGTCCTCTGCTCCGGCGGTACGGGAGGCGAATTTAACCGACCCCCGCAAATGGGTGAATGTGTTGCCGATGAGCCAGTAATGGGATGTCGCGCCATGAATATTGTCGTTGGACGTGGTGGAAATCTGGTAGATGTTAGTGAAAGTATTATTAGTCACTCTGGTGTTAAAGCTATGAATGCCCGGAACCGGGTCCCGCTCAATCGTCGTCACCCGCAGGGCCGAATTGCCAAAGTTGAAAAAACGGTTCCGATCGAGTGTCACTGTATCACAAGAGCCAAACAGCAAGCCTTGATCGCCCCATTTAGGATCGGCGTTTTTGGCGAAGCTGAATTGCCCATAAAACTCAAACCCGCTAACCGTGATGTTGCGGCCCATCAGGAAGGTCATCAAATATTCGCCGGATTTGTGATTATCCCACCCGATGGCCTTGAATAACTGGGCGGGTTGATCCGGGTTGGAAACCAGTTTGACCTGTTTTAGCCCGCTCAGCCTGATTTGTGACGTTAAATAATAGGCACCGGGCCGCCATTGCCAAGTCCAAGGGGTGTCCTGATCGGGGCGTTTGGTTAGGAATTCGGCGGCGGCGCGAATGTCTGCGGTGGTCGCCTCTGGATTCATGGTCGGGGAGGTGATAACGGTATGATGCGCGGAATCAACCTGATAGGCATGCGAAACGGATATGGAAGCTGCCTGCAGCAGGATGATACAAAGCCACGGAAGCAGGCGAAAAAGGCTCCGGTTCATGGTCTTTCCTCTTTCTGTCGGGTTTCCCTTCTGAACACACCAAAGTGCCCCCATATTAACACTCCCTCGTTTTTGCCACAAATGCCGGATGGGTAGGTGTTTCAGTCGGGAGTGCCGCCTGTTTTTTCCATGAGCAGGATGAAAGGGCCGGGACGCAGGCGAGAGGTTTTATTCCGTTGAATTTCTCCATAGAGCGCGCCGAATCCTTCCGTGTGTAAAATTTGGGTCATCTGCTGCTGCGATAAATGGATGGTATAGGGCGCAAACGTGGCCTTTAGCGTATATTGCCGCTGCATGGTTCGGTAATAGGCTGGCAAGTAGGGCATGGTATAAACGGTGTTTCCCTGGCTGGCCTTCTGTTTTTGGGCTTCCCCGAAGTTCAGCAGAACCCAGCGGGGCTGATACTGATCCAGCGTGATCCGATGCATTTCATCTGGAGCCAGGTTCTCGATTTGAAATTGCCCGTTGGTATACTGAGCCCTCACCAGCCAGCTGCGGAACAGGCGGTTATCCAGCGTTAAAGTATCCGGCTCCAGTAACAGGGTGTCATTGGGGCGCACCAATCGTTGAATGGCCGTGGTGGCAATGTTGCGGGTATCCGCCCGACTGTAAGTGGCTAAGTGCTTCGCGGATTCCATCCAGGTCCAGAAAGACACCGCGATGACCAAAAGAGTCCCCGCCGCAAGGGAATACGGCCGGGGCCATTTCATGGTCAGGCGACGGAACACGTCGCGGTAAAACAGCGCGGCCATCAGGTACCAGAAGGGAAACAGGGGAAGCAGATATTTGGCGTTAATCAACTGGAATTGCAGCACCACCAGTAAAAATACCAGCGGAAAAGAGAGCAGTACCAGGGATTGCCGCCGGTACTTCCACAGTCCCCACACCATGCCCAGTAAGCCGGGAATGTAGAGTAACCAGCCTTGCGCCCTGGGCAGGATTTTAAAGAAGATGCTGCCGAAGGCGGCCATCGGTTGCCAGTGGGCCGTGGGATCCGCCGGGTTTCGTTGCAGCATATGGCGTTTTTCCAGGTTGAGGTGCGCCCAGAACGTGGAAAAATCCTTTAGAATCATCGGGTTCAACAGAAGAAACAAGGCGGGAATCAGTAGCAGGCTCATCCAAAGCCGAGGACATAATAGCAGATGCCGCCAGCCTGAGGCGTTCCTGTCCTCTGTATTGGCTGAATCCCGGCTGAGCTGGTAGACGGTGTGCCCGGCCAGCAGGAACAGCACACTGAACACGTTGTATTTGAAGGAGGCCGCCAGGGCAATTGATATCGCGCACCAGAGGTAGTCTTTGCGAGCGCCGGTTTTAGAAATTTTAAGGGCGAACCAGGCGGCCAGCATCACAAAAAATAACGCCGGAATGTCTGAAATCACGATGGGCGAAATGCGCAAATGGGTGAAGTCCACGGCCATCCACAATGCGGCGGCCAAACCGACCCACCACCCGAACGCCCGCTGGCCGATTTTACCCACCAGGGCCACGGTGCCGGCGGCAAAAGCAACACTGAGGGTACGGCCCACCGTCGCGACATACGTCGGATTCTGCCAGAAGGCGTCTACATAGTTTTTCCAATCCATGAACGGGGTGTATAAATAGGCCAGGTAGTAAAAAGCCGCATAAAAATAAAGGAAGAAGCTCGGCTTTTTGAAATAGCCGATGTCCCACTGCCCAAGGCCGAACCCCAAGGCGTGATCGTAATAAATTGGCTCATCCTCGTAAAGCAATAGCGGTAAGCCGTAGTGAACCAGCACCATTCTGGCGAAGAAGGCTAACAGCACAATGGCCAAAAGCCACCAGCCTTGCATTGATAGGCGATGAAGCAACGCATCCAGCCCCCACCAAATACGGTTTGGGCTGCCGTGGGTCTGCTGACTTGCCTGATTGTTATCTGTCCGGCTCATAAATCTCCAATCAACCTATTGTAAGCGAACCCGACCGGCTTGGAAATGCGACGGAGTCCAAGGCCGGTTTCCTGACGTTCCGGCTGATTCCGGTTTATAATGAGGACAGGTAAGGCGTTCTCCACGGCAGGCAGGTTCGGGAGCGCCACAAACCGCATTGAGTTTGCAGACGGAATTGCCTTTCATGACCTCTCCACTTCCTTCAAATCGTAGTGATAACCGCAGGGGTTCCTGCAAATGGTTTCCCGTAGGCTCCGGCTTACAAATGCTGGGTTTGGCCCTGATGGCCGGCGGCATGCTGGCCTTGGGAGCGATTACCGCCCCGGTGGTGTTCGGCCATTTTCCCCGGGCGGATGCGGCGCCGGTGATGGCCCTGATTTTTCGCCGGTACGATATGGTGCTGGTGGCTGCCCTGATATTGGTGTGGCTGGGTGAATTGCTGCGCCTGGCTTCCAAACTGGTGCAAGGTCGCTCGATTCTGAATAGGCTGCGTTATGGTCTGCTGATAATTCTGAGCGGGGCGATGCTGTATTCCACCCAGGTGCTGAACGCGGACATTGAGCGGATGAACAAGGCGGGCATCCATCGCAGCTATACGACCGTGGAGGGCTTGCGCTTCGAACGGACGCACAAGCTGTCTGAAAGTCTGTATAAGGCGGAGTTGTTGCTGGTGGTGCTGCTGATTCTGCTGACCCCGTTCACGCAGGCCGTTCCGGCTCAGCCGGATAATCCGGTGAAGAGCGACGATGTTTAAACGTGCGCTGGGCTTTCTGTTTTTTCTGACCATTGTGGCGGTGGTTGGCCTGAACTTTAAGCAGATTCTGGCGTTCGGGCAAGCCCATGAGATTCGGCAATCCGCGCAGAAAGCGGTGGAAGCCCAAAACTGGGAGAAGGCCATTCAGCTTTATGAGGCCGGATTGAAACGTTACCCGGAAAACATCGATATAAAGCTGCGTCTGGCCTGGCTGTACCGTAAAAATCAGCAACCGGAAAAATCGGAAAGCAGCTACCGGGCCATTTTAAAGCGGGAACCGGATAATAAGGCCGCTATGTTGGGCCTGGCGTCTCTGCTGGAAGCAAGCCCGGCCCGAATTAACGAAGCCATTGTGCAATTGCGCAAGGCGCTGAAGGCCCATCCTCACGATGCCAGGCTGCTGAATCAGGTAGGCAATTTGTATAAATCCGCTGCTGAAAATCCGGCGGAGAGCCGTCCGGGAACCAAAAAATGGCTTTATGAACAGTCCCGGTATTACTATAAAATGTCTCTCAAGCAGAATCCCCGGCAGTTTCAAACCCAATTTAACCTGGGAGTCGCCAACCAGAATCTGGAAGATCTGCAGCCCTCCGCCCAAGCTTATTGCCAAGCGATAATCCTGAATCCGAACAGCTATGAGGCCCACTACAATCTGGGTTTAGTGCTTAGCAGTCTGGATTACCTGGATGAGGCCTACCGGCAAATGAATCGCTCCGTGAAAATCCTGACTGAGAAAGACGATATTGAAACCGCCCAGAAGCTGGCCTTAAAGGTGCAAACCATTAAGAATCGGGTGTTCAACAGCAATAAGCAGGGGCTTTCCTCCCGGCAAAACCCGGAATTCCTGGATAAAGCCTGCCTGTCACCGGAGATGAGCGGAGAAAATTCGGAAGCTGCCAAACAGACTGAAGCCTCTCAGACGGAATAAAGCCAGACGGATTAAAGCCTGAATAGCGTATAGCCTGCGTTAGGGAGAAATGAGCGGCTTGAAGCAGACCCCGGATTGGGGAAGGCTATTTTGTTGCAGGGCGATACTCCCCTGGACACACATTGCAAAAACCAAACTACAAAAAACTGAAGAATATTGTGCAGTGATATTAATGGATCAGGAATAAGAACATCAGCAGGTTGACCAGCATGATGACGAACCAGACCTTCATGACCGGGCTTTGGTTGTCCAGCATGGATTGAATGGCGCTTTTCTCCGCATCTCCGTTCAGCATGGGCGAAGACAGCTTAAGTTCTTCCTGAAAGGCCAATTCCCTAAATGTCATCTTTCACTCTCTCTTTAATTACGTAAAACGAGGTGATTCCAACCACATCTTTAACATCTCTACTGTGTTCATTGTAGGAGAATGTGAATGTAAACTCATCCACCGCAAGGTTAATCTTTTTGTTTTTTTATCAATTTGAAATTAATTATAGGTCGTATTTCTTTAAGACATAAAACTCTGTTATTGCGAGGTGTGAAATATTCCCTGTCATTGCGAGCGACCAACAGGAGCGCGGCAATCGCTGCCTAGATAGTCAAGGCAGATTGCTCCATCTTTTCAGGCCTCGCAACGACAAGGAATGGCAATGGTAAGAACAAGCTCGATCTATCCAACGGGTTATCCAGGGGATGCTGAATGTTTAGGAGCAGACGAGGGTATAGTAGTCAGTCTTGACGCTTTGGGGCTATAATTTTAGGCGTTCATAGGGAGGCTGAGTTGTTATGAAGCGTTATTTAACGGGTTTGATGATGATCATGCTGGTATTGGCTCAGGCGGGCTGCGCGCCGCCCCCTTCAACCGGCGGAGGTGGAAACTACGGAAGCCAGATTCCCCAGGACGGCGGCAAACCCATTATTAACGTGGCTGCTAAAGACAAAGGGCTCTTTAAAACCGTAATGGTCGATGGTGCGGAGCTGATGCAGGCCCGTGGCGAAGTCGGCAAGTTTGGGGGCACCTTTTACAACAGCCAGATTGGCGACGGGCCGAAAACCTTTAACCCCTGGGCCTCCTACGATGCCACGTCCTCGAACTTGGGAGGCATGCTGTTTGCCGGTCTGGTGACGACCGATGCCTACACGGGCGAGGTGGCGCCCAACCTGGCCAAAGAGGTTAAGGTGGGCGATGACAAGATGACCTACACCGTAACCCTTCGCAAAGGCTTGCAATGGTCCGACGGGAAGCCGTTGACCGCCAAAGACGTGGTGTTTACCTGGAATGAGATTATCAAGCCCGGCTTCGGCAACGCCAGCAACCGGGACGTGGTGATGGTGGACGGCAAGTTCCCGGAAGTGAAGGCGTTGGACGATTTGACCATCCAGTTTAAAACCGCCAAGCCCTTTGCGCCGTTTCTGCGGAATTTAAGCCAGAATATTGCCCCGGAACACATCCTGAAGCCTGTGGTTGCCAAGGGGAACGAGGCATTTTCCGCATATTGGGGCGTCACGGAAGCGACCAAGGCTCCCACAAATTTTGTATCCAGTGGCATGTGGTTGCTGGAGAGTTACGATCCCCGCTTGCAGGTTACCTTCAAGCGGAATCCCAAGTTCTACATGATTGATAAGGAAGGGAAGCGCCTGCCGTATCTGGATAAATACATCATCAGCTTCGTGGGCGACACCAACAACCAGGAGCTTCAGTTTGAGCAGGGCAAAACGGATGTTTATTCGGTGCCGGGCAATTTCGTGTCCCGCATGCGCGGTCTGAACAAACCGACCTTCCAGCTCTACAACCTGGGGCCCACCTCCGGCACGACCTTTATGGCCGTCAACCTGACCAAACGCAAAAACGCGCAGGGCAAACTGCTGGTAGACTCGGTCAAATCGGTTTGGTTTAACGATGTGAACTTCCGGCAGGCCATTAATCACACCGTGAACCGCGATGACATTGTGGCGAACATCCTGAAGGGTGTCGGCGCGCCTCTGTTTACCTGCGAGAGTCTGGCGTCCATTTACCTGAACAAGGAACTGGCCAAGGGCTTTTCGCCGGATGTGGAGTATGCCAAGAATCTGCTGAAGAAAAGCGGCTTTACCTGGGATTCCAAAGGCCAGTTGAAAGACAAGGCGGGCCACCTGGTGGAGTTTACCCTGCTGACCAATAGCGGCAACAACGAACGCGAGGCGGTCGGGGTCAATTTGAAGCAGGACTTGGCCGAGCTGGGTATGAAAGTGAACTTCAAACCCATCGATTTTAACGTACTGGTGGGCAAGTTGAATGAGGGTTCTTGGGAAACCATGATTATGGGCCTGACCGGCGACAATCTGGAACCCCACAGTGGCGTGAACGTATGGAAGAGCGACGGCTCGTTGCACTTGTTCAATCAGCGGCCCATCAAGCCGGGCAAACAAACC
>JAJQJM010000023.1 GCA_021323475.1 Vampirovibrio sp.
AGATCCGCGTCCTCAAAAATGACGGTGGCGCCCTTGCCGCCCAGCTCAAAGGTCAGCTTTTTCAGGGATTCGGCAGCGATTTTCATGATGGCCTTCCCGGTGTCGGTTTCCCCGGTAAAGGAAATGGCCCGAACGTCCGGGTGGCGGGTCAGCGCCTCTCCGGCACCCTGATGTCCATATCCGTGAACCACGTTGAACACGCCCGGCGGCAGATCGACTTCCTGAATAATCTCGGCTAGCAGGTTGGCCGTGGTGGGCGTCCACTCGGCGGGTTTCAGTACCACGGAATTGCCCATTGCCAAGGCGGGTGCAACTTTCCATGTGGCCAAATACAGGGGTAGGTTCCAGGGCGTGATCAGTCCGGCCACGCCCAAGGGTTCACGGGTAATGAAATGCCGCTCCATCGGGTCGAGGGTATAACTTTCTTCATGCAGATGGGCCACGGCTTCGGCAAAAAACTGGAAATTCTGCGCCGCCCGCGGGATATCACCTTCCAGGCTTTCCGTAATCGGCTTGCCGGTATCCAGGGTTTCCGCGTGAGCCAGCGCCTCGGAGCGCTCCAGAATTTTACGGCTGATGGCCTGGAGTTTTTGGCTGCGCGCCTTCATCGGCATTTTGGCCCAATGGCCTTTTTCAAACGCGCTTCGGGCCGCTTGGACCGCGCGGTCCACATCCTCGGCTTGCCCTAACGCAACGGTGGAAAGCAATTCCCCGGTCGCCGGATTGCGGTTCTCAAAGGTGGCTTCCGCCTGCACCGAAGGAACAAACGCCCCGTTGATGAAATGATTCAGGTGCGGAACCGGGGTGTCGAGCCGAACCTGCTCAGGCTGGTTGATCGGGACTGGCATGGAGCATTCCCCTTACGGCTTGTAGGCGATTGCCTTGATTTCGACAAAGTTGCGACCGGGTGGCAAGGCTTGCATGGTGGTGCGGGCAGGCGGATGCTCAAAATAAAAATATTCGCCGTAAACCTGGTTAAATTGGCTGAAATCGTCCATATGCGCCAAAAATACCGTCACATCCACCACATCCTGCAAGGTGCAGTCTGCCGCTTTCAGGACCGTGATTAAATTTTCCAGCACCTGCCGGGTCTGGGCCTGAATATCGTACTGCAACACGCCCCCGCTTTCGTTCAACGTCAGGCCGACTTCGGCGCCGGTATGCGGGTGGCGCGCGCCCAGTCCGCAGATGAATACAAACGGCCCCGCTTTAACGGCATGGGAATAGGCCCCAAGCGGAGCAGGCGCCCCATCGCGGATTAAGATGCCGATTTTATCAGCCGAAGCATCGTGTGGACCAATGGGCATGGACGTAAAAACCCTCTTTGACTTTCCCTTCGAATCTATCCGTACCAATGGTATTTTAACTTATTTGCCGCTATATCCGCGTAAAAATGAAGCGAATTTTACCACATCGTCCGCCGCCACCTGTTGCAGGTTGAGGGTCACCTGTATCTTGCTGTCCGGTTCCGCCGCGTCCCGTTCGAAATGAACCGGTGGAAGCGGCCCTTGCACCCCCGTTCTCAGCCGAAATGCCTTCTGCCTGATATGACCGAGAATGCCGCTGGGCTGAGCCATATTGTTCAGCTTGCGAAGGCCGGTTTCCAGCTCATTCAGCCAACGTTTTTCCGGTACTGTGACCGAAAATTTCATTTCGTCGGGTTTGGAACCGGTCGTTTGGGCCAGTTCATGCGCAATCCGGTGTGCGGCTTTAAGCTGACCTTCCCGCGCCAGCAGCGCGGGCTCCTGAACGGCATTAAACTCATAGTGGGCCGTTTTGGACTGGTTTGGTGCTGTCGTTTTCACCCGCAATTCATCCATATCGGAGCCGCTGGCGGATCGGCTGATGGTCGTGCCTGAAGGGGGATTCGGCTCCTGGGTGTTCGGCGCTGACGGCGTACTGCTTTGAGGCGGGCGTTTAAATGAAAACGGAGACAAATAAGTCATCAGTCATTCTTTTGCAAACATTGAATTAAGTGCGAATCGTTAATTGAAGTTATATTGAACCACCGCTGCCCCCGCTCCCCAGACGGGCCCATAGGCTAACACCTGGGCGGGAGTTTCGGGGGTGTCCAACAGGCCCATCATCCAGTAGAAACCTTTAAAGCCCATGTCCGCACCGGCCTGTTGCGCGTATTCCGGGCCAAGCGCGAGGGCTTCCCGGTTCTTTCCTGCTGTCAGCAAGGACAGCATGCGTTGATTCCACACATCGTCTTCCGGGCGGCTGATGCGGTCTTCCGAAGGCTGGATGTCTTCGGTAATAAAGCGGCTGGATAGCAGCGAGCAATTCAGCACCACCGCCCGTTTGCCGGATTGCCGCAGCGCTTCGCCCACGGCTTGCCCCAGCGCGACGGAATCTTCCTGCCCGCAGTAAATGTTGGAGGAAACAATCATGACCGGAATGTTGTTATCCGGGTTGAAATATTTCAGCGCGACCAGGGTCGCGGTATCGATGGGGAAGCCTTCGTAATCCACCAGCTTGGTTGCCAGGCCCTTCTCGCGGGTGAGTTTCTCGGCAATCATGGTCAAATCCCGATCGATGTGGAAGGAAAAGGGGAAATCCCCCAGCTCGTACCAGTTTTCATCCACATGCAACCCCTTCGGGTTGGCGGCGAACTGGAACGAATGCCCCAGCACCGAGATCCATTGGGTGCTGTAAATCACCAGCACATCCGGCTTGGCGGCCTGGGCCTCCGCTCCGGCCTGTTTCAAGGCAGTCCGCAGGGTTTGCCAAGAATCGGACTCGCTTCCGGGCGTTTCAAATGCCAAATGGGGCAGCCCCGGAACGATAAATGCCTTTTCGATAGTCTTTACGCCGGGCATGCTTCGCCCTCCTCTTCCGTTGTGGGAGCCTGGGTTTCGGATAATCGGTCGGCGACTTTGGATACGTCCCATTCCACCACGGCGTTGCCGGTGCCGATGACCGTGCCGTAGCCATGCACGGCGGCAGGCATTTGGGGGAAGCCCATAGCGGCCAGCATCCAGACCAATGAACCGGCCTTGACCTCGGCGGCGGTTTTTTCCATAAACTCGGGCAGAATCGCCATCAGTTCATCCAGCTTGCCCTGGCGCATCAGCTCGATGGCTTTCATATCCCACTGGTATTGCTCAAAGCTGTAGACATATTCCCGACTCATGTCTTCGGGAATCTCCGGTTCGCGGTCAAAGTGCAGGTGAGACAGCGTATTGCTGGCCGCCAGCACCGCCCGCCTGCCGGTTTTTTCAATGGCGCGGCGAGTGGCTTCGCCCAGTTTGATCATCTGATCCTGGGCGTAATCGTGGGTGAAATAGTACGGGGAATTGTTGGCGGAAATACCCAGCACCGGAATGTCCCAATCCGGGTTCAGCATGTGCAGGGATACAATGGTGCCGTAATCCACCCGAAAGTTGGGGTTGGTCATTTTCTTGGCGATCAGGCCCTCACGCTCGGCTTCTTCCGCGCAGGCATCGGCCAGTTCCACGTCAATATCCATTTGGTAGCGGTACTGGAACAGATGCGGAAAGATGGGATCCACGGACAGCCCGGCCAATTGCGGAACCCTTAAAAAGTGATGGCCTACCACGGTTTGCCAGTGGGGGCTGTGTACCAGAATCACATCCGGCTTGAGGGCCTTGATTTTTTGGCGGCAATGTTCGTAGGCCCAGCGAAGATTCTCCCAACCGCCTTGTGAGCGAGGTTTGTTCTGGGGCGGGTTTTCCCCGTAAACCAGGTGAGGCGGATGCGGGGCTAAAAAGCCGGCCAGTATTCGTCCTTTTTGTGTGCTTTCCACAAGACCCTCCTGAATTGTTTATAGAGAATACCCGAAATCGCGGGATACCCGAAGTCGGACTTTTATGAACCAACAGGGGTATATGGGTAATTTCCAGGCGCTTCAACTCGATATCTGACGGTTTGGCCGTTCTGTAACACCGCATAAACCGCCAGAGTTTTGTTCATTATTCAATACGGGATAACACTTGTAAACCACAGGCCGAAAGTTCATCAGGCAAGCGTTACCTATGCGGATTAAACCGAACCGCTGCGAACATTTGCCGTGGTGTAAAGCCGGTTTATTCGAAATACTCGGCATGCCTCAGCCGATAAGGGCTGACCTGTTGGCTGCCTGCTGTTGTATTTGCATCCTGCCTAAGAATGGGTCGATAAATGACGTAAAGCTGACGTTATTCTTCAGCCTGGGACGATTCGTCGATTTGCTCCCGGTTTGGTGACTCGGCATCGTTGCCGACCTGGCCTTGTTCCTGGCGGGTTGGGTCTTGCTCCCTGTCATCGTAGCTTTTATGCCCGCGTTGCTGTTCCTGGGCCTTGTCGGCTTGCTGGTCCTCGTTTTTCTCGCTTTTTTTGGCGCGGGATACGCCACTCGCCTGACCGCCCTTGCGGCCTGCAGCCCTGGCTTCTTCAGATGTGAACTGGTGAGCTGTGCCTTTCTGGTGTGCGGCTTTGCCCCCCTTGCTCGCAATTTCCCGCTGTTTTTCGGGCGACATGGACGCGAATCCACGTGAACTGTTACCCATGAGCTTCTTCCTCCGACATATGATGAAAATTTGATTCGAACACTACACCTACTAAAAATTACTGACAAACCACCTTCAAGCCATCGTTGCGTTCTGGCGGGCACACATAGGGCAGCACTAATAATGCCGCAGGATTAAGCGCCATCCAATTGGCAAATCGGGTAAGATTCACGCATCCAACCGGGTATTGACAATCTCTTGCCCGTGTACAAATTCTGTTAATTTCAGCGTTTCAAACCCTCACTCAAACTCAGCAATATGCACCAGGTGGTCATGTTGTTTAAATTCGTATTGGATGGAATTAATGGAGAACGGAAGGTGCTGGTGTTGAAATCTGGAGCTGGTATTAATTGCCTGTCTGTTTTTGCGAGTGAGAACAATCAGGCTCGACTGGCGCGTATCTCAACAAGATAGAGCGCTCAGGGGAGGGCATCCGCTTTTTCTTTATATAAACTTCAGTTATGATGGACTGAGCAACGTGCTGAACGTTCGGCTATTTAATACCAAAGCTGGGCTTGGCCGGTAAACGTTCAATCGCACGGGTTGTGAACGGGTCTTTTAAGGTTTATTGGTACGGATTTAGAGTTGGCACTGGCCTTGAATGGTCATGGCAAAGGGAGGAGAGAACTTCATGGCGAGAACGATGGCTTCCTTGAGGCAATTGGTTGCTTCCAGCTTGTTAGTGTCCATGATGGCAGGCACTATTGGGCTTTCCTGGGGAGAGCAGGTGATAAAATCCCCCAAGAAAGGCGTGGAGGTCGAACTGAAATCAGACTTGTCCAGCATGACTGCCACTGCCGGTCAGCCGTTTGAAGCCGAATTAAAGGACGATCTTCGGTATGATAATTTGACCTTACCGGCCGGTACGGATTTTAGGGGAGAGGTCACCAAGGCGTCCCCCTCCAAGCATTTCGGCAGGCCGGGTTATGTGGGATTGCAGGTTCGTGAGGCCGTGCTGCCGGATGGCAGAACGTTTGAGTTTGATCCCGTAAAATATGAGCCGCGTGATCAAAAACTGCATCACCCTGATACCTATACGTTTCCAGAGTTAATTCTGACCCAAATGCCATATACACTTATCGCACTGGCGGTTACTGTTCCCCTGAATTACGCGGCCGATGTCGATCCGATCCCGCTAATTGCTGTGGGTGAGGGTGTTCGTATTGCAGCCGGGGCCATAGGCGGCTTATTCCGCCCTCGTTATAGAAATGAGCCGGTGCCTCGCAAAATTGCTCTGGGCGCGCTGGATGGGTCCGGGGTGCCCCGAATCGTCGGCTTTATCGGTAAATATCCCGAACCGGACTTTCATGCGGGCGATCATATCAAGCTGTATTTCAACCCGAACGGCCTGACGGACCTGATGCAAGCGGCATCCACCACGTCGTTGAATACCCATGCGGAACTGCAACGCGCGGCCCAGCTTCCGGCGGCGGTTGGTGAGTAGTCCGAATCGGCTGTTATTCAGATAATAATTTGTTAAAGCCCCCGCCGGTTTTACGGCGGGGGCTTTGATTTAGCTGTACGCCCGATTGACGGCCGCTGTTGAACTCGATACATTGGAAAACGCAGGAATCGATAAAAGGGGGTTCAAGACCATGACCGTTACCGTGACTCCCCAGGAGCCGAAGGGCAACCGACAAATCATTACGGCCGCCAACCAGACCTTTTTCTCGGATCTGAGCGCGGATGACGGCGGGGAGGGAACCGCCCCGTCTCCGTATGACCTGTTATTGGGGGCCTGGGCCTCCTGCACGAATATGACCCTTCAGCTTTACGCCCGCCGTAAGGGCTGGCCGTTGGAAAACGTATCGACTCAGCTTTCCAAGACCCGAAAGGGGAGCCAAACCCTATTCCGTAAAGAAATTCGGTTATGGGGCGCGCTAACGCCCCAGCAGGTGGATGCTCTGGAATCGGTTGCCGAGAAGTGCCCCGTCAATCAGTTGATCATGGGCGCTAAACCGGCTGCCAAGTCCATTGAACGCAGCATTGTGCTGATTCGGTAATTTAAGGGCCTGTTGCTTCCGTCATTCCCGCGCAGACGGGAATGACCTTGTTTGCATTCAATGAAAAGAGTCGTTCCCGACGAGAGGGATCTAATTTCAATCCGCTTGTGCTGATCTTTATAAATCCGAGAATTTACTCGGTACAAGCTCATTTTTTTCAGGTTTATTTAGTTCGTTCGCGTGTCCAATATTGTTCAAAACCAAGGCATTGTATCGGGGCTGTTCAGGCCGATTGGGGACCGTTGTCAGTAGTTGTTTGGCCATTCCGGTTGGCCAGTCAGGAGCATTTCAAATTAAAGTGAATCACCATTGGTACTTAACCGATCCTTCCAGGCTGACCTTGCCGTGGTTGGCGAAGGAGTTGATTGTGGAATGGGTTGGTTTCCCTGAGTCGCGGCTGAACCTTCGTGAGGTTGGCCCGTTTGCCTGGCATGCATTCATTCAGCCGTCTCCGCTGAATCGTCGCTTCTCTTGCTCGGGCGACCAATGGCGGCTACAGATGAAGCAATGCGCGGAACGAATCAAGGAGCGGTATCCCAATGCGTATACGCCTTGGACCGTGGAGGAACTGGATTTTCTGGAACGGGAATTTCGGGCCGGGTTGAGCCTCTGGCAACTCTCGGATCGCTTGGGTCGTCAGCCGGGCGCGGTTAAAAAACGCATGGAGCGGCTGGGCCTGATTTAATGCTGCGGATATTTCCTGCTGAATAAATCTCAAATCCCCACTATATTTGAGCCTGCGTTTAAACCGGAAGATAGTGTGACGCAGACCATTTCTCCACCAAGGGGGGCGGAAAATACTCTTTCAGCTAATTGTCAGCCTGTGCCTCTTTTTTTTATGCTCGGTAAGTCCAAATTTTAGGGGAGGAATGAGATCATGGTGAATAAAACCGGCCTGAAAGGGGATTGGAACGTAATTAAAGGCAAACTCAAGGCTGCTTATGGCGACTTGACCGATGATGATCTTGTCTATGAAGAGGGCCGTGAGGACGAGCTTTACGGTCGCATTCAGCAGCGCATCGGCAAGGGTAAAGAAGAAGTAAAACGCATGATTGACGGCTTCTAGTAGCCCTCTTTACCTGCATCTTCGAATAGGCGTCCGGCCTTTCCCGGATGGTTTGAAGATGTTCGGTTCAGTTCCCGTTAAATAGAATAGCCGCCCTCTCGCCATGACGGGGGCGGCTATTTTGCTTTGAGATGTTGAATCGTATTTTATGGCCGGTTAGCGGAGCGCTTGTTCGGCGGCTTCCAGCGTCTTCTGGATTTCGGCGTCGGTGTGGGACAGCGATACAAAAGCCGCCTCAAACTGGGACGGGGCCAGGTATACGCCGTTATCCAGCATGCCCCAGAAATAGCGGTTGAAACGATCGCGGTCAAAGGTGCAGACATCCTGGTAGTTTTTAACCGGATTCTCCGTAAAGAACAGGGTCATCATAGAGCCGACCTGGGTGGTGTAATGCGGAATGCCTTTCTGTTTCAGCAATTCGCCCATTTCACGGCAAAGCAGGTGGGTGATTTTTTCCAGTTGCTCGTAAACGCCGGGCTGCTGCAACAGTTTTAAGGTTTCCAGCCCTGCCGCCATGGCCAGCGGATTGCCGGAGAGGGTACCGGCCTGGTACATGGGGCCTTCCGGGGCCACCTGGGCCATAATGTCCTTCTTGCCGCCGTAAGCGCCAACCGGCAGGCCGCCGCCGATAATCTTGCCCAGGCAGGTAATGTCCGGCGTGACGCCGTAACGCTGTTGCGCGCCGCCGGGAGCCACCCGAAAGCCGGTCATCACCTCATCGAAAATCAGGCAGGCGCCGGTTTCCGTGGCCAGTTTGCGGAGTCCTTCCAGAAAGCCGGGTTCGGGGGGGACGCATCCCATATTGCCCGCCACCGGTTCAATCAGAATGCCTGCGATTTGGCCGGGATTGGCCTCGCACAGCATTTGAACGGATTCCAGATCGTTGAAGCGGGCATTCAGGGTTTCCGCGGCAGTGGTGGCCGGTACGCCGGCGCTGTCCGGTACGCCGTGGGTGGCCGCGCCGGAGCCGGCTTTCACCAGCAGGTAGTCGGAATGGCCGTGGTAGCAGCCCTCGAATTTGATGATTTTGGTGCGGCCGGTGTATGCCCGCGCCAGCCGGATGGCGCTCATGACCGCCTCGGTGCCGGAATTGACGAAGCGAACCTTCTCGATGGAGGGCACCATGTCAATGACCAGCCGGGCCAGCTCGGTTTCAATCAGGGTGGGTGCGCCAAAACTGGTGCCGTGTTCGGCGACTTCCCGAATGCGCTTGATGACCTGTGGGTGGGCGTGGCCTAAAATGGCCGGGCCCCAGGTTCCCACGTAATCAACGTAGTGGTTGCCGTCAATATCCCAGATGTAGGCGCCGCTGGCGCGTTCCATGAAGACCGGGTTGCCGCCCACGGACCGAAAGGCGCGGACGGGACTGTTAACGCCGCCGGGCAGAACTTGCCGGGCTTCCTGAAAGGCTGCTTCGGAGCGACTGCGCTTGCCAACGGCTGCGGATGGGCTGGACGGGTTCATTGGGCTGTTCCTTTTTAATGCGTATGAAATGACGCCATTTTACCCCGAACCGAGGACGGATGCAGCGTGACTGTGTATATTGGCTTAATAACGAGCGTTGTATCGCTCAGGCGGAGGCTTTGCCGTGGGGAATGCGGCGGGCCTGCTTGGCCGGAATCAAAATTTCGTCGGCAATTTCCTTCAGGAACTGCAACGCTTCCAAATCGCGATTAATGGCGGCTTTCAGCGCCCGCATGTCCTCGGCTTTCATCTTATAAACTTCCTGGCCGATTCGTCCCTGGTTTTTGCCCCAGAAGTCCCGGTACAGTTGTTGCGAACGATCAGAGTAACCTTTCATGCCGGAACGATACGCCAGCCAATGATGCAATTGATGCGAAATGAACCCGACCGTAAACAGCGGTTGGGTCAGCACGAAGACCCCATGATTAAAATGGAAACCTGTGGTTTGGCCCTGGGTTTCCTTCTGTGAAAACCGGGATTGCATGCCTAAAAATCGCTGAAGCAGCCGGTATCTCAGTCCGGCGCGCGGCGGGATGAAGCCCGGTTCAAATCCCAGCAGCCACAGGCAAAAACTGTGCAGTAACTTGCCCTGGAACACATAAACCGGCGTTTGGTGCCGTTGGATAAAATTCGCCAATGAGTCGGGGCTGGTGTAGTGGGTCTTAATGGCGTCCCGCGCGGTAGCCGCCACGGCAGCCACCTGCTTGTGGGTTTCCGCCACCAGCTTGAAGGTGTCCACATCCGGAATAATCGGGTTCTCCTGACCCGCATATGGATTCGGATTGGCAACCACGTAAAATCCCCCGTACCATTCGACGTTTGAATAACCTGTAAAAACCCTTATTGCAAAATCGTTATCGCTTTTATTGAACGAAAAGCCTTATCACTGTCCCCGATTGACCCGGCCTATGTCTTTCCCTGTGTGAGCATAAAAACAAAATCAGAGGCTTTTGTGCGAATCGTCACAAAATATTAACGCTTGGAACGACCCGTACCGGAACGATTCGCGATTGTAACAAACTATGAACCCCAAAAAAGCAGGCTATCACAGTAAATTCATTTGTTGTTTTTATGCCATTACATTAGGGAAGCATCTTGCCGAACCGCTGGTTGAATGTGGAACGGCGGCTGATGTTGGGGTTATACAGGCGTTTATCCGATGGGACCATATTGGAACTACAACAATTGGAATAATTCGGTGCCGGGCAGTTATCAGCCATTTCCGGGTATCTATGGCAGTGGCGTTCCCAGCCCGCCGGTTTGGATGCCGCCTGTCAGCGCGCCGGTTCCGTCTCAGGATGCCTACCAGCCTCAGCAGCCTGATTCGGAGCAGGGAGGCGAGAAAAAATCGGCCTGGGCCACCTTCGGCAAGGAAGCATTAAAAACCGGTATCACCATTGGCGCCAGCGTATTGGGGGGTATCTTCGGGGGCTTTCCCGGCGCCGTTGCCGCCGGTGCCCTGACATCCGGCGTGGTCAGCGCCATCGATCAACAAGCCAGCAAAGGTAAGGTAGATTGGGGATCCGTAGCAATTGATACGGTGCTGGGCACAATTCCCGGCGGGGTGGGGACAGCGGTTGTGCGTACTGCAGAGAAGGGGCTTGCCAAGTTGGCGGCGCGGCAATATGTGAAGCAAACCGGCGAGCGAAGCCTGAAGCGGGCTGCCGCGGAAGGGGCCGCCGATGGTGCCCTGATGGGCTATGTGGGTAGCGCCTTGCAATCCGGCTACAAAGATTATCAGAAGACCGGGCACGTTAATTTCGGCAAGGCCAGCCAGGACGGCTTGAAAGATATTCTGCCCGGTATGCTGGGCGGTGTGGTGGCGGGTAGCCTGTTTACCGCTGTGGGTCGCCGGTGGAAACAAAACCGGGAGGCCAAGCAATACGCTGCCTCGGTTCAGGAGCCGGTTCCCGAGCATTTGAAAGGGTTGCAGCCACCCAAAGTGACGTTTGCCAATCGCATGGCCGGCATGTTTTTGCTGAAAAAATCGGAAGACCCGCTGCTGGGCAACTTCCGTCGGGTGGACGATCATGTGTTCCGGGGCGGGATGCCGGAGTCCCCGGCCGCGTTCCATCGCCTGAGACACGTACATGACGTGCGCACCATCATCGACTTGCGGGGGCTGGAAACCACCCGACCGCAGCATATTGAATTTGAGAAAGCCTGGGCCAAGCAGCACGGCATTCAGCACGTGTGGATTCCCCTGAGTTCCACGGAAGCCCCATCCCAGGCGAGCCTGCAACGGTTTTTCCACGAACTGGAAAAGACCAGACAAGCGGGCGGCAAGGTGTTTGTGCATTGCAAGCATGGCATCGATCGCACCGGCTCTTTTATGGCGGCTTATGACGTATCCCGTGGGATACACCCGGATGTGGCTTACGAGGCCATGCGCAAAAACGGATACAATTTTATGCATGCGCGAAGCCGCCCGGCGCAGAAAGCATTTGTGTTGCAGCAGGATTTGCGGGAAACGGTGCGGGTAGCGCAGGCGGGTGTCCAGGTTCGCAACGAGGCGGAGCAATTGCTGCGTAAAAATGTGCTTCACCAGGACGAGCTGGCTAAAATTTCCGACCTGCTGAATGCCGGTAACATCACCGAGGCCGAGAAATTGCTGACTGCCAAGGTGCCGGATCGCAAAACCGTGTTCGTGCCCAAAGCGGTTGATTCGTCCGTTTCTACCGGCAATTCCCAAGGGGACCAGTTCACGAAGTCGACTGCGGTTTCCGCATCCTCAAAATCGGGTTCAGAACCCGTCACCACAAAACCGCAAACCAAAAAAACGCCGACCAGCAGTCCGACGGTCATCCCGCTCAAGAAAAAGACGGATGTCGGCAAAAAGACAAGTGACGATACCGGCACGGCGGCGTCCTCAAAAGCGGCCACTACCACCGGTACGGCCACGGCCCGCGTTATGACCATCGATGAATTGTTCGGCAGGAATATTGCAAATGTGCATTTCCGGCAGAACGGTAATAACACCTGCTATTTGCTGGCCTCGCTGGATGGTATTCTGCGTCATCCCCAAGGCAGGAGAATCCTGGATAAAATTGGGTTTGAGAAAACGGCGACCGGCTATAATGTCAGCTTCCCTGCACAGCCGAGAGCCATTGCGGTTTCCGAGCGTGATTTGGCATTGGGCGGGGTGTCCTCAAATAGTCTGGGCATTCGCTTGATTGAGCGAGCCTACTTAAAAATACCGGAAGTGGAAGCCGGAGCGTTTGATCAGCCGACGCGGGCCCTGGAGCGCATCTTCGGCTGGCGGATGAACCAATCCGAATCCATTTCGCTGCATAGCGATCCGCAGGCCCGCCAGTTCATGGGCGGCGTGGAATTCGGTTACGATGAACGCAGGGCGCAATTGCAGCAGTATTTAAACCAGCGTGGGCGGCGCGGACGGGAAACCGGCCATACCGATGCGGATATTATTACCGCCATCAGCAAAAACGGAGGCAACCATTACTATTCCGTTCGCTTCCATGCCTCAACCCCGGACAAGATTGTGATGTCAAATCCATACAATACCCGCTCCACCCTGGAACCGATTAATCTTGACCAATTATTGAGAGATTACCACCTGGAAGGCATTCGGCTTCCCTTGAATTAAAGGGATACGCGTTTATCTGCCTGGTCGGAAGTTATCTTCTTGGCTCGGGATAGGTGACGAGGGTGTCCGTTCATCCCCTGCGAAGGGCCTGCCTCCCCGCGTTATCGTCTACGGTGTTGGCGCTCCGGTCGCATATATTCTAGGCTTTTTCGGCAGGTTTGGGAGAGCGCATCACATCAGCCGCAATCTTGACCCAGGCGGCATGCTGCATCAGGCGGCCAATCCAGCGGATGGGCGCCAGCAGGAAGGAGCCACCGCCAACGGCGGCCATCCCTGTACCTATTTTGTTCAGGATGCTGTACAGGGCGAAGTCTTTGACACCACCGGCGGCCGCCTTGCCTGCTTCGGACAGATTGGTGGCCCTGGCCAGACGAATGTTGACCTCGGCCCGCCAGATGGAAAACTTGGTGAGCATGCGACCGACGCCCTTATCCTTGTTCAGCAGCAGCTTCTGGAACAGCCAGGCTTTAACCCCGCCGCCGCCCCGGATGTTCAGAAAATCATCCGTTGCCTGGTTCAGCAGGTCCACCACTTGACCATTGTTGCTGCCGGGTGGGGTAAATAACGCCCCTTTGACGGCGGATACATACTTGAAAACGGGAATCAGGTTTTCCTGATCCACGTCTTTGGCCAGCCAGCGACCTGTTTTTCCGGCCGCATAGGAAATCGGCATACCGGCCATGGCCAGCATGAAGCCTGGAACGCCGCCCAGCATGGGCACACTCAGGGCCAGCGGCAGGAAATCGCAGAGGACGATTCGCGCGCCTTCCCGCACGTTGTTTTGAAGCCGTCCGTATTTGCCGGGCTTGGCCCCGTTGGGATCCGGTCTGCCCGGCTGCTTATCCTTTTTGGGCGCAATAAACTCAGGAACGTCATCCTGTTCCGCAGGTGGCGCGGGCATCTTGCCAAAACGCACCTCATCGCGGCCACCGGCTTTTACGGCATGGCCAAACTGCGGTTGAGCCATTATGGGAGGTTTCGGCTGGCTTCGCTTGATCCCCGAAGGGGAATTGGGTTGTCCTGATGTGGGGATGGAAAACGTCACTGCCCGGAGTCTCCTTGCCGATAAGGCGTCTCGGAATCTGCTGGTTTGGCTGACTGGATCTGCCTGATGGATCTGCGGGATAAAACCCACTCAACCCCGCTTTGTGTGGAAATGTTAAGAAATATTACAGAAGGGGCATATCCGCAAAGCCAACCGGACAGACCGAAGTGGCTCAGAGCAGCCCATGCGCTTGATACCAGCGAACAGTGTCGTTCAGGCCCGCCGAATAATCAAACGTAGGCTGAAATCCGGTGGCGCGGTACCACTTGGCCGGATTGCAGGCAAAAAAGTTCTCAAACAGAATCCTCAGAACCAAATGATCCGGCTGACGATGATACCAACGGTGCTGAGCCCGGCGAATATGCTCCGGCGCGCGTTCCAGCGGCCGGTAGGGCACATTCAATGCCGATGCTATATGGGCAAAGGCTTCGACAATGGGGATGGGCTGAGGGTTGCTGACGAAAAACGCCTCGTTTTCGGCTTGCGGGTGCTGGGCGGCCAGCCACATCATGGCAGCCAGATCCTGCGCGTGGATGCCGCTGGCCTGCCCCGGAAACGGGAAACGGGTATAGGGCGTTTGCGCGGAGATGTCCCGAATCAGGCGATCCATGCTGGAATTCAGGCGTGGATGGGGCCCGTAAATATAGGCGGGCCGTAAAATGGTGTACGGCAAACCGGAGTAACTTACCACTTCTTCCGCCAGCAGCTTGGATTTTCCGTAATCCGTGTTGGGGTGGGGCGCAAAATCCTCGTCCAATAAGTCCACGGCGGGCTCATGCATTGGGCGATCCACGGCGGAAATGCTGCTGACGAACACCAGCCGCTGCAAGTCTTTGCCCTCTCCCAATGCGGCCACCAGATTGCGGGTGGCCTCGGTGTTCATGCGGTAGAACTCCGGGCCGTTTTTCAGACTGACCAGGGCGGCCGCATGGAACACGGCATTCACCCCGGACAGGGCCGCCCGGTAGCTGTCCGGCTCCAGCAAATCCCCGGCCAGCCATTGCACGTTTTGGGGTGCGATGGGCCATTGCGCCTGCGCTTTATGGACATCCCGCACCAGGCAGGTGACGGACACATCCGGTTGATTCCGCAGCAGCCATTCCAGAAAATTGCGGCCCACAAACCCTGTGGCGCCGGTGACAAAAACCTTCATGCGCCTTTAGTTCTGTTCAAACGATAAGTGGTTCATCAAGTCGGCCACCAACTCTTTCTGGAAGGCTTCCTTCTGGGCGTACCCGACCACCAGCGTGTCCCGTCCGTCCGGCTGATCCTCTGACCGGGCGTTGCGCACCACGCCGGCCTGATAGTAGCGCGGCGCGTCCTCGTTGCTCAGCTTGAAGCGGACTTCCAGTTGCCAGTAGGGCAGCGCCTGCTTGTTTTTATTGATGACCCCGGCGTTCAGGGTTTTCACGTTCTGGATTTCCACCGAAATCGGCGAGGTATCCCCGCCGTCGCCCGGCTGGCGCAGCTTCATTAACTGGTTGGCCATTAAGTTGGCCCAGACCAAATCCGGCTTTTTGCCGTAGACCTGATCCACCAGCTTGCGGGAAACGCCATCCACCACCAGGAATTCTTCCGGCTGCTGCTTGCTGATAATGCGCACCACCTGGACACCCAGCACTTCCTGCTTTTTTTTGACCTTGTAGACCGGTTGCTCTTTCAGCCGGACCGACGGAACGTCTGAGGTGAAGTGTTGGCCGGGAATCAGGCCGGCCGGTCCCAGTTCCGACACGGTAGAGTAAACCCAAAGCCCGCCGACGGCCAATAACGCGGCCAGTCCCGCCAGGGCCAGTTTGGAACGTTTTTTCATGGCCCGTTTTGGCCGAAAAGACTTGGAATGGAGATTCACTCGATAGCTCTCACTCTTTGATTCGCGTAGGTCTTTATCAGTTTATCACTCAATATATGGATGACCACCAGTTTATAACGACGACCATAAACCGGCTATTCCGGCAGCAGGGTAATCGGGTAGCGGCCCGCAAAGCCTTCGTTGATGCTGTGGAAATAGAAGATGCCGTCCTCGTTCAGCCGCCAGCACAGGAAGTAGTCCTGTCCGGTGGTTTCGGAATGGTAGGGAAAATCAATCAATCCCGTATCCAGATCCCGCAAAATAATGCCCTGTTGGCCGAAGTAATCCACCCACCGGGTCAAGGCTTCCTCAAAACCCTCGAATTTCTCCTGCAACACGGCGACCTCGGCGTCGGAAGGGACGCGTCCGCTGCCTTGCTTCACCAACAGCAGCCGTTTGCTGAGGATGACGCTGTCCCGCAGCTCGTCCATCTGCTTATGCGCGATGGCCAAGGCTTCTTTTACGGAAGGCAGGCTTTTGACCGCTTCTTCCAGGGTAAAGTATTTGGCGAATGGTTCGGTGTTGGTCATGGTGACAGATGGGGGCCGATCTCCACAATTCCTGGGAATTGCTGAGCGGCGTACAGAACTTTAAACACGCCCAGCTTACGTAAAAAGCGGCGGCATGTCTATTCTTGCTAAGCCCTGAGGTCAGCCGGGGCTAGAACTTGAGCTTGATTCTCTGGATGACCAGCGTATAAAAAAGCACCATGCCCCAGAACATGCCGGTATCCACCAGCAGGCTTTTGACCAGCGAGTTATTCTGGGCGATGGGGAAGATGAGGGAAGCGATGGGCTTGATGTACGTTTGGGACAGCGGCCAGGTAATCACCATCAGTATCATGAACGCAATATAAATCACGCCGTAATAGCCGATAAACCGGTAGCCGTCAATTTCCCGCTGCTTCACAAGCGTCCGTCCAATCGGGTTGTCACTCAGTTTCCATTGTAGGTGGGATTCCAATTACAGTTTTCCCCCATTCGGTCGAGATTAATCCTAGAGATTCATCGAGATTCATCCGCTTTGAAAGGAACCGTTCCCATGTCCCCCGATCATGAGATGCCCCCGCAAGACGACATTCAACACGCCCTGAACCAGGCCAGCCAATTGAGTGACGGGCAGCCCACCGAGTTGGCCATGGCGGATTTGCCCGCCGCGTCCGATACGCTGGTTCACTCAAAGTCATGCCCCCTAATGGGCTTGCGCTATGGCGTGACCAAATGCGGCCTGATGGCCGAGAAATACCCCTGGCAAACCACCGTGGCTTGCTTATTGACTGTGGGATGCGGCTGGCTCTGCTCCTACTTCGGCCTCACCATGCTCGCCGGACTCCTCCTCTACGCCGTTTATGCGGAGGAGTAAATAAAATAAAAGGAAATAAAATTCAGCGCTCCCTATGGGGCGTATCGCGTTAGAGATTCGATGTTAGGCTCGCTTTAAAAATGTTAAGCTAAAATCGGCTTTAGAGCTGGAACCGTACGGATATTAGCACCAGTATTTGGTGTTATGGACTGGCTTATCCAGGATTGTTATGGCTCGTTTTCTCCTGAAATACAGATTCAAGTGTTCTCTCAAATTCAGCGTTTGAGAAACTGCTTAGTACTTTATGACATTCGAATTCTGTTAGTCCGGCAAGTTTAAATGCGTATTTCAAGTCATGGGAGTGGTGCATTTCAGAGCTTTGGGGAAAAGGGTTTTGTTCCGGCGATAGATCTGCTTTATGAGCTGCTATTATGCATTTTTTCAGTATCGCCTTCCGTAAGGCATTGAATTCCGGATCGGTTTCAGCTAATGGAACGGTGCTATTTGAGTGATATTGCTGCGCCTGAAGGAGAGCCCAACCGCTATCCAACAATGCTGCCGTCATGCCTGCCAGATTATTGCCTATACAGTGATAGCGCTCAACATCGGTCTTACTTGCAGGATCAATCATACGAAATTGTTTTCTGTCTTTATTAATCAGTATGTTATTTGCGCCTGGATCAAAAAAGATAGGTGGATCCGCAGATTGAATACGTGTAAGGAAATGAGCAAAATCTGTATATGATTTTTGGGGAAATTGCTCAATCGTTGACAGTTTTTCCTTGTAAATTTGGTAGGCTTTCGGCTCAAACTCCCGATAAACACGTTGATCATGAGCGCCGAGCTGACTTCTGGGTACGCCATTTGGAAATCCGGGAATCCGTTTCCGTAGATGAAGTTCCCCTAAACGCGCGATCGATTGTCCCATCTGAAATCCTGGAAAAGGGTTGGTGTTTACGAAAAGCTGATCCTTAAACACCTCTTCCGGGGTCTTTGTCCAAATATCAGAATCTGTTGGTATGCCTAGTAGAAAGGGGGTCCTTGGGATGGTAAAGACAGCCGTATCTGTGCCACTATCCAGATAGTGCTCCTTGGCTTTAAGAAAGAGATCGGTTGGGGTCTTATAGCCAGCTTTTTCCAAGCTTTCATTGAGCTTGGGATCCTTGGCAATGCCCTTAAAATAAAGTGATACCATAGGTCTACTATAAAAATGGGTAGGCAACATAAAACGAGTTCCAGCCAATAATCTACCTAGCAAGCCCAAGCCTTACTCAGATACTTGTTAGTATTAAAATCAAAAAAATAGAAGATTGTTATTTTAGCTCAACTATTTTTAATGGTAGGACCGCCTTTTTCCACCATCGATGCAGAGGGTGCTGCCGGTGATGTAGGACGCTTGTTGGGAGCATAAAAACGCGGCGGCGGCGCCGAACTCATCAGGCTCGCCCAAACGCCCGGCGGGGATGGATTTCACGTATTGGGCCAGCCACTCTTCCCGGTTGCTTTGCGGGTTGCGGTCCAGGTAGTCGCGGATGCGTTCCTCGGTGCGATCGGTCATAATCATGCCGGGGGCCAAGCAGTTGATGGTGATGTTATCCCCGGCCACTTCATCGGCCAGGGTTTTCAACATGGCAGTAATGGCCGGGCGCAGGCCGTTGGAGACCGCCAAATCGTTAATCGGCTCAAACGCGCTTAGGGAAGTGACGCACAGAATGCGGCCCCAGCGGTTCTTTTTCATATCCGGCACAAAGGCTTCGTTCAGCTGAAACACGCTTTGGAAGAGTTGATCGAAGCCAGTCTGCCAGTCTCGCAGGGTGCTGGTCTGCACTTTGCAGGGCTTGGGGCCGCCCACGTTATGCACCAGGATATCCAATTCTCCAAACGCGCCCCGAACCTGGGAAATCAGCATCTCCCGGCCTTCCTCGGTGGCAAGGTCGCAGGTCATGGCGGTGACGGGTTCCACGGCCACCTGCCCGACTTCATCGGCGGCATCGATCAGGGTTTTGGCGTCTCGTGCGCACATGAAAACCCGAACGCCCTCCTTGGCCAAGGCTTTGGCGATGGCCTTGCCCAATCCCTTGGAGGACGCGCAAACCAGCGCCCGCTTGCCCTGAATGCCAAAATCCATAATGCTGCCGCCCCTTTCATAACCGGATGTTTTGCTAGTATTTTAAGACAGCCAGGCCATGATCGCATCTTTCATATGTGTTTAGGCAATTCTAAAGTTTGAGGTACGTTAGTACTTTCATTCATCATCTTATTGTTTTGTTATCACCTTATTATTTCAAGGATATATTAAATGATCACCTCCTCTTCTTCCATGCCGCTTTTTGCGGGCAGAAAACGTCAACATGCTGAACTGGGCGTTAAAGACGCTCAAAGACGTAGCCCTGGTCCGGCAACAGCGGATTCCATTACTGTTGAAACGGATTCCGATGATAGTTTCACCCCCTCCAGTACCCGATCTCTGTCACCTTCGCATCAATTACTCGGTGAGCAGAGAATCGCGGAAGCAGAGGGGAAAACAGCTAGAACACCAAATGTGGGAGACGTTTTTCAGTCCAGAAGCGCCGGGAACTTACGCAGACAGGCCAAACTTTTAAGTGAAAAAGAGCTATTACTGGATCTGGAAAGGCATTCGGCTTTTAAAACCCATCATGCGCTGGATCTGATTCTGGATGTTGAGCATCCTCTCCACCCTGATAAAAAATACACTAAAAAGTCCGAAAAACTGAACTCGCTGGCTAACGACAGATACAAGGCCCTGTTCGACTTGCATTCCCTGGTGCAGAATCCGTCCTACCGAATCAGCCCACATAGCAAAAAATATCTGAAAGCGGTCGGCATTATTAACAGAGATAACGTGATAGACCAGGCGACCCTGTACGATGTAAAGCGGATCCTGCATCTGGATCCCGACACTCAGGAATTCTCGCTGATACGCCCAAGTCAGTCTGAAGCCAATACCTACTTCAGGCTCTCTGGGAAGTCATAAGGCGTTTCAGCTTGTCGCATTCAGCGTGAAGGCTTCGGCTATTTGTACCCCGGTTTGCAGTTTCTGCGAATCGGGGTACTCTATTACATTCCATGTGCATTTTGTTTCGCTTCCCAAGTGGTTGTCTAAGCTAAAAAGCCAAAAAGCCGTTGATGCTCTGTGTACACAGGGCTGATTTTTTAAATGCCTGTTTATGAGAGATTGCCGGATGCATTGAAAATTCGGGCGCTCCTATCGACGAGTGAATGTGACGTTTTGTAGCCTGAGATGAACGCCTCAAATTGACTCTCTCGGCAAGTTATTCAATGATAAGGGCAGATATTGGCGACTGAAGGGGTTATCGTATGAGATTTTCCAAGTTTATCGCGCTGGTCTGCCCGAACGGCAAAGACCCGGCGGAGAAATACTCGGAATCCCTGGACCAGATTCGCATGGCCGATGACATGGGCTTTCATGGCATCTGGCTGTCGGAAAACCATTTCTCCTCCAAAACCGGCCTGCCCAAGTTTCAGGGGGAGATCGGCATTACCCCCAAGCCGCTGATGTTCGGCATGAAGATTGTGGAAAACACCCGGCAAATTCGGGTGGGGACCGCCGTTCGCAATATCGTGTTCACCAACCCGTTATTGGTGGCGGAAGAAGCGCTGGTGTTTGATCTACTCTCGAAAGGTCGGCTGGATTTGGGAGTCGGTTCCGGCTACCGCCCCTGGGAGTTTGAAGGCTTCCGCATTTCTCCCAAAGAGGCCAAAGAGCGCTTTCTGGAGTCGCTGGACATTCTGGACCAGGCCATGCGGGGTGAAGCGTTCAGCTTTAAGGGCCAGTATTATGATATTCCGGAAGTCAGCTTGGTGCCCAAGCCCTATTACACCCAACCCCGGCCCAAAATTTTCATCGCCACCGGCGATATGGAACAAGTGCGGCTGGCCGCCCGCAAGGATTACGGGGTCATGTCCTTCTCTACGTCCAGTAAGGAGCATCTCCTCAATCTCTATAATACCTACCGGGAGATTGCCGAACCCCTGGGATACGATGTTGCCCGCGATCGTTTCCCGGTGACCCGCCAGATTTACATTCACCGGGACCCGGCGGTGGTGCAGGAATACGCGGAGCGCAACCTGCCCCATTATCAGGCCGCCTTGGGAGATTTCAAGGAATGCCCGCCTTTAGAGGAACTGAAAAAGCTGTACATCATCGGCACCCCGGAAGCGTGCGTGGGCCAGTTGAAAGCCCTGCGGGACGAAATGGGCTGTACGCATGTCATCCTGTGGTTCAACTTCGGATGGCTGACCCATGCGGAAGTCACCGCGCAGATGCAACTGTTTGCCGATGAAGTGATGCCTCATTTTACAGACGCCAAGGAAACGGCAGGAGCGAACGCATGAGTCAGGATGAGTTAACCGTGAATCCCGCGGAGTTGCCTTGGGCGCCGGTGTATACCACCACCCGCTCCGGTAAGCCGGAACTGACCCAGTACGGCATTGTGTACGTGTGGTCGGAAGATCGGAAGCTCTATGCCAACGCAGGGCGTTCATTGCTGCGGATTGGGGATACCCGCTTTTCGTTGTGGACGCGTTCCTTATTAAAGCCGTTTCAGCTTATGGCCTTGCTGCCGACCCTGCTGCAAACTTATCCGCAACTGAGCGATGAACATGTTGCGCTCCTGATGGCATCGCAACAAGGGGATGCCTGGCAATTGGAGTTGCTGCGGGATATCATGGCCGTGGGGGGCGTTTCGGAAGCCAACCTGCAATGCCCGGCCTGCGCTCCGATGAAAGGCGATAAATCCCAGCCGCCCAGTCCCATGAATCATCCCTGCTGCGGGAAGCATCTGGCGCATTTGCTTTATATGAAGGCAAAAGGCTTGCCGCTGGACTCTTATCTGCAACCGGATGCGGAACCGTATTGGCTGTTAAAGGAACTGTTGGGTTATCTGCTGAACCTGGATGACTTCGAGCAATCGGCGGATGGCTGCGGTATGCCTAATGTCGCGCTCAGCGCCGTGGAAATCGCCCAGCTCTATCATGCCCTGGTGATGCCGGTATCCCGCGATCTGATTCGTCAATGCCCGGATGAGCTGACTGAAATTCTGGAGCAATGGAATCGGATTTCGGAACTGATGCGCGCCTATCCCCAACTCATCGGCGGCGAGGGTCGGCTGGATACCCGCTTGATGAACGGTTCACTCCTTCAGCCGGAAACTCCCTTTCCCGTCATTGCCAAGGAAGGGGCGGATGGGTTGCTGTGCGTGGGCATTGGCCCCAATCCCGTATTCGCGGATGGCTTGGGGCTTTGCGTGAAGCTGGCCGCCGGCTATGAGCCCAAGAAGCTGGAAGCGGTTATTTCCGCCCTGCTAGAGCAATTGGGTTTGAAACCTGAAACCGGCCTGGATGAAAGCGGCATTGTGCAAACCCATTTCCATTTTAATTTGCGGGAAGCCGCCGTGCAGGCTTAAAGGAATAGTACCGGTGTTGAATGCCTTTGATATTATCGATATCTCCCAGCCCGTATCCCGAACCACGGCCTGTTTTCCGGGGGATGTGCCGTTTTCCCGCGAGGTGACGGTGAGCTATGAATCCTCACAGGTGATTAATCTGTGCGCGTTTACCATGAGTCCGCATGTGGGTACTCACGCGGATGCGCCGGTGCATATCTACGGCGATATGAACCAGCCCGGCCCCCAGACGGAAACCATCGGGCAGGTGGGGCTGAGCCCATTCATCGGCCAGGCGACGGTTGTGGATGTTTCCCCCTGGGATGGCCCGATTGCGTGGGAGCAGGTGGCGGAGCCTCTATCCTTATATAAAGTGTTCCCGCAGCGCATTTTATTCAAGACCGCTAATGCCATTCGTCACGACGTGTTTGAAGACCAATACGCCCACTTTACCCCCGGCTTGATAGCGGAACTGGCCAAGCGGGGTGTGGTGTTGGTGGGGCTGGATACGCCTTCGGTAGATGCCGTGGATTCCAAAACCTTGGAGACCCATCATGCCTTGCTGACTGCGGGTATGTCCTGGCTGGAGAACCTGGATTTAACCGGAGTGAGCGTTCAACATCATCAGCCGCAGGACTATTTTTTAGTGGCCCTTCCCCTCAAGCTGATGGAACTGGAAGCCTCCCCCGTCCGCGCCGTGTTATTAAAACCAAAGGCAGAGTAACGGCAGAATTACGAAAGGTACTAAGGGCTATATTTAACTAAGTTTCGCTCTTTCCCTTCAAGTGCATACCCACACTCCCGAAGAATGCCAGTAATTAAGTTCATCTGGAAGCAAATAATATCGCAGTATTGCCACTCGGCTTCTTCGGAAGGCTTATTGCAGTCCGGACACTCTTCAGTCTCCAGTGCCTTGTATTTTGCAACCAGTTTTTCAAGCACCTCACGTTTTCCTTGTTCATAATCGGAGATCATCACGGTATTCCTATTTAGCTTCTGATATAAGGGATACTGACTTTAACAGAGAAGCCGATTTATCTGAACAGTGGTAATCCGGTTCGCGGCATGGTGGGGTAAAGCGAGGCGGGATTTTGATACGTGGAATAAGTGGGGTAAGGATTTGGACGTGCCGGGGTGTAAATGGGAGTTATGGAGGAAGAAGCCTGCATGGGAGGCTTGGGCTGCTTGGGCACCAGCCATTTTGCGAGGCGTTCCCCGCCCTCAAAACCGCCAATCAGGGTTGTTACGGCGGCGGCGGGCCATTTTGCGGCGTCAAAGGCGCTGATGTGTTTATCCAGTTGAATGAACTTGCGACTTGCGGCGAATTGTCCCGGCGTTTTATGCAAGAACTTCAGGGCCGGAATGCAGGAGAGCCAGAACACGGCATGGTGAATCAGCATGCGTTTTTTAGAGTCCGGCTTGGGCTTCCAGTCCAGGTGCTTTTTCAGGATGTAAGCCACCGGCAGGCTCATAACGGCCAGCCGTAGCAGGAACTTGTTGCTGGGGAGCAAGGGTTTCAACCATTCGGGCATGGAAATCGCTCCGGTCGGAAGAGAGGACGAGCATCAATTGTGTCTATCGTATCTCCTGAAACAGACATATCAATCTGAATATAAACGCGTTGTCATTAGAAGGATACGCTCAGGGGTCAAGATGAGCCATTGGTCTAATTGTGATATCTAATACCTTAACGCATTGTATTTAACAGATGAGTTTTATCGATCAGCCATCATGACTCTGCCGGTATAGTCAGAACTCCTGGAAATAACCAGTATATTGGCGGGATGAATTTTGGATGGGATAATACGGGTCAACAACACTTAGCACCTCTAAACTGGATGATTAATGGATTTTTTACTGCAGGTATTTAATACGGAGGGATTTCCCCCTCGGTGGCTTTGCGGCACCGGTTGGCGGCCTTTTGTCGGCTGGTTCATGATCGCGTCTGATCTGCTGATTTTCAGCGCTTACCTGAGTATTCCACTGTTGCTGATTTACTTTATCCGCAAGAAGCAGGACATGGTGTTTCTGCGGATTTTCTGGCTGTTTGCGGCGTTTATCTTCGCTTGTGGGGTATCGCACCTGCTGGACGCCATGATGTTCTGGTGGCCCGTATACCGTTTAACTGCCCTGGAGCGTTTTATCACCGGGTTGATTTCCTGGGGTACGGTTCTGGCGCTGGTGCCCATTATTCCCCAGGCGTTGGCGCTGCGGAGTCCCGCCGCGCTGGAGAAGGAAGTCAACGAGCGTCGCCGGGCCGAGGAAAGCCTGACCCGCCTGAATGAGGATCTGGAAAAAATCATTGAGGATCGTACCCAAGAGTTGAACGAAAAAGCCCAACTGTTGGAAACGGCCAACCGGGAATTGGAAGCGTTCAGCTATTCGGTATCCCATGATTTGAAAGCGCCGCTGCGAAAAATCGAACAGTTCAGCGCGATGATCCAGGCGCATGATACGGAGGCTCTGGATGACAAGCTTAAATTGTACCTGGAGCGTATTTCGGCCAATGCGGTGGAAATGGATGCCCTGATTGAGGACATGCTCAGCTTTTCCAGAATCGCTAATGCGGAGCTGAAGCGCGAACCCGTAGACCTTAGCGCCATTGCCCGCGAGATTGCCCATGATTTACGGATGCAGGAACCGGAGCGCGCCATCACATTCCAGATTCAGGACCATCTTCTGACGGAAGGGGACCCGACCCTGTTGCGGGCGGCGCTGCAAAATCTGTTGGGGAATGCCTGGAAGTATACGTCCCAAAAACCGACCGCGACGATTGAGTTTGGGAAAGCCGTTGTTGAATCCGTATCATGCTGTTTTTATATCAAAGATAACGGCGCCGGATTCGACATGACCGGAGCCGGGCGGTTATTCAAGCCGTTTCAGCGGCTGCATCTCAAGTCGGAGTTTCCGGGCAGCGGTATCGGGCTGGCGAACGTACAGCGTATTGTCACCCGTCATGGCGGTCGGGTGTGGGCGGAAGGTATACCGAACGAAGGCGCTACGTTTTACTTCACCCTCTCGTCTACCGAAGAGTCGTTAAAGTCTTTACCAACCGCGCAGAACTTACAGCAAACCAACTCTTAACCGGATACTTATAAAACGCTCGCGCCTCGAAAGCGGGCCGCCCTTAATTCGACGGCCGCACAAGATTCCAGCAGTTCCAACTGGTTCAGCGCGGAAGGCAAGGTATTGGCCAGGCTAAAAATGCCCCCCTCGGCCATGGCGATCAATGCGTGATCGCCCGGCGTCCACTCAACCGGCAAGGTTTCCAGAGCGTCCGCCAATGTTAGGGCGGTGGCGGGTAACAGTAGAATGGGCTGCTCCAGGCCGGGCAGACTGGCCTCTCTGGGCTGAGTCGTGCCGGATAATTGCGTCGCCGCCCAGACGCAAGCCTGGGGAGGACGCGCCAGCACAATCGCTTTCACCTCCGGATGAGACGCATAGATGGCTTGGTGTGTATCCAGTGCAATCGGCAAGGTCATGGCTTCCGGGTTGTAGATGCTGCCGTCCGGCCAGATCGGAATCAGGTGTTCCGCCTGGATATCTCGAAGATGGACACTCAGGGGTGTCATCCACAACAGGTCATCATCCAGGGCGCTGACGTGCCCCGTGAGGCCGGGTGAAAAGCCCAAGTCGGCAAGACGGCGGCATTGCTCCGCCATCTGCTTGGCAAACGGGTGAATCCGGGCGCTTTTCATCGGGAAGATTCCTGCCTGATCAACTTTCAAAGGGCCTCATGCGGTTTACCGGCCCAGACGTACGGTGTCTTTCAGCTTTTGCAAACGCAGGCGGGCGGCATGCAGAGTTTCCGGCTTTTTGCTGAAGCAGAAGCGCACGAACTTGCGGCCCAGCTCCGGTCGGCTGAAGAAGCTGGAGCCCGGCACCACGGCCACGCCAATGTCTTTCACTAAAAAGTGGGTGAATTCCATATCGGTTTTGTAACCGAAGTCGGAAATATCGCTGAACACGTAGTACGCGCCCTGAGGACGGAAATACTTGATGCCCGCCTCATCCAGAATACTCATCATGGTGTCGCGCTTTTCATTGTAATTCTGGACCAGTTCGGCGTAATAGGATTGCGGCATCCGCATGGCGGTAACCCCCGCCCGTTGCAGGGGCGCGGCGGCGCCCACAGTCAGGAAGTCGTGCATTTTGCGAACGGCCTGGGTAATATCTTCCGGGGCAATCACGATCCCGATCCGCCAGCCGGTGACGCTGTAGGTTTTGGACAGGCCGTTCAGCGTGACGGTCAGGTTTTCCATGCCGGGAATGCCGGCCATGGCGACATGTTTGTTGTTGTCGTACAGAATGTGCTCGTAGATTTCATCGGTAAAGGCCAGCACGTTCCACTTTTGACAATGTTTGGCGATGATTTCCAGTTCTTCCCGGCTGAATACCTTGCCGGTGGGGTTGTGCGGCGTGTTGATGATGATGGCGCGGGTCTTTTCGTTAAAAGCGGCGGCCAGTTCGGCTTCATCAAAATGCCAGTCCGGCGCATGCAGGCTCACGTACCGAGGAACGGCCCCGGCAATAACGGCGTCCGGCCCGTAGTTTTCATAGTAGGGCTCAAACACAATCACTTCGTCGCCGGGGTTGATGGTGGCCAGCATGGTGGCGGCCATAGCCTCAGTGGCGCCGCAGGTCACGGTCACGTTGGCGTCCGCGTCGATGGGAATGCCCAGGTAGGCGCTTTCTTTTTCGGCAATGGCCCGGCGGAATTCTGGATCGCCCCAGGTGACGGCGTACTGGTTGATGTCGTTAAAAATCGCGTCGGATGCGGCCTGTTTCAATTCCTGCGGACACGGAAAATCCGGGAACCCCTGGGCCAGGTTGATTGCCTCGTACTTGCGGGCCATCTGGCTCATCTGCCGAATGACCGACTCGGTAAACTGGGCGGCTTTAATGGAGGTACGGTTGGGCATGGGGCATTCCCTTTTCAAATGACAAGTAAGAGGCTGTTTTGCCCGACCTGCAACTGGGCAAAATTTCCCCCGATTCTATCTTCCTATTATTGGCCCTGAGAGGAATTTGTCAAAGCATGAGCCGGAGAATTGGCCGAAAGACTTCCCTGGAAGCGTTTACGAAGCGGTTATATTTTGGGGCGGCCGGTGAAGCGCTTAATTTCGAATCGCGGGCACCCGCCCGGTTTCCGTAATCAAGCGCTGCAAATCCGCTTCACTCATCAACTCAAGCGAGCGGCTGCCTGCCAGAAATACCGGATAACTCAAGGCGTCCGTTGCACCTATGTGGCTGGCGCCCCATTGCAGGGCGTCCTGAATCTCGCGGTCGGCATTGGGAACCCAGCATACGCCCTGATCGGGAATGGCCTCTCCCAGAAACAGGCGGGTCACGGCGGTCAGCTTCAGCCGATCGGTATGCGTACAATGGGCAAGCCCCGGCAGGTTTTGAATGGGCTTGGCCGGTGGACGGATCCACATTTGCGGGATAAACAGGGCAAACGGTTTGGCCTGTTCATCGGCATGCATTTGCTGGAAGGTTCTCAGCGCGTTCAGGTGCTGAATCCGCTGCTGCAAAGTCTCCACGGGGCCGGCTTCAATTTTGGCGATGACCGTCAATTCCAGACGATGGGCGACTTCCGTGATTTCAAACCAGCGCTTTACGCTGGCTTTCTTGGGAGAGATGATCTGCCGCACCGGATTTGACAGGACTTCCACCCCGTGACCGCCGAGGGTGTTCAGGCCGTGGTCTTGCATCATCTCTAAAATGTAGCGCTCATGCCGGTCGCTTAATACGCATAAAAAATCCACCTCATCCGGGGAGAATCCTTCAATACGCAGGGTCGGCGCTTTTTCCCGAATATGGCGAAGCACTTTGGCATAGGTTTTCAGGGTGTTGGGCGCTTCCAGGCCCGGAATTTGCAGGTAAGGCCATGTACCCCCCGCGCTGAGGGTGATGCGTTGCAATTGCCGGGCGGACATCCTCTCCAGGCAAGCATCAATGTCGTCGATGGATAAGGTATAAGCCCCGGCATCGCCCGGTTTATGCGGGTACGGATACAAAGCCGGCTCCAGCTCGCATAAATTCGTAAGATATAAGGAAGCGCCGCTGCGGTAGGTCACGGTGTCCTTGACCTGCCGTTTACGAAGCGCGTCTGCGGTTTCACGCAGCCGGTGCAAATCGTTCTCTCGGGTCAGTTGCAGCAAATGCAACGCCTCGGCGGGAGATATCGCGTTTCCGTCCAGCGCCGCATCCAGAATGGAGCGGGTGTTCAGAGGTTTCAAGGTGTCCGTTGGCGTAAGGTTCTGCATCCATTCATTTTAAGCAAAGCACACCGGAAGCAAAACCATACACTCACAGGCAGCGCCCTCGGCGTTGCCGGGCAAAAAATTAGGGTAATTATCCCTGGACGACTCGTTGACCGATTTAGCTTAATTTTCCTCTGTCATTGTCATTGCGAGCGACCAGCGGGAGCGCGGCACGGATATCAGTATCTGGCCAATGGCTGTCGCCAGAACCAAGCTAACATTATTACTTCGATGCCCTTTGCATTCCACTTTAATCGTTCTGTTTTTTACTTTGGCAGTTATATCAAAACCTGATACGGACTGGATCTCCAGCTCACGGCCATTCCGTCGATAGATGCCACGCCAGTTTCCATTAGAAGTTATCTGTTGATAGCCGTTTTCACTCAGGAACGCCTCAATCGGGAACACAATACGCTCTGGTATTTCGCGACCGGCCTGTTTATGAGGGGCAATCCGAACATGAGCACCATCGATGGCTACGTTGATGCGGGCACCGGGCTCAGTGTGTTCCATCAGCCAAAATGCCAAGCGAAGCGTTACTTCTGCTTCGGATAGGCAAACCAAATTTTGGCTGGCGACTGATTGCATAGATGAGAGTGGCATGGTTTGACGAAACTATTTAGTTTAAACAAAAAAAAGGCGGTTTTTGCAAACCGCCGGTATCTCATCATTTAGGTTGGAAGAAAATAAGGGGGGAGTTAGGGGAGAGGTGGGGGAGAAGAGAGTGAGATAAAATTGTTAACCAATCCACGGAGGTACGCCGTTGGGCGGCACCAACTGATTCAGGTTGCCGCTGCCCAGGGCTTGCAGCAGGCTCATCAGTCGGACCTGCACCTGGTAGGGCACAATGGTTTGGGTGGTGGAAATGGCGTAGGGGGTAATCTGGGTGTTAAACAGG
>JAJQJM010000024.1 GCA_021323475.1 Vampirovibrio sp.
ATCCAATCCTTACCTCGACATGAACTTCGAGGAGTTGAAAGCGGAAGCCGCCGATAACGCCACCGGCTACAAAACATCCGTTGCAGGCCTGACTACCCAGTTCGGCATCGCGGATCTGCTCCGCCTGGAGCCGGGTAGCTTATCACTCATCAGTTAAATTTTTCTATCCCCCTCTTTTTTCTTAATCTCTTTGCTCTATCCCCAACGAATTCAAGGAGCCCTCACCGGCTCCTTTTTTTTGCGAAAGCCACTGAAATCCACCGTTTGTAGGCTGGCGGAGATGTAGGGCTGGCACTATAATAAGCATTGTGAAGCGAATTGTACTAATAATCATTACTTTAACCCTGCTGCTGCTCTCGGAAGCGGTGACGCTGATGGCTACCCGTGCAGCCACGGCGCATAACCCGGTGAAAGTGGAGGATATCAGCTTTTATTACAAGCTGGATGAGAAAGCTCGCTTTCTGGATTTGAAAACCCGCTGGCAATCCGAGCACCGGGGGGAATTACCCATTACGAAAGCCACCGATATCGCCACGGAGGCCTATAACATTGCCGCCACGGAATCGCCGTTTGAAACCTGGCGTTACCACGGCGGTCCGGCTCCAAATGTGTTTACTGGCAAGGCTCATATCTACAATAAAGGGCGCACCGCTCTGCTGAACGTACCGGTAACGGTTCTGGTGCGGGCCAAGGTGGGTGAGTTGCGGGTGAACCCGGCCATCCAGATGACCGATTTCGACTACCTGGAAGAGTCCGCCCATTGGGAAACGCTCTCCAGGGAAACCATCACCATTCCCGCCCTGGCTCCCGGAGAAGACATGTTGCTGCCGGTGCTGAAGTTCCGCCTGCTGGAGTTCATGGTTCGCCATCCCAACCGCTGGCCGGTGCAACTGGAGTTGAAAATGTCCTCCCCGATGATGGGTACGGCTTACAAAAGCTTGTCACTGGTTCCGGATCACTTCGTGGTGCCGGTTCTCTATTAAGAATTGCGGCGAATCGGTCGGACTCCGCCCTGAATGCGGTATGATTGATGTGCGCCCGATTTTGTTGTTTGCTTCATGACCGGCAAGGCCAACAATCAGCCTTTGGATAGGGGCTTATGGCAGCGCCGCCTGTAAAACAAGTTCGAGAGCCGTTTGCGCCAATCATTTTCCACAGAAAGAGGACCTTCACTCATGTTTTCAAGACCGGATCAGCGCCAGCCCGACGAGCTTCGGCCCATTAAAATCACCCGCAACTTTACCAAGCATGCGCCGGGATCCGTGTTGGTGGAATTCGGGGATACCCAGGTCATTGTGACCGCTACGGTGGAAGAGCGGGTGCCCCGGCATATCCATGTCTTGAAAGAAGAAAGCACCGGTTGGCTGACCGCCGAATACGGCATGCTTCCCGGTGCCACCAACCAGCGTTCCCAGCGGGAGCGCCTGAAAGTTTCCGGCCGTACCGCTGAAATTCAGCGCCTGATTGGGCGTACCCTGCGGGCCAGCGTGGATATGACCAAACTGGGCTCCCGCACCATCAATATTGATGCGGATGTGATCCAGGCCGATGGCGGCACCCGCGTGGCGGCCATTACCGGCGGCTATGTAGCGCTGGTGGACTGTCTGAACAAGTTAAAAGCCGATGGCCTGCTGGCCGAACTGCCCCCTTTGAAGCCGATTGCGGCCATCAGCGTGGGCCTGGTGGAAGGCACTGAAATTCTGGACTTGAATTACGAAGAGGATTCCGCCGCTGAAGTGGACGCCAACCTGGTGATGAACGCCGATGGGCATATCATTGAGCTGCAACTCAGCAGCGAGCGCTCTCCGTTGACCCGCATCCAACTGGATCGGTTGGTGGATTTGGGCATTGTCGGTATTCAGCGACTGCTGGATATGCAGCAAGCCGCTCTGTCGGAAGGGAGTCCGGTAATCATCGAGCCTGAAACGGCTGAAGTGCTGTAGCGGCTGCGCTTAATGCAGCCTGAAGGATAAACCGCCCAAGGGTTAAAATCACCCGACGGTTAAAATAAATAGGAACCATCATGGCGAACACACAGGAAAGTACCCCGACAAAAACCCGCAAGGAAACCCTGAACCGGCCCAAGGGCACCCAGGACATCTTTGGAAACGACATTGAGCGCTGGGAATATGTGGAATCCCTGTGCCGGTTGCAGTTTCAGAATGCCGGTTACCAGGAAATCCGCACTCCGGCGTTTGAACACACCGAGCTGTTTGAGCGTGGCGTGGGCGAGGGTACCGATATCGTCAACAAGGAAATGTACACCTTCGAGAAAGGGGATCGCCGTCTGTCCCTGCGCCCGGAAGGTACTGCCGGCGTCGTGCGCTCCTTTGTGGAGCAAGGCATGAGCCGCTGGCCCAAGCCGGTCAAGCTGTATTATATGGGCCCTATGTTCCGCTATGAGCGTCCGCAAGCGGGTCGCCAACGACAATTCCATCAGGTTGGGCTGGAACTGTTCGGCCTGGATACCCCGGCTGCGGATGCCGAGGTGATTCTGATGGCTATGCGGCTGTTTCAAAAGCTGAATCTGCCGAATCTCTCGTTGGAGATTAACAACATTGGCACACCGGAATGCCGGGAGCGCTTCAAGTCGAATTTCCGCCAACATGTAGAGCCGCATTTGGCAACCTTGTGCGAGGATTGCCGCACCCGTTACAATACCAATCCGCTGCGCATGCTGGATTGCAAGAACCCAACCTGCAAGGCCGTGTACGCCGAGCCGGATATTAAGACGTTTTTGGAGACGGATTTTACCAGTGAAGACTGCCAGGTGCACTTTGCGGGGGTGATTCAGATTCTGGATGCCCTGAAAATCCCGTATCGGCGTAATTTTTACCTGGTGCGCGGGCTGGATTATTACACCAAAACCGTGTTCGAGATTACCTCTACCAACCTGGGCGCCCAGAATGCCGTGTGCGGCGGCGGGCGATATAACCGTCTGGTGGAAGATCTGGGTGGCCCGGAGACGCCTGCGGTCGGCTGGGCACTGGGCATGGAGCGCCTGATGGCGCTGGTGGGCGAACTGCCCAAGCGTGACCTGGATTTCTACATTGTGACCGATCAGCATGCCGTGGCCTTCGAACTGGCGGATGCCCTGCGGGGTCAGGACTATAAAGTGGATGTGGACCTGTCCGGCAAAGGCTTTGGCAAGCAATTTGAACGGGCGGCCAAGCTTGGCGCGCGTCAAGTGATTACTATTGGCGAAGCGGAAGCCCAAAACGGGGAATTAAAGCTCAAAAACCTGCAAACCGGGGAGCAATTCACCCATAAAACGGCGGCGTTTTTAGACCAGGTTTAAATCAGTCGTTTAAAATCAGTGTGCTTGCCTGCACTTTGGGGTAATGTCTGTTGCTGCCTGCAAATTACCGTTCGCGCTTATTACGGATCTGTTGCAGGGCAGTTTTTACCTGCTCGATTCGGACATCCGGCTTATTCTTGCTGATCGCTAGAAAGCGCTTCAGCACAGCTTCGGCCCGATCGGATTGCTGATGTTCCACGTATGCCATGCTCAGGTTGAATAACTGGTCCGGGTCGTCCCCGGCTAACGCCTCAACCGCCTTATAAAGCGCTGTTGCCGGCTGGGTTTGCTTCCGGCTTTCCAGCAAACGGGCGTATTGCAGCAGCGTATCCGGTGGAATCGCCCGCGCGTAGTATCGGGCGGCCGATTGGGTGTCCTGTTGCCGTTCGGCAATCCGGGCCATCAAGCCCCATAATGTGGCGTCCGCCGGGTTGATCGTCAGGGCCTCCGTGGCTTCCCATTCGGCGCTGGCCGGTTTTCCGGCCTTCAATTCCAACTGCGCCAACCGAGAATGAAACTCCGGGTTGTCCGGTTGTTTGCTTAGCGCTTGTGAATAAGCGTAGCGGGCCGTTTCCAAGTCGTTTTTGCTTTCGCTCAGCCGACCCTGATAGTACAGAATCATCGCATCATCCGGGTACTCCGCCGATGCTTTGACCCATACCCGCTGAGCGTCCTGATAATGACCATCTTCCATATACAGATTCAGCAAGCTGATGTAGGCCGGCAAATATGGGGTTTTCCCCAGGATTTTCAGCAATTCCTGCCGGGCAATGTCGCGGCGGCGCAGCGTCTCGGAACCCGGTTGAGGATTGCCGGCGTTTTCCACGGTCGGCTGTAACAGAATGCGCACCAACAAGTACCGAGCCGGTGCGTCGGCCGGGGCTTTTTCCAGCAGATTGCCCAAAATCATCTCCGCACCGGTAGTATTGCCTTCCCGCAGGGATTGCCACGCCTGTAAGAAGGCGGGATTCATGCCGGGCCGATTGGCCAGCGCGTATGGAGATAACCCGTTCGTGCTGGAAAACACCCGTTCATAACCGGAGGCGTCCTCGGTCGGGTCCAGACTGCTTGGATCGGGCTTAAAGTTGGCGGGGGTGGCTTTCAAGTGAATCGGCGTGACCATTTCATCGGTGGGAGAAAATGGCATATCCTGCCCGGCCGGTGGAATTCGGTCATTTGCCAAGGTTTTGGGCTTAAATGGTTTGCCGAAGGTTTGCGCCAGTTGCAATTGAACGTAATTCTCTTCTGTAGGCTCGGTTGTTCCGGCAACCTTGGGTAAGTCTTGAGGGTCCAGATTCGACGGGCCAACCGCGATTTGCTGCCGATGTGGATCCGTCTTTTGGAAAGGCTTTACGACCGGCTTCTCCCTCCGTGTCTCCGTTACCGCAAGCTGACGTTGCAATGTCGATAAATTGGGGTTGGGCTGAGATTTAGAAGCGATGACCGCTTTGTTTTGTATGGGCTTATCAGTAACCCGACGCGTCTGTTGGGCGTTTTGATCCGGCTGTGTTGCGGATTCCAGCGGTTGTTTCACCGTTGCCGGCTGACGAGGGGGCTTTGAACCTGTGGGCGTCCCTGCAAGTGCTTCAGACGCTTCAATGACGTTCGCTTGTTTGTGCAGGACTTGCGGCTTGGCTGCTTCCGCCTGACGTTTACGGGCTAATATGGCCGGTGGCAGGTCATGATTGCCAATCAGGCTAATTACGATTTGCTGACCGTTATTGCTGCGGACTTGGGGCTGAATCTTCTGCCAGGCGGTTAAAACCAGTTCAAATCGCTGGTTATGCGCATCCGGGGACAGACGAACATTTTCAATCGCCGGTATTTTTCGCAGGAGGGCAGCGCTGAACGTGCCCTGCGTCTGCTTCAGTTTGGTATCGAGCGCGACATCCGCACCCTGAATCACGATTCGGTATTGGCCATTGGCGGTGGGCTCCAGTCTCACCAGCGGATCGAAACCCTCACCCGTTACCGCAAGCACCAGATTGCCGGCGTCATCCACCTGTAGATCCGTAATGTGCGTGATTGGAGGGGAAACCGGTTCAGCTAGAGCGGGCAATGCGCCGCAGCCTACACAGGCGGCGGCTAGTAAGGCCCATAGTCCGTTATATTGTTTCATACACTCGCCAACGGGTTGGTTAAGCTTTCAGTTTTTGCACGTAAGCCCGGATGGTTTCCGCGTTCCGCGCATTGGGGGATAATTGCAGGAACTTTTCCAGGTGGCTGACCGCTTTGACGTTGTCGCCCATCTTGGAGAATATCAGGCCCAGGTTGTAGTGGGCTTCCGCAAAGTCGGGGCGAATCTGGATGGCTTCCAGGTACTTGTTGCGGGCCTGTTCCAGCTTATTCTCGGAGTTATACAGGTTCCCCAGGTTGAACAGCACTTCGCTGTCTTTGGGGTTCAGGCTCAGGGCCAACTTGAAGACCGATTCGGCATCGGTGGTGCGGCCCAGCTTTTTCAGGGAAGTGGCGTAATTGTTCAACGTGCTGGTGGACATGGCCCGGCTGAATGCCTGGTTGGCAGCATCCGCCTGATCGTTCAACAGGTACAGCTTGCCAAGCTGGTTATAGGCTTCGCGATCGATGGGATTACGTTGCAGATAACGGCGCAACACGTCAATGGCCTCGGCGTACTGGTGATCCTCGGCCAGCGCGATGCTGTAGTCAATGGCATACTTGGAGTTGTTGGGCTCCAGCAACTGGGCTTCCTTGAATTTATCAATCGCCGTGTTAATGTCCTTGCTGTCCATAGCGGATTTACCGGCCAGATAGTCCTGCTCCGCCTCGGAACTGCTGGCGGCGGACGATGGGGTGCGAGCCGTCTGGGCCAGCTTGTCCTTCAGGTTCTCGTTTTCCTTGCGGATTGCTGCGATCTGGCGGTTCAGCTCGGCCAGTTGCGTTTCACTTTCCGGAGATGTTTTGGCCGTTTTTGCGGAGGCGCTGCTTGCGGACTTGCCGTTATTAGCGCTTTTTTGCTGGAACAGGAGGTCTTGTTCCGCCTTGTTGGCTTGTTGTCGGGCTTTCTCGTATTTCGCCTCCATCTCGGATAATTCCGATTTCAATGAGGCCAACTGGCTTTCCAACTGTCGGTTTTGATTGCTGCTGTTGCCCGAAGCCTGCTGCATGGAGTCCAGCATCTTCTGCAAATCCCGGTTCTCGCGGGTTAGTTTGTCCAGCGCTTCGCGGGAGGAGGCGGAGGCTTTGCCGTTTCCGGTTTTCAGACCGTCCAATTCGGCTTTAACCACGCTCAACTCTTTTACGGCAGCATCACGCTGGCTTTGAACGCTTTTCAGACTGGCTAATTCCGTTTGCAGCGCGGCGATTTTACCGCTCATATCCGTGTTTTTAAATTTGGATAATTCCGCCTCCAGTTGGGCAATCTGGTTGTCCTTCCTCCGCAGTTCGGCATTGACCGCCAGATTGTTCTCGGCTGTGGCTGTCTTGCTGCTTGAGGCAGTCAATTGAGTCTGTAAGCTGGCGATTTCAGCTTCCAGCTCTATAATTTGTGACGACTTTTGCTGGGCTTGCTGGTTGGCCTTGTCCAGTTGCCGCTTTAGCGAGGCGACTTCCGTCTGGCTGACGCTATTACTGTTTGTGGTCGTTCCTTTGGCGGAAAGTTGCCGTTGCAGGTCTTTAATGGTGGAATCTTTCTCGTCCAGATTGGCCTGCATCTGGGATATCTGCTCCCGAGAGGAGGCATCCAGCCCTGATTTCACGTCTGAAACCTGATTGCGCAGGTAGGCGATTTCCTTGTTCTGCTCGTTAATGGTGCGGATCGAGTCATTCAACGATTGCTGGGCCAGCGTGAGTTGCCCGCGCAGGCTTTTCAGGTCTGTCTCTGAGATGGCCGGAGTAGTTGCGGGTTTGTGGGCTTGCAAATTCAGCCGGGCTTGCAAGGTGGCATTCTCCGCCTTCAACCGGGTCAATTCGGTTTGCTGGGCGGTTGAGTCAGTCTGAGTCTTGGCCGTAAGCTGGGTTTTCAGGGAGCGGTTTTCCTGGGCGAGCGTATCATAACGGCGCTTGCTGTCTTCCAGGTTGCGCTTCAGTTCATCCAGCCCGGATGGTGGCGCGGGCGTTGCCAGGGCTTTTTCCAACCGGGTCTTCAGGCTCAGGTTATCCGAACGAAGCCGGTCAATTTCCGTTTGCTTGCTGTTCAGGGTAAGGTCCGGCTTGTTTTTTTCAGCGGTCAACGTGGTGACCTTACTTTGCAGGGAGGCATTGGTGGCCTTCAGCCGGTCGACTTCATCCTGTAAGCGCTCTTGCTCCAGACGATTGCTGGTCTGGTTACGGTCTTCCGTACTCAGTTTGGCTTTCAGGTATTGATTTTCCTGGCTTAAACTGTTGTATTTCTGGTTCAGGATAGCCAGGGTCCGCTTCATGTCGTCCACAAAGGCGGCGTTACCAGTTTCGCTGTTCATCTGCGCCTTCAGGCGGGAAATCTCGCTTTGCAGGGCCTCAATTTGTCGGTGCTGATCCTGTTGGGCCTGCAAGCTGCGGTTGTAGTTCTGCCTCGATACCGTATCCGTATCAACGGAAGTGCCGGAAGCCGCCCCTTTGGTAGTTGGCTGCTGGTAAACCGGTTCGGAGTGTTTCAGGCCCGCCAGAGATGGAGGCATATCCAGGCTTCGGTTACCGGATGACGGGGTGTAAGCCGCCGATTCATTCAATTCCAGCTCAATATGCGGCCCCTGATTGCGGACGATGCGCACATTGCCCGGATCCCCTTGCAAGTCCATCAGAATTCGGACGATGGGGCGACCGTTACCGCCGTACTGGTTGACGGTCAGGTTGCGGACGGCGGGCATCTGCTGGGCCAGGTTCTGCAACAGTTGCACGTCTCTGGGCAGCTCCGTGCCGATTTCAGCATTATCCAGGTCGATGATAATGCGCTTGTGCCCGGCAATGCTCAGCGTATTCACGCTGGCCTTGACGGGGCCGGACGCGTCAATCACGAAATGACGGTTAACCTGGTCGTAGCGGATGTTTCGCAAGGAGCCGTCGGCAGCCCAGCCTGGCGCGCAAAGGCAAAGCAAGGCAAAACCGGTCAGGCTGACCAGGCTCAGATGTTTTGAAAGTGAAACCATCGTTTTTTTCCTTGTCACTGTTTGAACCGTCATGGGAGGGGTTTACCTACTACTTTTCTTCGGGCCGGTTGTACTATTGGCTGGCGTTTTCACCGAGTTCCGCATGGCGTGTCGGATTGCTTCCAGCGTTTGCTGATCATCGGGCTTTAAGCGCTGATAGCTGTCCAAAGCGGTTTGGGCTTCCGGGATTCGGTTTGCTCCCGCATACAGCATTGCCAGCTTGCCATATCCCATGCTATAGGCCGGATTCTGTCTAAGCAAGAGGGTCAGGATGTTTTCCGCCGCTGTAATGTCCCCTCGGCTTTGATACAGGTCGGCCAATTCGATATAAATATTATATTTTCTAGGGTTTTCCCGAATAATATCCTCCAACAGCAGGGCTTTTTCCCGGTTATCCGTTATTGCCGGGCTGCCGGGAACGGAAGCGAGCGCGAGTTTGGCGTCATCGGTTCGCTCTGCATCGGAATTGGCGGAATACACGCGCTGAGTGCCTGTTTTTTGCTCGCCCGGTTCTGCAAGCTGCGGATGCGCGGATGTCACGACCGCCGCTGGTGCGGAGAACGGTTTGCTTTGGGTTAGTCGGCTTTCCAGTTCACGGGTTTTGGCCGTTTGGGCGGTCAAGGCTTCTTCAGTCGCTTTCAGCTTGCCCGCCACTTTCAACAGGGCGCTTCTCAAATTCTGAATGGTGGCGGCGTCCCGCTCGTCCGGTTTCAGGGTTTCCGGCGCATATTGGCGAATCAGCTCCTCGTACTGCGATAATCGCTGCTGCAAGGCATCCCGCTGCCGATTGCCGGCCTCCAAGGCTTTCTGCAATTGGAGTATCTCACCTGCGCCCGGGGCCGTTGGGCAGGTTGGCGGCGATGCGGGCGCGCTCAGGGCTCCGGCATTGCCTGCGGAGTCTGTGATTTTGCGCGAGACATCCGCTTTGTTGGGTAACAGGGCCGGTGCTGGCTCCGATCCCTTCTGCTTGTCGGACGGGCTGGATTCCCGGCTTGAAGCGGATGGCGGCGCATCATGCGAAAGGCCGGGTAGTATGGTGACCAGCCAGTCGGTTTTGCCGACTTTTGAAACCAGCGGCGGGACCGTGGACGCTCCGGGGGGCGTTTGGACTTCCAGCACGATTTTAATGCCCCGTTTTTCGGACGCATCGGAATTTAACGGACCGACCAGGAATTTTTTCAGTTCCGGATGCGCTTGCAACGCCAGATTACCTGCCTGCTGCAACGTGGAGACATCGCCCTGCGCGTCCGGCAATTTCAGAATGACCAGTTCAGAGGGATTCGGATCGGTATTGCCCGGCCACACATCCACCGAGGGAGCACCGCTTTTACCGGATACCGTCAGGGATAAAGCCCCGTTCTGGTAATTCAATTGGGTCAGATCGGCGGCGTAAGCCATGGATAGGCAACCGGCTAAACCGGCGGAAGCCAGCGCGAGCCTGAGTCGCCGGGCTGGCGGCAACGGCAGGGCCTGGGTTACAAATAACCGAAAGGGATGCATTTCCAACATTGGCGGCTGAAAGCCTCGTAAGGCAGAGCTTTGAAAGGTAATCCATCAGTATTGAGCCTGATGTTTACTCAAACCTCAGCGAATCCACACATGAGCCCCCATTATAGCATTTTCTCAGCCTTTAAGGGCCAATCGCGCCGGATACGGCAGAGTTGGAAACCGCCGCATTTCGGACTAACGGCAATCTCCGGCTGATGCCCCGCCCACCGCAAACGTTTCCGATAGTTAGCGGCTGAAGCCCGAAGGACTCTGAACCGCTACATTATCCCCATTGGTAGTGCGAATCAGCAAGGAATTGCTGACGCCCACATTCCCGGCGGAAGGCGTGTTGACCGTTTTACCGTAGATTGACATCTGGGTGGAACTGCCGCCGTCCAGGTTCATGGCGTCTACCGCGCCCAGCTTGCGCATCAGGTAGGCCAGTTCATACAGGGTCATGCCCACCGAGACGTTCTTTTGCCGCCCGTCCACTGTAACCAGCAGCATTTTCCCGTCGGCGGTAATGCCGACCGCGCTGCGGGGCTCACGGGTGCCCAGGCTGCGGCTGCTGAAGTGCTGCGCCGACCAGTCCACAAAGGGTTGCCCTTTTTTTACCAGCCAGGGACCGCCGCCAATGGCATGCTTCATGCCGGACCAATCCGGTAAGGTGTATAAGTCCAGACGCACCGGTCGGTTCGGAGGTTGGGCCGCCAATGCTTGCAGTTCCGGGGTGGCGGGGCCGGAAATAACCACGCCGTCTTTGGGAATCGGCAACGGGTTGGTGTTGGAAACCGCCGTCACCCGGTTATCCCGCAGCTGGATTTGCAGCCCGTTGGCGGGAACTTTGGGTGCCATGGAACCCCAACGGGACGAATAGACCACCGTGGTGTTCGCCTGTACCCTGGGTTGGTTGATATTATGAATGCGGATGGGGCGTCCGTCCGGTAAAATCACTTCCCCGCCCAGATGGATGCGGGACATGACCAGTTCGTTGGTAGTGGTAATGCCCAGCGCCACCCGATCGTAAATAGGCCCGGAGATCAGCTCCTGGTTAATAATCAGCACTCCCAACGGAATGCCGACATCCGGCTTGAAAAACGAGCCGTTGATACCGGCCACCGCCTGGTGGTTCAACACCATCGAAGACACGTTGTTTTTGGCGCCCATTCGATTGGAGGCCAATGCCGGCAAAATGTCCACCGCCGGATTGCGCGGGTCCACTTCGAGCATGTTAATCTGCACCGGCCCCTGCGCGCTTTTTTCGCTGAACCGCAAGTAGCGCACACCGCTGGCTATCTCGTTCTGGCTGTTAAGCCGGTAGTAAAAATTGGGGATGGTCACAATCACGTGGTTTTTTTCCGTGCTGACGTTGACCGTACCGGTAATATTGCGCTTGATAAAAATCTGGATGCGCCCGTTGGCCTGATCCGCATAGACGCCGCTCAGGTTGGGCCAACTGAATTTCCGGTTAATCGGAAGGGTTTTGGCGGTAGCCGCCCCCCGGAAGCTAACCGTCATGGGTTTACCGGGTTGATCGGAGACATTCAGATCGGTGGGCGAGCCATTCACTTCCAGAACAATGCGCGTAGTTGCATTCACCTGCTGAAACAGCACCTTTTTAACCTGCACACCCGATGGACTCGCTTGGGTGGACGCTGTCCAGGGTGTCAGCAGGCAAGCCAGGCCAATTAAAAGCGCTTGAATCCCGCGTTGTAGTTTCTGATGTGCTCTCAATCCATCAATCCTTGTCTTTAAAAGATGCAACGCCGGTATGCTTCCCTACGATTAAGAGCCGGCGTGAACATAAGCAATGTAAAAAAATGGATCAACCTAAAAATTGGACAGTAAAAAACTCTTACATAATATTAACTTTTTTTTCATTCCATTTCAAGGCCTGAAAACCGAAAGCCCAGATAGGACTTTCGGTTTCATGGATGAGTCTCAGTAAATTCAGGCTGTGATTTGTGGGGTGCCTATGCCATGACCGCGCCTTGAGGCAGCGCTTGCTGCATCATCGGCATGCCGGGGAAGCCTTGTTTGTAGGCTCCCATTTGCTGTTGCTGAGCCGGATCATAAGCCGGCAGCATTCCGTGCATCGGATCGTTCGGGTTATATGCCGGCAGCTGTCCTGCTCCGGCCGGTGCTTGTGCAGCCGGGCTCATCATGCCGGCCCGCACTTGATCGACCGCGTTTTTCACATCCGGGTTTTTATCTTTGGCGGCTTCTTTCAACCGTTTCTGGATCGTCGGATCCTGCGGGCGGTTGATATAGCCCAGCGCCGTTACTGCGGCTGCCTTTACGGCAGGATCCTCGGAACGGCTGTTAATGATCTTTCTGATGGATTCCATACCCGGCAGCACGTTGGTAGGAACGTTGGCGTTGACTGGGCTGCCGTCCAGGTTGCCCAGCGCGAACAAGGCGGCCTGACGCTTCAGATTGGCTTCATTGGGTTGCAAGCGGGGATCGGGTACACTGGCAGTCCGCTTCAGCAGTTCGTAGGTCCGAAGATCGCCTTGCTGGCGCAGGGCAACTTCATTAATAGCGGCCAGATTGTCCTCAGGAGTTCCCTGTTCCATCATATTGTTCAGATCCGAGAGTGGCGCCGCCGTCAGACCTTGCGGCTGTTGCTGCGGCATCATTTGCTGCTGTGCCGGATCGTACGGGTTGTAAGCCTGCTGTTGCATGCTGTTGGGGTCGTACGGATTGTACGCCTGTTGCGCCGCCGCATTGGGATCGTATGGGTTATAAGCGGGCGGAGCCCCATTGGGCTGATACTGTTGCATCGGATCAAACGGCTGCTGCATCTGCGGTTGTTGCATGCCCGGTTGCTGCATTTGTTGCATCATCGGATCCATTTGCTGCGCCGCTTGCTGCTGAGCCAGCATTTGTTGTTGAAGCGCTTGTTGCTCGCGCACTTGCTGTTGCATCGCCTGTTGCTGCGCTTCCATTGCGGCTTTCTGTGCGGCTTCCTGCTGTTGCTGCATTTGCATGAGCTGTTGTTTTTGCTGAGTCTGTTGCAACTCTTGCAGTTGATTTTGGAAGAGTTGCTGCTGCATCAGCAATTGTTGCTGTAACTGAGCCACTTGCGGGTCGGGCGTTGTGGGTGCGGGTGCCTGAAATGCGTTTTGGCCGAAGGGCTGCGGCTGGAGAGCAGAGGGCTGTGGCGATAATTTGTTCTGGAATGCCTGACCATTCAGGTTGTTAGCCAGGTTCAGGTAAGAGTTTCTGATATTTTCCGCATCGTTACGGGCGTTCAGAGCAGCCTGGTATGCTTCTTGCAATTGTTGCTCAGGGCTGGCGAACGGGTTTGGTGAAAAAGAGGCGGCAGGCTTGGTCTTTTGGAAGCTGTCGCCAGCCGGGCTTACGGTAGTGCCCGGAGCGGCCGCAGGGGCTTGATTTGCGGCAGGAGGAGCGGAAACGGCACCATCACCGGCATAGTTGCTTAAGGGAGCGTTGATGTTCAGAACCAAAGCTCCCGATGTACGGGATGGTTGAGGCTGGTAGGCCTGAGGAGCCGCCGGTGATGAAAGATTGATGGGAGTAGCCATAGATGAATGTGCCCCTTTTATACTCGTAAACGCATTATGTGCATTAGAACTACATTAGTAAGAATGGTGAAGCCTCAGTGTTGCTAGCCAGTCCTCTTTTGTTAAGGGTTTGTTACACGGGGAAGTTATTGTATATCGTACAATTTCGACCCGTCTGTCTGGCATCGGCTCTCACCTTGAGGATTGAAAGCCTACCACGAAGAGCTCTATCCATGAATGCGCATGAAATACCACTAAAAAAAGAACATGCCAAGCCCTTGTGATGCGGGAATCAGACACTCTTAAAAAAAACTTAAGAATGCCAAGGATGTGTTTTTGAGGTTGTTATAATGAAGGCAAAGTCTCACCCTGGTCGAGTTTTTACCTAAACGGCGCCAAGCCGGGCCCGTTTGACCGGAATTCCGTCATCCGACCGAATCCGTAACAGCCGATTTTCTAGAATATTGCATAAGGACAGACGTCATGTTCAACAAGAGCCCCCGTCCTGAGAATCAGGAAGCCGAAACCCTGCAAGCTGAAGAAACCCAGGCAATCGAAATGGAGGATGACAATTCCTCGGCGGCGCAGTCCCAACCCTCCGAAGGGGCTGGTGAAGATTATCAAGGCAAATACCAACTGCTGCAGGAACAATTTACCCGTTTGGCGGCGGATTTCGATAACTATCGCAAGCGGGTGCGTGATGAACAGGAGTCTTTGGTAAAATATGGCGCTCAAAAAAGCGTAATGGAACTGCTACCGGTACTGGATAACCTGGATCGGGCCACCGCCAGCCTGAGTGAAAATTCCGATCCGAAAGTCCTGTTCAAGAGCTTCAGCTTGGTTCAGAAGCAGTTGCTGGACGGCTTGGATGCCATGGGCGTGAAAAAAATTCAGGCGGTGGGCCAGCCGTTCGATCCGCAGTTTCATGAAGCGGTGAACCAGATGCCGAGTGCCGAGTTTCCTGAGGGTACCGTGATGTACGAAGCGCAAAGCGGTTACCAGTTGCACGATAAAGTGATTCGTCCGGCAATGGTCGTGGTTTCCACCGGCTCTGCGGATGGCGCTGCCGTTGAACCTCCTCAAACCGCCGAGGATGAGCGCCAGCCTGCCGAGAATCGCGCCAATCCGTTCCGCAAATAGGCGGGACTCGGTATAATCAAGTATCGGCTACCCCCTCTTTATATAAGCGGGCAATTTGGGAAAGATTACGTAAATGAGCACCACCCGGCGTGATTATTATGAAGTGTTAGGCGTTTCCCGGTCGGCGACCGCGGACGAGGTGAAGCGCGCGTTTCGGAAAAAGGCCAAGGAATGCCATCCGGATACAAACAAGAGTCCGGATGCTGAAGCCCAGTTTAAGGAGCTGGGTGAAGCGTATGAGGTGCTGTCCGATCCGAACAAACGGCAACTTTACGATAATTACGGCCATGATGGGTTGAAAAGCAGCGGTTACCAGCCGCAATACGACTTTGCGGACGGTTTCCCCGATCTGGGCGATATTTTTGCCTCCTTCTTCGGCGGCGGTTTCGGCGGTATGGGTGGCGGCCAGCGTCGTCGCGGCGGCCCGCAGCAAGGCAACGACCTGCGCATGGACCTCATGCTGGAATTTACGGAAGCCGTCTTTGGCACCAAGAAGGACATTACCTTTACCCACCTGGAAAATTGCGATTCCTGCCAGGGCAGCGGCGCGTCGCCGGGTTCCGGTCCTACGGTCTGTACCACATGCGGCGGTCAAGGGCAGGTGCGCCAGACGACTCAGACCATTATTGGCCACTTTACCCAGATTGTGGGTTGTCCCAACTGCCAGGGCAGCGGTTCTATCATCGTCAATCCCTGCCGTACGTGTCACGGCCAGGGACGTACCGCCGTGGAAACCAAGCGTTCCATTGTGATTCCGCCGGGTGTGGATCAGGGTACCCGCTTGCGGGTTGCCGGGGAAGGCGATGCCGGTATCAAAGGCGGCCCTCCGGGCGATTTGTATGTGGTATTGCAGATTCGTTCCCATGCGGAGTTCAAGCGGGACGGCTACCATATTTATTCCTTGCAGGAAGTGCCTTACCCGGTGATGACCCTGGGCGGGGAAGTGGAAGTGCAAACCCTGGACGGCACCGAGAAGATTAAAATTCCGGCGGGCACCAAGAACGGCCATGTGTTTACGCTGAAAGGGGCCGGCGTTCCCCACCTGAATAACAGCAATAAGCGCGGCGAACATTATGTGGAAGTGCAGGTTGCCATTCCCACGCATTTATCCGGCGAAGAAAAGAAGTTGCTGCAACGGCTCAACGAGCTTCAGCAGGAAAGGCTGCGTAAGGACAAATCCAAGCAAAGCGCCTCCTTCATCGGAAAAATGAAAGAGGCGTTCGCGGGTACTTAACCAGCGCTGGCTGATTCTTTGGGAAATTATCGACCCAATGCTTCGGGCTGAATGAACCGGAGTATTAATTTCGGTCGCTCTAATGGCAATCCCATCCGGTTGCGTCAACCTGGGGCTTCTGTAATGTCCAAAATGCAAAACCCGACTTCCTTTGGATCGGGAAGACGGGTTTTGTTAATAGACGTGGATGCGGGGCGCTAGATGCGACCGTTCCAGTAGCCGCCCTTACGATCCACGAGGGCATCGTAGCCGGACCAGAAACGGAACGGAGGCAGCAGGCCAATAACAGCGTGGGTAGCGATTTTATCCCCTTTATTCGAATTGACGGCCTGGCCGATACCGGGCCAAATCAACAGGGAAAGTGCGCCGGCAACCACCGAACGACCGGAGATTTTACCGGTTCTTGGGGGGTCGGTATTGGCAGCCAAAGACATGGGAACGACACTCACCATAGTGCCGACCAGCATCATACTGACCAGGCCGGTTTTAACGAGCTGATTCATGTAAAACATACCTCCTAACCTAACAAACTAATTTTTGTCGCCTATTTTAATGAATCCTACATATGTTTTTTAGCACATCGATTCTGCGGAGGTAATAGCACGAAAGCATATAATTTCGTGCCGCAAGGCAACCTGGAATTAGCTCATCGGCGATAGTCAATAACTATTCGGAAGGCAAGTTGAACGAGCCGCCAAAGTCTATGGTAATGGTATCACCCGGTTTGATAACGGCGCTGTCTCCCCGGCCTACAACGGCGATGGCCGCTTTGCCGGTGGTTAGGCCAGCGCCTACCAAGGCCCCTCCTACCACGGAAGCGGGAACGGTTACAATACTGCCGAGTCCGCCGGCAATTTGCTTTCCGGTTTCAAAGCCTTGTTCGGTGATATTTTCAAAAGCCTTACGCCCTTCCTCGGCACCGCGCTGGATTTTCTTGCCGATGCCCGGATCGGTATAGAGCGCGCCCTTCTGGTTGACGTTCGTGTTCTCGGTGGAAAGATTCAGCGTCAGGGGCAGCAATTCCCCGGAGGGCAACACCACGTGGTCGAAATTCAGAAAAATAGCGCCCCCCCGGCTAAAGAGCGACGGGCGCTTCACTGCGTCGACCCGTCCCCGCACCATGGTACCGGCGGGCAATACCACCCGGCGGACGCCATGAGCCCCGCTGACCGTAAAATCTTCAGACAGATAGGCGTTAAACGGGTCGCCGGTATTGGTCAACCGGGAATCCATGGCGGTATTAAAAGCGACAGTCAGCATGGTGCCGGCTGGCACCTTTTGGCTGCCGGTTTGCACCTTCAAGGTGGAAGACGAGGAAGGCATTTCCATTGGCTGGGAGGGGGTAGGAGCCATGTTCTGCGCCATGGCGGGCGGCAGCAGAATGGAGCCTGTCAGCAGCGCGGTCAGGGCGGCTTGCGGCAATCTGCGCCGGAATCCATGCGAAATGGACGGATGAGATTCGGAAAAGGGGCTCTGGTTCGTCATGATTGTGAATTCCCGGTTCGGCTCTAACTCGTGTACGTCTATTATAGTGCATCCCAGGGGCAAGCCTGCAACAGAAGCCTACCCATTTGACGAAACGGTTTTTTATGGCAATATAAGGCTTGTGTATCCTTGCCTAGGATATCAGGGCCGCCACAAGCTCAGCACCCCGGTGAAGTCGAAAGAATACCCGGTTGGAGCCCTTGGCGTGCCGGGCTCAAGCGAAAGTCAGGGCCGAAGAGCAAGCAAATTCAAGTTTTATTAGACGTATCACCCCCAAGAGATAACAGGAGACATTCATGGCTGTTGCTGAAAAGACTTCCACCGGTGTCATCACCCAGATCATCGGTCCCGTTGTGGACGTCGAGTTCCCGTCCGGCGAGCTGCCCGAAATCTATAACGCCTTGCGTATTGAAGACAAAGACGCCAATGGCAATCCCATTACCCTGGTGACGGAAGTTCAGCAGTTGCTGGGCGACAACCGGGTGCGTTCCGTTGCTATGGACAGCAGCGAAGGTCTGATGCGCGGCATGAAGGTTATCAACACCGGTGCTCCCATCAGCGTACCGGTAGGTAATCCTACCTTGGGCCGTATTTTGAACGTACTGGGCGCTCCCGTGGATGAAGCCGGTCCGGTAGAGGCCGATGTGTTCTGGCCGATTCACCGTCAGGCCCCCACGCTGACTCAGCGGACCACGGATATCGAGATTTTTGAAACCGGCATTAAGGTTGTCGACCTGCTGGCTCCATACTCCAAAGGCGGTAAGGTTGGTCTGTTCGGTGGCGCCGGCGTAGGCAAGACCGTTATTATTCAGGAATTGATCAACAACATCGCCCAGCAACACGGCGGTGTGTCCGTATTCGGCGGTGTGGGCGAGCGTACCCGTGAAGGGAACGACTTGTACCACGAATTCAAGGAAGCGGGCGTATTGAGCAAGGTGGCCCTGGTTTACGGCCAGATGAACGAGCCGCCGGGAGCCCGTCTGCGGGTTGCACTGTCTGCGTTGACCGTTGCCGAGTACTTCCGGGATGTCGCCAAACAGGACGTGTTGCTCTTCGTTGATAACATTTTCCGTTTCACCCAGGCCGGTTCCGAAGTATCCGCTCTGTTGGGCCGGATGCCCAGCGCCGTAGGTTACCAGCCGACTCTGGCAACCGAGATGGGCGAACTGCAAGAACGGATTACCTCCACCAAAGACGGTTCCATTACCTCCATTCAGGCCGTATACGTACCGGCGGACGACTTGACCGATCCGGCTCCGGCTACCACCTTCGGCCACTTGGATGCGACCACCGTACTGTCTCGTCAAATCGCCGAGTTGGGTATCTATCCGGCTGTGGATCCGCTGACCTCCACCTCTCGTGCGCTGGATCCGCTGATTGTGGGTGAAGAGCATTACAACGTGGCTCGTGACGTTCAGTCCACTCTGCAGCGCTACAAGGAATTGCAGGATATTATCGCCATTCTGGGGATGGATGAATTGTCTGACGATGACAAGCTGATCGTAACCCGCGCTCGTAAAATCCAGCGCTTCCTGAGCCAGCCCTTCTTTGTGGCCGAAACTTTCACCGGTATCTCCGGCAAGTACGTGAAGCTGGAAGACAGCATCCGTGGCTTCAAGGAAATTCTGGAAGGTCAGCATGATGATCTGCCGGAGCAAGCCTTCTACATGGTCGGTAGCATTGAAGAAGCCCGCGAAAAAGCCGAAAAAATGAAAGCTGGCGTGTAGGCGCAAGGAGTTAAACGCGATGAAATTGAAAATCGTGACCCCCGAGCGCATCGTGGTCGAAGAAGAGGTTGAAGCCGTTTACGGTAAAACCATTGACGGCATGATTGGTATTTTGCCCAAGCATGTGCCGGTTGTGACCCCGCTGGAAATCGGCGTGATGAGCTACGTGAAGAATGGCCAGAAATTGCCGCTGGCTGTGATGGGCGGCTTGCTCAGTACAGACGGAAAAAGCGTGACCGTTCTGTCCGACGCGGCAGAACTGGGTACGGAAATTGACGCGGTTCGGGCACAACATGCCAAGGAACGCGCCGAGGCGGAATTGAACAAGCTACAGGATCATCATGACATTGCCCTTGCCCAACAAGCGCTGTCTCGTGCTCTGGTTCGCCTTGCGCTGGTATCCAACAAACGCTAATTTTTTTCAAATTTATTTGAGAGTAGAAAAGCCATCTGAGAAATCGGATGGCTTTTTTGTCGGATTGGCTTGATCAAACTTTTCCGATAAGATCTTTAAAGTTATTTCAGCAGGAATGAGGCTGCTTTTTTTCGAGGGGGTTTATATGCTGTCTACCAGGAGTGTTGGGACACCATTGCCATGTGCATTTTTGAGCCATTCCGGCAATTCCAAGGGAAGCCCGAGCCCGCCAAAAATGCAAATCCCAACAATGCAAAGCGAAGATAAGCAAGATGTCTGCCTGATTCGCAGCAGTCAGGATACTGCCGTTAATGTGCTCACGATTATGGACGCTCAGCATCAACCTCCGCTTCAGACTACGGCGATGCACGGGCTCAGCGGTAGTTCGCTGTCAACAGCAAGCTCTGAGTTGCCCGGCAAAGGGAATTCTGGGGTGCATGCCTGCCCGCCGCCCTTTGATCCGCAGGCCGACCCGGTAGTTCAGATCACGCCAAAAACGGACATTCAAAAGCTGGCAACGGCCCGGCAATTATCCAGCTGGATGCAGACTGCGTTGAAAAAACAGAACGCCCAGGTCGCGGTAGTCGCCCGGCCCGGCCGGTGGCTGACTAAGTTACAGGATAGTACCGGCATGGAGCATTCGGGTCTAGCCGTTTATGATGCTAAAGCCGGGAAATGGGAAATTTATGAACTGCTCAATGATTTATGCGGGGCGCATCCGCAAAGTCGGCTGTGTAAAAGCAATGCCGTGGATTTTTTCTATTCCCAGCCGGGCTATGATAAAGACGCCCTGATCCTGCTGCCTGAGCCCGACGTTCAAAAGCAGGTCTTGAAAGGCATAGAGAGCGCGGTTTACAAGAAATTATTTTTCACCCCTTACTACAATATTGTAACGACCTTCGACACCGCTCACAGCCTGAATTGCAACAAGTGGGTGCTGATGAACATAGTTGCTGCCCGCATGGGTGATTATCAGCCGGAAACGGTGTTGGAGGCGATTGGTAATGAATTTAAACCGGGATATGTGTGGGTGCCCCCATTCTTGCGCCCATTGGCCAAAAAGCATCCAACCGTTTACCGGAAGGAGGTTCCCTCATTCGGCCCCATCCGTACGGTGACAGCGGAAAGTTTATATCGCTCCGATTTGTTTCCCACTAAATTGTTTCACAGCGGCAAAAAGGTGCTGTTTGGGCTTGGGCGAATGACTTCGGAACAGATCGCAGGTCAGAGACGTTTTTCGCCCCCAATTGCGCGACAGGCTTAGGGTAAATTCATATCCATCGGTGATTCACCCGGTGGGGTGTAAATTTCGAATTGCTGACCCCGGAACAGACGAAAGCCCAGTTTTTCATAAAACCGTTGAACGAAGGAATCGCTCAACACATTCAGCACGATGCGATGAAAGCCAATCTTTCGGGCTTCCGGCAGGGCGAGTTGAATCATCATATACTCGGCGATGCCCCGGCGGCGAAACTCCTCATGCACGGCCACGTTGCTGATAAATCCGATGCCCGGTTGCCGCAGTTTGCGCAAATACACGGTTCCTATCAGCCGGTGCGGGGAATGGGGTTCGCGAATGGTAAAGAGCGAAGCGCCCCCGGCCAGTTTCATTTTCAACAGATAAACCAGCGTATCCAGCTTGTGATTGGGTTTGGGAAAAATGGCATGGTCGAAATGAGTGACGTCCATCATCTCCCAGAACCGGGCCTTGCGGACCTGCCACGGAAAATTGGTTGGGACGGCCGTGGGCAGGCTGTCCATTTGGAGCAAGTCTTTGAAAAGTCGAATGAAGACCCAACCCAGCTTGTGGGTCAACTCAGGCAGGCGCGTCAGGGTATTGGAGGCGTTGAGTTTATGGATGGTAACCCGTCGCCGGTAAGACACCAGCGTGATTACCGCCATACCCAGTGGCGCCGCAATCCAGGCCAACCCGCCCGGTGACATAAAAACATTACGCAATACGCTGGTAGCAACCATTCCGGAAGCGCTTAATAATCCCATTCTCGTCAAACAGGCTCTCTTTTGGAGAGCCTGTTAACACAGTATCATGGTCGTCCGGTTGAAAACAGAGGCTAATAACCAACCTTTTCATTGACCAGCACATCTTCCGCCTTGTGCGCATGCGGGAAGAATTTTTTGTGGATGCTGCGAACGGCGTCGTGGCCTTGATCTTTTTCTACCAGGCAACTGATTTTGATTTCCGAGGTGGAAATCATCTTGATGTTGATGCCATGATCGGCCAATGCTTCAAACATATCGGCGGCGATACCGGGACGATCGATCATCCCCGCGCCCACGATGCTGACCTTGGAAATTTCGATATCGCTGGTAATGCTTTCCGCGCCAATTTTTTGCTTGACGGTTTCCAGCACCCGTAAGGCGTCATGGGCATCCGTGCTGTTGACGGTGAAAGCAATATCGTTGGTGCCTTCTTTTTTGCCCAGGGATTGGATGATCATGTCTACACTGATGTTTTCATTTGCCAGGCTGCCGAAAATCTCGGCGGCGATACCGGGGCGGTCGGGGCAGCCTTCCACCGCGAACCGGGCCTGACTGTTGTCGCAGGCGATGCCGGTTACCGCGTTGTTACGGTCTGCTGTTACTTCTCCAATCATCATGGTTCCAGGATCCTCTAGGTCAAAGGTACTGCGTTTGCAAAGCTTGATGTTTCCCTGCCGGGCCAGTTCCACGGCGCGGGGGTGGAGCACTTGCGCGCCCACGCGGGCCAGCTCCATCATTTCAATGTAAGAAATCTGGTCGATTTTAATGGCTTCCGGCACCACGCGCGGGTCAGTGGAATAGACGCCGCGCACGTCGGTGTAAATATCGCAGCGCTCGGCGTTCAGGGCGCCGGTTAACGCCACGGCGGAGGTATCGGAGCCGCCCCGGCCCAGGGTGGTAAAATCACCCTTGCTGTTAATGCCCTGGAAGCCGGTAATCAGTACAATATAGCCGTCGTTCAGGTGTTTTTCGATATTGGCGGTCTTGATTTCCAGAATCCGGGCGCGGTTGTGCAGGTCTTCGGTGTGGATGCCCGCCTGCTGCCCGTTCAAGCTGATGGCCTTGTAGCCCATTGCGTTCAGCGCCAAGGCCAAGGCCGCCACGGATACCATTTCCCCGGTGGCCAGCAGGGCGTCATATTCCCGTCCGCCGGGATTCTGGCAAAGCTTGTTGGCCAGATCCACCAAATCATCCGTGGAATCGCCCATTGCGGAAATTACCGCCACGGTTCGGTAGCCCTTCTCGTATGTGTCTGTAATAATTCGGGCCACGTTCTTAATCTTATCGGCGTCCGCCACGGAACTGCCGCCGAATTTCTGCACGATGATGGGAGAAGTGCTAGTGGGTGACACAATTGGGCTCCTTGATTGGGAACAGCACGGTTTCACGACTAAGGTGGGCGTTGGGGATGGGTAAGCGATTGGAATGCGCTACCTGAATAATAAAACCGCAGCCGGTTGAACGGATGCGCTATTTTCCACCCAACAATAGCAGGAGAAAGCGGGTTGGGCAAGCCGTCAGATGACTTTTAATGCCGGATTGGGAATGGCATAATCAGGGGCGGGAATCGGAGGACGGGTTTTTCCCATTGAAACAGTCAGCAGGAGAGCGCACAAAATGATTAAAATTGCCAAGGAATTCAAGCCCGAATCAGTATTCATGGGACGGCTGGAGAAAGGGGCGGATATTGTCAGTTCGCTGGAAGAATTCTGCGCCGAGCGCGGCATTAAGGCGGCCTGGATCAATCTGCTGGGCGCGCTGGATAAGGCGACCATCAGCTATTACGATCAGGAAAAGCACCAATACTTCCACCGGGAGTTGACCGGAGACTATGAAATCATCAGTTGCAGCGGCAATATTTCGCTGAAAGACGGCAAACCATTCGCCCACCTGCACATTGTGTTATCTGACACCGAATACAGCGCTATTGGCGGGCATTTGTGGCCCAACACGGTTTCCGTGTTCGCGGCGGAGTTCGCGATATTTAAACTGGAAGGCGATACGGGCGCCGAGGATCTGGTTCGCTGCCCGGATGTGGAAACCGGCCTGGCGCTTTGGTAGAAGGATTTGGAGAAACGGCTAGGGGGTAATTTGGGATTTGGTTTTTCGATCGGCCCATAACAAAAAGCCGAACAGGATGCCTCCCAAAAAGCCTCCGACGTGGCCCCATAGGCTGACGCTGCCGCTTTCCATCCAGTTCCAGACGACAAACATCAACACAAACCCGATTGCGCCGCGAAACTCCTTGAAAAAGGTTTGGCGGTCATACTGGTAGCGCAGTAGCAACACCAGCGTGAAATATACGCCAATCAGCCCGAAATCGATGGTGGACGCGCCGATGGTCACGGTGTTGGGTTGCAGCAGATAGACCAGCCCAAGTCCCGTCAGCATGGAAACGGCATACAGCCCAAGCAGCCGGCCAGAGCCGATAACGGGCTCCATCATATTCCCGAAAACCAGCAAGCCCACCACATTGTTGAACAAATGGCCGGGGTTTCCATGCAGTAAGGTGGCGGATAGAAAGCGCCACCATTGGCCGTCCTGGACGGCCGGGCCGAAAAATGCGCCCAGCGAAACCGCAAGGCGGGAAGGCGCCTGAAACCCGTTGCTATACGTCGTCAAGCCGTAAATGAGGATGATCAGGATTGAAAACCAGAACGTTACCGGGTTGCGCCGATAAAAGGGGGGGCGTTGGCCGGTGGGTATCGGGTTGAGGGAAGGCAAGGGGGGCGATTCGGATTCCGACTCAGGCGCTGGGGTATGTTCAAAGCGATCATTGGCCTGAAAGCCGTCCAATGGGTCAAATTCAACACCGGAATCTGACTGGGTTTCTTTGGCTGACGATTGCTTTTCGTCGTCCATGACGCCTTGCCTCCTGTTTAACCGCATTGGCAGCCTCTCTATATAAGCCTATTATAACGGGTTGTCGGGCCAATACAGGTAAAAATGGTTAGAAAGCACTTTGTTGGAGTCTTGGTTTAACGTGTGTGACTGTCTGTTTTACTGTTGTTTTGCTGCTTGTTTTGAAAGCTGACGTGTCCCGGCTATAATGGAACTCATTTCGGGACATCTGACCTAAAGAGGCACTCTGACTATGGCAATCGTCGCACCGCAAACCCAATATGAAACCGTGATTGGCCTGGAAGTCCACGTCCAGCTCAAGACGGATTCCAAACTGTTCGATTTCAGCCCCAACGCATTCGGGGATGAGCCGAACATCAATATCAATACCCCTTGCCTCGGCTTGCCGGGCGCACTGCCGGTGCTGAACGAGCGGGCCGTGGAGTATGCCATCAAGCTGGGCTTGGCGCTGAACTGCCACATTGCGGAAGTGACCAAGTTTGACCGCAAGCAGTATTTTTATCCCGATTTGCCGAAGGGCTACCAGATTTCCCAATACGATTACCCCATTTGCCAGAACGGTACTTTGGAGCTTTCCAACGGACGCAAAGTGCGTATTTTGCGCGCTCACCTGGAGGAAGACGCCGGTAAGCTGGTGCATGCCGGTGCTGTGGGTCTGGCCGGGTCCGACTACAGCCTGGTGGACCTGAACCGGGCCGGTGCGCCGCTGGTGGAAATCGTGTCCGAGCCGGATATTCGCTCCGCCGAGGAGGCCCGTGAGTACATGCAGCAGATTCGCAACATCGTGCGCTATCTGGATGTGTGCGACGGGAACCTGGAAGAGGGCTCCATGCGCTGCGACGCCAACGTGAGCATTCGCCCGGTGGGTTCCACGGAATACGGCACCAAGACCGAAATCAAGAACATGAACAGTTTCCGGTCCGTACAGCGGGCCATCGAATCCGAAGTGGCCCGGCAGATTGAGCTGGTGGAATCCGGTGGCCGGGTAGTGCAGGAATCCCGCCTGTGGGATGAGGCCACCCAAACCACCAAGACGATGCGCAGCAAAGAGGAAGCGCACGATTACCGCTACTTCCCGGATCCGGACCTGCGCCCGCTGGCGATTTCCAGAGAACAAGTGGAGCAGTTGCGCGAAACTCTGCCGGAGTTGCCGCATCAGCGGTTTGAGCGGCTGGTTACTGGCTTTGGCTTGACCGAATATGATGCCGGTGTGATGGTGGAGTTCAAGGAAATGGGCGATTTCTTTGAGCTGGCTTCCGAGCACACCGACAATTACAAGGCCCTTAGCAACTGGATTCAAGGCGACATTACCGGCTACCTGAAGGCCAATAAGCTCTCTATTTTTGAAACCAAACTGACCCCCACCGCCTTGGCCGAGCTGGTGCACTTGGTGGACAAGGGCACCATCAGTTCCGCCATGGCCAAAAAGCTGTTGCCGGATTTGCTGGAACACGGCGGCAACCCTGAGAAACTGGTGGCTGAAAAAGGCATGGTGCAGATTACCGATGAAGGCGCCATCCGGGCGGTCATTCAGAAGGTAATCGATGCCAATCCGCAGAACGTGGAAGCCTACCGGGGCGGTAAGGACAAGCTGTTCGGCTTCTTCGTGGGCCAGGTGATGAAAGAGTCCAAAGGCTCCGCCAACCCGGAACTGGTGAACAAACTGCTGAAAGAGATGCTGGCCTAGTTGCCGGCTGTTTGCTGGTACTCCGGCGGATCGATATCCAGCGTCCAGCTTAGGTCGTAGATGGTCTGGTAATACTTTTCCAGCATCCAGTTTTCGATGAGGTCGACCCTGGAAGCGCCCAGCTCCTTGCCATGCTGTTTCAGGAAACGCACGGTGTCCAGTTCGTGCTGCATTTGCATCCGCACCGCTTTGCCGACGCCATTGGGTTTTTCATCAATCAGACCCGCCCATTGGAGCCAACTGCAGTATTTCCCCATGAAGGCGCCGGTGGCAAGCTGAGTCACTTTTTTGTTCATATATCGGTTCATATTTCGGCGGAACTCGGTGGCCGCGTCGGATTGCTCAAGCTGCTCCGGCTCGGCGCGCAACCCGTTCATATACTGCAGCAGGTGAAACGTCTCGTGCTGCAAGGTCAGCCGGTTTTCATGATCCGATTGAATCAGCAGGCACACTTTTCCCTTTTTCTCTAAATCCTGCAGGAAGCGGTCATATTCCGTCTCGTCGGGGGATTCGTCATGGGAAGCCGACTGTGCCTGGGATGGATTGGGCTTGGCGTACAGCAGGCTTAAGGGAATTTGAAACAACCCGTTTGCCGGGAACTGCTTTAATGCCTCATCAACCCACGGGTGATCGGCGCTGCTGCGGACTTCCACCTGCCATACATCCTGCAAATATTGCATTAATTGTTTCGGCTTGTTCCGATATTGTCGAAACAGTTCCAATGCGCCTTTTTCCGTTTTCTGAAGCCGTTCGGCATGGCTCAGCGGCAAGGCGCGATTGTGCGCTGCAATCCTGGCGGCTTCGCTCAATGTCTGAGGCGATGTTGAGGGGTCCAGCGTTTCCGCCCCGAACCGGACTGTGTCCTTACCAACATTATTGGGTTCAGCGTTGTTCGGACGTTTTTTGGCGATGGGATATGCAGACGCTATGGTTTGCCCACGGACGGATAAAGGACGAACATTCTGAAAGGGAAGCGGATGAATCATGAGGAAAACCTTACTGATAGGAGGAAACCGGCCACTTGAAATGAGTGCGTTTCGGATGACGGGAGACACACTGAGGGATCAGCATAAAACAGATGACTGCAAAGTTAAATCATGGAGCCCCGCTTGTCGTAACAGTGGCTTATGGGGCGCTTTCTTATTAAAATGCCGACACAGGCTGTAAACGTCCGTTGGGGCGGCAAAAGCATTTTTAAATAGCAAAGGAGAGGGCGCATGAAGAAGACAATTCGTGATATTCAGGACTGGCAAGGCAAGCGCGCCTTGGTGCGTGAGGATTTTAACGTCCCCTTGAATGATGCAGGGGAGATTACGGATGACACTCGGATTCGGGAAGCCTTGGGCACACTGCGTTTTCTGATCGAGCATGGGGCGAAGGTCGTGGTGATGAGCCATTTGGGCCGCCCCAAGGGAAAATCGTCGCCGGAATTTTCGCTGGCCCCGGTTGCGAAGCGCTTGAAGGAATTATTGCCCAATGTGACGGTGCATTTTACGCCCGATACCGATTTAACGGCTGCCGCCCGGCAAGTTGAAGCCTTGAAACCCGGTGAGATTCTGCTGCTGGAAAATATGCGCTTTTACGCCGGGGAAGAGAAAAACGATTCGGATCTGGCCAAGCAACTGGCTCAATTGGGCGATGTGTATGTGAATGACGCTTTTGGCACCGCACACCGGGCACATGCCTCCACGGAAGGCGTGGCCCATTATCTGAGTCCGAAAGTAGCCGGTTTTCTGATGGAAAAGGAAATCAAGGCGCTTTCCACAGTGTTGAACAGTTCGCAGCCACTAACCGCCATTATTGGCGGCAGTAAAATTTCCACCAAAATTACGGTGCTGGAAAACCTGCTGCCCAAGGTGCGCTACCTGATTATCGGCGGCGGCATGATTTTTACCTTCCTGAAAGCACAAGGCTATGCCATTGGTAACTCCCTGGTGGAGGAGGAATTTGTGCCCACCGCCCGCAAGTTGCTGGATGAGGCCAAAGCGTCCAATGCCGTAACCCTGGTGCTGCCGGATGATATTGTTATCGCAGATCGGTTTGCTGCCGATGCCGAGAGCAAAGTGACGGATGCGGATGCGATTCCGGACGGTTGGATGGGACTGGATGTTGGCCCGCATTCTATTGCCCGTATCAAGGAAATTTTAGGCAACAGTCCGCTGGTGTTGTGGAACGGGCCGCTGGGGGTATTTGAATTTCCACGGTTTGCGGACGGTACTCGGGAAGTGGCGCAAACGCTGGCGGATTTGACCGGCGCGGGTAAGTCTCACAGCATCCTGGGCGGTGGCGATACCGTGGCGGCCCTGGAGCAGTTCCACATGGCGCCCGAATGTTTTACCCATGTGAGCACCGGTGGTGGGGCCAGCCTGGAGTTTCTGGAAGGGAAAGCCCTGCCGGGAATCGCGATTCTGGATGACGCGCCGACTACCGCCGGAGTGGCTGCGTCCTAAGCGCGAACCCGATAAATTGATTCAGCCAGCCTGGGAAGCCCTGGGCTGGCTTTTTTCAGACGTCTTTGCGGTAAGGTTTCGATTTCGATTTTATGGGTGGAATCAAAGTGAATATTTTAATAAATTTATGTGTTTTAATTTAACGTCTTTAAAATTGTGAATTCGTGTCGGATTGCTGAGCCACACACT
>JAJQJM010000025.1 GCA_021323475.1 Vampirovibrio sp.
CTCTGACTTCACCATGCCGACCAAACATTACTTTGCTATAATTTCTACCATCTATCAGGGCGCACTATGGCTGGTACCGACCGCGACAAGCTGATGCCGCTGTTTGAAGCGCCCGGCAAAATGAACCGCAAGCTGAAGACTGATATGAAGGGCCAGCGCTTTGCCAAGAAACAGCGCTTTTTCCGCCCGAACGACCTGATTGCGGTGATGGCGGAAAAAGACATGCTGCCGGCCATCTTCTTTACCTTCAGCCGCAAGGATTGCGACAAGCACCTGGAGTTCACCCAGACGCTCAAGCTGCTGACCCCGGCGGAACGCAAGCTGCTGAACAAGAAGGTGGATGATTATGTGGCCCTGAATCCTTTTCTGGAAGGGAACCAGTCGCTTCCTTATATTCGAAACGGCTTTGCCAGTCACCATGCGGGGCTCTTGCCTGCCATGAAGCACTTGGTGGAAATCCTTTTTCAGCAAGGGTTAATTAAAGTGGTGTTTGCCACCGAGACTTTGGCGGCGGGAATTAACATGCCCGCCCGCTCTACCGTGATTACCAAGATTTCCAAGCGCACCAACGATGGGCACCGGATACTGACGGCCAGCGAGTTCCTGCAGATGTCCGGTCGGGCCGGACGACGCGGCATGGATCAGGTGGGGTACGTGATTATCGTTAGCTCCCAGTACGAAGGTGCTTTGGAAGCGGCCACCCTGGCAAGCAGTCCGCCCGATCCGCTGAACAGCCAGTTTACGCCGACTTACGGCATGGTGTTGAACCTGCTGCAAAAGCACACGCTGGAGCAGTCGGAGTTTTTGGTGCGCCAAAGTTTTGCGCAATTTACCTCCGGGCGGCGTTTGCGTCCGCTGGAAGAGTCCAAGGCTCATCATGAAGAGGAATTGCAGGAGCTGCTGAACTTTAAATGCCCTTATGATGTCGCGGATAAGGATTTCCACGGCTACCTGCGTGCCAAGGACCTGATTCATGACACGGCCCGTTTTGTGAGAATCCTGCAAAAGCAGTTGAAACAGCATGGCGATTCACCGGAAATCCATAAACAGCTTCAACATGAGCAAGGCAAGTTGAACAATCTGCGCGCCACCGTGGATAACAGCCCTTGCCAGCAATGTCACCTGCTGCGGAAGCACCAGCGTATCGAGGAGCGCATTCAGCGGGAACAGCGCAAGCTGAAGGTGGTGAACCGCATGATGAGCGAGCAGCACGATACCTATTGGCGGCAATTCGTCAATATCTACAACCTGTTGCGTGAATCGGGCTACCTGGACGAGGATGACAAACCGACCCGGCGCGGGGAGCTGACGGCGCAACTGCGTTCCGAGAACGAATATGCTCTGGCGGAAGTGCTACTGGCCCAGGGTGTGCTGGATGACCTGCGGGCGCCTCAGTTTGCGACGGTGCTGTCTGCCATGTTGAACGACAGCAACCGGGAAAACCTGTTCGTCAAGTTTCGCCTGTCCGCTGATGCGGTGCAAACCCTGCAGAAAATCGACCTGCTGTTCAAGCGGGTGGATAAATTGCAGCACAAGCATCAGGTGGATGTGCCCATTACTTTAAACCCGGTGGCTAGCGGATTGGTGGAATCCTGGGCGCAGGGCTGCACCTGGGAGCGCCTGATTGCCTCGACCAATATTGGGGAAGGCGACATTGTGCGCCAACTGCGTCGCACGGCGGATGTACTGCGGCAGATCAGCCGGCTTTCCGAATTGCCGAACGCGATTACCCATACCGCCAAAGAGGCGCTGAAGCAGATTTACCGCGAACCCATCAAGGAAATCGAGCTGCCGGAGGAAAACGATCTCATCGAGCAGCAAGCGGAAGCGCCGGAAGTTCCTGAGTTGCAGCCTGAGCAGCCAAAAGGCCAGCCGGACGTGCCGCCTGTGGAGAGCGAGGGCAATCGGGAACGGGAAGCGGGTTTGTCTAATGTAGTGCCTTTTCAATCGCCGGAGCTGGGATAAATCGGATGAGCGAACCTCAAACCTCGACAACCGAAAGTAAATCTACAACGGAGCCGACGAAATCTGCTGCGCCGAAACCGAAAAAATCCAAGCCGTTGCCGGATTGGAAGCCTCTGGGCACCATTCGGGACTACTTTACGGAGCAGATGAAACAGGATCAATTTCGATGACTGTAATAAAACCAGGCCGACAATTGGCTTGGGGAGTGTACAATGGGAAACATGACTGAATTTTCAAATCATCCTCTGGATCCGGCGGTGCTCCAGGCTCTGGATAATATGGGCTATCGCTCTATGACCGCCATTCAGGAACTGGCCATTCCTAAATTGCTAACCGGCCAGGACTTTCTGGGCCAAGCCCCCACGGGGACCGGCAAAACCGCCGCCTTCGGCATTCCCTTGATTAGCCGATTGAAGCCTGGTAGCGGCACGATTGATGCCCTCATTCTGGGGCCAACCCGTGAACTGGTGCAGCAAATTGCCGATGAACTGAACCGAATCGGTGCGGTGAAAGGTATTCAGACGCTTCCCATCTATGGCGGCGAGAATGTGTTCGTGCAAAAGGAAGCCTTGCGGCAGCGAAACGCACAGATTATCGTCGGCACTCCCGGCCGGGTGCTGGATCACATCCGCCAAGTAACGCTGAATCTGACCCAGGCCCGTATGGTGATTCTGGATGAGGCGGATGAAATGCTGGATATGGGCTTTCGGCCCGATATCGAGGAGATTTTCAAACATCTGCCCGGCGGGCGGGAAACCTGGCTGTTTTCGGCCACTGTATCGCCGGAAATCCGTAAAATCGCCGATCAATACATGTATTATCCCGAAGAGGTGCGGATTCAGCCGCAAACTATGTCCTCCTCCAACATTCAGCAGTATTACTATGTGGTGAATGATGAGGAAAAACACCGCCTGCTGCGCCAGATTTTAAAGGACAACCAGGATATCTATGGTGTGGTTTTCTGCCAGACCAAGCGCGATGTGGTGCTGTTGACCCGGAAGCTGCGGGACTCCTTCCCCTTGGATTGCCTGCATGGGGCCATGCAGCAAAGTGACCGGGATCAGGTGATGGAAGAATTCCGTTCCGGCAAGCTGAAGCTGTTGATTTCCACGGATATTATGGCTCGTGGCATCGATGTGGATAGCCTGACCCACGTGTTTAACTACTCCCCGCCGTCCGATCCGGAGTCCTATATCCACCGAATCGGCCGGACTGCCCGTAAAGGGGAAAGCGGCACCGCCATCACCTTCTTTACCCCGGCGGAAAAATATGCCCTGAATGCCCTGGAACGGCGCGTCAAAATGGCGATTGAGAAACACCCCGATTCCACGCTGGAATTTGAGGAAAATCCATCTCGCCCGGCGGCGCGTCCGTATGGCAGAGGAAACGGCAAAAAATCCTCCTACGCCTCCGGTAAATCCCATTCGGGTGGCGGTGGAAAAGGTCGTCGGCCGGGCGGGCACCCCCGTCGTTCCGGTAATAATCCCGGTGGAGAAGGCCAGGTTCAGGCTGCCCGCCCGGAAGGTCAGCCGCCGACCAGTTAACGGTTTTGCCTGTTTTCAGTTTGAATCGTTTCCGGTTTGGCTTGTTTGCTGAAGTGGAACTTTATTTGTGACTGAAACGTCCATTTTTTCCTGAGCGTGGCAATGTGTACGGGATAATACGATGCGAAAAAAAGGCATTCTTCAGATTCATGGATTGACCGGTTCACCGCAAGAGTTTGTACCGGTAAACGAGAAACTGCAGGCGTTGGGCTATCATACCCGTATGGTAACCCTGCCGGGGCATGGCGATAACCCGACCAAGCGGTTTCATGAGACGTCCGCGTTTGAGATTTTGGATCATTGCGCATCCGAATATCAGCAATTGGCGGAAGAGTCGGATGAGGTTTACATTGTAGGGCACTCCCTGGGTGGCATTTGCACCTTGCTGACCGCTGCGATCCGTCCGCCTAAATTGCAAGGGGTAGTCGTGTTTTCGGCGCCTTACGAGCATGCTTACTTTTATAACTACCTGCATGGCCTGGCCCGGATGCCGGTGCCTCATCTGATTCGCGGTATGTACTTCGCGCCGAGGGACAAGATTCAATTCACCCGCCCGGACTGCAAACCCTGGAATGTGCCAAAATTACTGCAACAAAGCCGGGTTATTTTCTCGTTGATGAAAGAACATGTCCATAACATTCAGGTTCCGGTCAGTTTGGCCCATTCCATCTATGACTTGACCATTCCTTACCCGGAAATGCAGAAGTTGGCGGCTGTTATTGGAAAATCCGCCCCGGTGAAGATGACGACGCTGGATAAAAGCGGGCATCGCATTTTCCCCATCAGCCAGAATATGGATGATGCCATGCAGGTGATACTCGACTTTCTGGAGTGTGACTGCGAAGCGTTACAGGCACAGTCCACATTGTCGGCCAGTCTGGTATAGCAACTTATTAGGGATAAGGGCTGTTTTAGCCCGGTTTTAGCACCCGGCTTTACCAGTAGAAGCAATCCAAAAATATTAAAGGCATCCTGAAATCAGGATGCCTTTAAACTTTTCAAAGCGCTTTCCGCTTAGAATTTACTGGAACTTCTCGTGAATTTGCTTGTCCAGTTCAAAGCCGCAAGGCGTGTAGCGGTATACCAATGCGGGCAGCAAGGGATTGTACTGGTATTGCCGGGCCACAATCTCGAAGGTGCCGTCACCGTCCAGGTCTTCCACAATGTTGGGCAGGGCATACGTTTTAAAGCTCAACATGGGGTTGCCGGCGGCGCCAAGCACCCGTACCCGGTACAAATGGCTTTCCTCGGTGGCGGTAAACTGAATGAGCGCCGCATTCCCGTTAAAATTGGCGCTGCGTTGCGCTACTATGTTGCCACCACTGTTGCCGCCACTGACATTGGCTTCCTGGGCCGATTCGTCCGGGTTGCAGGAGGTTCCCAGCGAATTGCTGAGCAGGGTGGCAGAGTTATTCGTCAGCGGAATCGAAGATGTGTTTGTGCCTTTCAAGGGAACCACGCTATTGCCGTAAGGCACGTAGGCCAGGCTGAAATCGCGCCGGGTAAAGCTCTTGTAAGCCGGCATCGGCTTCAGCTTTTCAATCACCCGCACATAAGAGGGCCAGAAGCCCGGTTGATGCTTGGCGGCATCCAGCTTCACGGCGTCGCCCAGCTTGTAGGTTACGTCCATTTTACGGGTGGTGGTTTCTTCCGGCTTGGCGCCTTCCAGGTTGATGTCGGCCTCGGCTTCGGCCATGGCGTAGGCCAGATTGGAGAACTGGTCCTGAATCTTGTCGTTGGCCTTGCGCAGGAAGAACAAGCCGGTTTTATTCTGCTTGAACACCAGTTGGGCATAACCGTGATCAAAGCCCAGCATCAGGTCGTTTTCATTGGTTGAACGGCGTTTATGCAGACTGGTCAGTAATTTTTCGTGTTCACTGATTGGCAACTCGTGGTATCCACGGCGGATAGCCTCCATATGGACCAGCAGAACCGGAGTGCTGTTCAGCGCATTGATAATTTGCTCGGTGGTCGTGAAACGTTCCGGAAAACTCCGGGCCGAGGCGTAATCTTTAACTTCCAGCGGGACGCTTCTAAGGATATCGACGGTTTGACTTGTGGTGGTAGTCGTAGCGGTGGTTGATGGGGTAGCGGTTTGCGAAAACCCCGAGGCAGGCAACAGAGACGCCACGGAAACAGCGGCTAACACGCCCAGCATTCCTTTTCTGATACTCATTCCAGAACTCCCGGTTAGTATAGTGACTTTGCATGTGGTAGTAGACGAACGGAATCCAACGAACTCTTCTCTCTCCACTAACGTATCGCTTTCCAGCAATGTTCTCTCTTGATTCTAAATGACGTTGGAACGGCTGGGCAAGTTTCCGAAAAGGACGAGTGAATAATAAAAATTCAGAATATCCGCAATGTGGGACAACTTTTTCTTTTATTGAGAGTAATTCTCATTATTGAGAAAGATCATTTGAGAACTATTCTCAATAATAGATGATGATGCATCATCACCCAAGAACAAATTTATTGGAGCAAAACAATGTCCGTCCAATGTATTAAACAAGGCAATGGCCTTATTGTCCGCGCCCTTACACCGGCTGCCCGTAATTTCTCCTCTTCTATAACCCGATTGGCACAAGTAAAGCAAGGCATTGAGCCATTCCCGGTAAAACATGCAGCCGATATTTTTGTCCAACCCAATGCGGCAGCCGTCCATGAAGTCGAAATTGCCTTTGATCCGAAAGAGTACCAGAAGTATGGGATAGGCTACGTGGTTGCAGCGCTTGCGAATGCGGGCAAGCACTTCTCTCAGGAACAGTATGAAAACCTGAGAAAACTGATTGATCAGCAACTCAAGTCCAAGCGTTAAGAAACGGCATCAGGCTGCCTGTTTTAATAGAGTAGTTTCTGATGACAAAGCGGATTCGTCCGGATAGCCTGCTAAAGGCCACATGAGCTTTATTAAGGGTGTTCTTTATAAAATCCGGGCTTGCTTCCCGCAGGCGCAAACGGCAGAATAAGAGGACATGCCCAGCGCATTGAACCCGGTACGTACTTGAGTCTGTAACTATGGCCGCCTCCCCCCCTACTGAACAAGGCTTGTCCGCGATGGCTGACCGTCGCCGGTTTCTGTGGTTGGCTGGTTTGGGCGTTTTTACATTTGCCTTGCTGTGGCTGTTCTATGCCAACCCGGCCCTATCCGCGCCCCGGCTGAACCGGGAACTGTTGTTGTGGCCGGTGACGTTTGGGCTGCTGTGGCTCTACTGGGCAGGCTACCGGCTGGTGGCGCGCGAATCGGTGCCACTTCGCTGGCTGGTGATTTCGGGTTTGCTGGTGGGGCTGCTTGCCTGCATGGTGCCGCCGTTCCATTCCACGGACGTGTTCGGATACATTAACCGAGGCTGGCAGCAAGCGCATTACGGTATGAATCCGTATGTTTACACCGTGGATCACATCCCCGGCTGGGAGCATGACCCCATGATCACCGATCACTGGGTGAACAACCCCAGCCCCTATGGCTTTTTATATCTGCTCATCGCCAAGGGCCTGTGTCTGCTGGGTGGCGGAGACAAGGAAAACACTCTGCTGGTATTCAAACTGGGCAATCTGGTGGTGCATGGCGTCACTGCGTTTCTGGTATGGCTGGGCGCAACGCGGGTAAACAGTAACGCGTCAACAGAGCCGGGCCGTCAAAATCGGCCTGTCCTGGCCTTATACCTGTATCTGTGGAACCCCCTGGTGCTGGTGCATGGCTTGGCGAACGGGCATAACGATATGATGATGGGTCTATTCGTTACGTTAAGCGCCTATTTTGCGCTGATCGGCTCCTGGGTTTGGATACTGCCCGCCCTGATGGCGGCGACGTTAATCAAGTACGGCGCCGTGGTTATTCTGCCATTTGCGCTGTTGTTTCTGCTTAAGCAGCGGGCCTGGCGGGCCATGGGGCTTGGGGGGCTGCTGGCGGCCGGCGTATTCCTGTTGACCGGCCTGCCTTATTTGCCGGACTGGTCGCAATTCCACCTGAAGGAGATCAGCCGGAACGCCTTTGTCAGCCATGGTTCTCTGCACTCCCTGATTTATTCCGTGTTTAAAACAGTTGCCAAGGAGCTGGTTCCTGCCTGGAATCCGCTGCGGGAACTGGTGCGGGATGTAATGAAAAACGTCCTGCTGATGCTGTATACCCTCTTTTACGGCGGGCTGGCCGTTAAGCGGTTTCGGCAATCACGGTATCCGGTTAGCGAATGGATTTGGGACGCCTTATTGGTGATGGCCGTGCTGGTCTGTCTGGTGAGCCTGAAATTTTATCCCTGGTATCTGGCCATGTTCTTCCCGCTGGCGCTGTTCCTGCCGGAGCAAAGCTGGTTGCGGCGTTTTATGCTGGTGTTGTCCGGGGCTCAGTTGTTTTCTATCACCTTTATCGGGCAGGCGCATCTGTTGAATTTCCTCATTATGACCGGCTTGCCCATTGCCTGGGTTTGGCGGCGGATCAAAAAATCGCATGGGAAAGCGGCGATGGTTCCTGTAGAGTCTCAATCAGAGCGGTCGGTATGACGCGTTGGATCTGGCTGCTGCTGACGGTTTTGGTGCTGTTGGGCACCGGATTTCGCTTCTATAAGCTGGATGAAAAAAGTTTGTGGAGTGATGAAATTGCCACCATTGCCACCAGCATGGGCAATTCCATCGATCCGGATGCGTATGCGCTTCGCGGACAATCGTTCGATCCCCCGGCTGCGGTGCCTGCCGAGGTTTACAAGCAAAAGGCCGCCCTATCCCACGGCGCGGGGAATTTTACCCAAACGACGCAAGTGTTGAAATCCAATGTGCATCCCCCCTTGTTTTTCTGGCTGATGAATGGGTGGATTCACCAGTTTGGCCTGACGCCGGACGCGTTGAGGTTTCCGGCGGTGCTGTTCGGCATTTTGGGAATTCCGGTCATGTTCGCGCTGGCATGGCGGCTTGCGGCTTTAAATAAGGACCTGTTTGCCGGATCTTATCAAGCGGCCTTCGCGCTGCTGGCAAGCGGTATGCTGGCCGTCTCCGCCTATCAGGTGGATCATGCCCAGGATGCCCGGCAATATACATTTTTATTGTTGTTGGCCATGACGGCGGTCTGGCTGGCCGTTGGGCTGGTGCAGCGGAACGGACGGGGCTGGCTTTCCTGGCTGGCTTTAGCGCTGGTGCTGGCAATGGGCCTGTATACCCAATACTTTTTCCTGCTGTTTGCTGGTTTTGTGCTGGTGTACCTGGCCTGGCACGGCCTGCGGAATCGAAATTTCCTGCTGAAAACAGTGTTAACCGCAGGGATGGTGGGGGCGCTGTTTATGCCCTGGTTCAGCGTGTTCCAGGTGCAGATGGCTTTTTTCAAATCGGTGGGCCACTACACGGCGGGCCTGTGGAATCCGCTGCGGCTGCCGGAAAAGCTCTGGCGCATCGCCAGCGAGTTTTTCATTCCCGATCATCCCTTGGGCAAGGTGCTGCCCTTGGTGATTCTGGTGATCATTCTGGCTGCGGGTTTGTTGATCCGCCAAACTAAAGAGCGCCCGATCCAACGGCGCTTTGGAGGGATTTCTCCGGCCTTGGGCGTAATCCTGCTGTGGCTGCTGGTGGTGATTGGCGGGCAAGTGGGGCTGGATATCCTGAAGCATACTCATACGGCCACCATTCGGCGCTATTTATTCCTGGCCAGCCCGGCCTGTTACTTGCTAATGGCCTATGGTCTGGTCTGGTTGTTCCAGTGCGTTAAAAACGAGCGGTTTCGCTGGCTGCCCTTATCCATCACCGCGTTACTGCTGGGCCTGATGACTTGGGATACGCTAAACCTGCTGACCTGTGAGCATCACAGTTCGGATGAGTTCAAGCAGGCTGCCGCCTGGATTGCTTCTCATTCCCAGCCGGAAGATCTGGTGCTGGTCAATAAATCGGGGGCCATGGCGGTAGGGTTGGCCTATTATTTGCCGCCTCAAACCCTTATGCTGGGCGTGAATGTGCCAGCCTTTACCGAGCTGCTGGACGGTTCTCCTTTAATGAGGCGGCTGGACGCCCAGGTATCCGGCGCCAGGCATGAGGGCATCTGGCTGGTGTTCACCCATTCCGCCCCCAGTACCCAGGAACGTTTGGGCGCCTGGTTGACGGGCAAGCAATATCAATTGGCGGAATCCCATAAGTTTCCCGGCGTGAAGGTATTTCGGTGGCACTTCAAGCCCACGCAGCCTTCTTTTTAATGCGCTGGTAGAGGCTTTTCAAGCTTTGATTTCTACAAGGCTAGCAACAAAATCCCCCACCCTGTTTTTATATAACCAAAGGGGCATTTCCATTAAAAGCGGAAATTAATTAGGGCAATTTCAAGCAGGGCAATAGGGATCAATAAGGGGGCAAGCAATGTTTCCATCGTATGGATATGGTGGCTACGGCGGCTACGGCGGCTATGGCGGATATGGTGGCGGGGGTTATCCTCCCTACATGAACGGCGGTTATGGCGTGGGCGCGGCACCGGTTTCCACCGGACCGTTAACCAGTACGCCCATCACACCGTATGAGAATGTCAGAGGCGAATTGAACCACGAGAAGCACACCAACGACGGTTTGACCAAAGGCGGTATCTTCGGCGCGTTGGGTGGCGGTTTGGTACTGGGGGCACTTCTTGCCTGCACTCCGATGGGGTGGGCAGGGCTTGCACTCGGCGGCCTTCTGGGTGCTGTCGGCGGCGGTCTGCTAGGCGGCTTCCTGGGCAAAAAATTCAGCGGTTACGAGTCTACCGAACACGACGGACACGATGACGGTAAGCTGAACGGTTCCACCTTAGGATCCGATCCATACAGCAGCGTCAACGGGCAGCCGTTGTACTACTAACGGACTCTATCGCAACGATTATCACGATTGGCCAATGGCCGCTATGGCTGCGCGCTGATCGAGCGTGGGGACCTGAATTGTTCCCCAACTCCTGAATATTGCTTGAACTTCTTCGACCCGATGCTGCCCGCATCGGGTCTCCCTGCATGCTTTCGCCGAAGCCAATCAGGGATAGCGCTTCGCATATCTTCAACAAAGGCTTTGCAAGGGGCTTTTTTCTGGGAAAATAAAAGCATTATCCTTTAAAGCTGATTCGGCGAGGTCAGCAAGGGTATTCACAACACGGTATTCTCTGGCGTTCTCCTGGTTCAGGAGGACGGTTTGAGTAAAGCCAGTCTTATAGAAACGAACCCTCCTCGCCACAAACAGGAGGTTTTTTTATGGCAAGTCATCCCCCGTTACCCGGCAGTGGGAGCTGGAACCGGCGGCATGTGATCGATTCCGCCTCGTTAACCTACGAGGAGGTGGAAGAAGTCTTGCGGGCCGCAAAATCGTTTTCCCATATCCTCAGCCGCCCGGTTAAAAAAATTCCCACCTTGCGTGGCAAGGTTGTGGTGAACATGTTCTACGAGAACTCCACCCGAACCCGCACCAGTTTTGAGTTGGCCGCCCAGTACCTGAGCGCTGACGCCATCAATTTTTCCGTGTCCACCTCCTCGGTTAAAAAAGGGGAATCCCTGATTGATACCGCCGAAACATTGGCGGCAATGGGCACCGATGCGGTGGTGATTCGCCATGCCAGTTCCGGCGTATGCCAGCAGTTGGTCAACTATTTCGGCGATCGTATCTGTGTGTTGAACGCCGGTGACGGCTACCACGATCACCCGACTCAGGGTTTGCTGGATTTGTTCAGCCTGACGGAGCGCCTGAGTGACATTAAAGGAAAGAAAATTACCATTGTGGGTGATATCTTGCACAGCCGGGTAGCCCGCAGCAATATTCATCTGCTCAAACTGTTCGGTGCCGACGTGCATTTGGCGGCGCCTTCCACCTTGCTGCCCATGCACATCGAATCTCTGGGATGCACGGCCCATACCAATATTGAGGATGCGCTGGACGGTGCGGATGTGGTGATGTGCCTGCGGATGCAGATGGAGCGCCAGCGGGCCGGGTTGATTCCGGCGCTGCGGGAGTATATCCGCTTTTATTCCATCACCCAGGAGCGACTGGAAAAATTCTGTAAGCCGGATGTGTTGGTAATGCACCCTGGCCCCATGAACCGGGGCGTGGAAATTGCCAGTGATGTAGCTGATAACCGGGAGATTTCCCTGATTACCAACCAGGTGACCAGCGGTGTGGCGATTCGGATGGCCCTGTTGTACCTGTGTTTGAGCACCCCGGCCGAGCGCTCCGGTTTAGAGCGTTTTCAGGCCAATCTGAATGAAAGGATGCTTGCCGTATGAAAACTTTGCTGAAAGGCGGACGCGTCATCAACCCGGCCACGGGGCTGGATCAGGTAATGGATGTCCTGATCGAGGACAACGTGATTGCCGCGATGGAGAGCAACATCCCCGCTGCCCGGGCCGATGAGGTCATTGAACTGAAAGAAACCCAGTGGGTCACGCCGGGTCTGGTGGATGTGCACGTGCATTTCCGCGATCCGGGCAACCCGGATAAGGAAACTACCGCTACCGGTGCTGCTTCGGCCTTGGCGGGCGGTTTTACCACCGTGTGCGTGATGCCTAACACCTCGCCGGTGATTGATAGTACGCCGATGGTCCAGTACATCATGAACGCGGCCCAGCCGACGGGCATCCAGATTTTTCCCATTGCCGCGGTCACCCGTGGCCTGGAAGGCGAAGAGATGACCGCCATTGGCACCCTGCTCCAGAATGGGGCGGTGGGTTTTTCCGATGACGGACGCCCGGTATCCAGCGCCAACATGATGCGCAAGGCGCTGGAATATTCCAAAATGTTTGATGTGCCCATCGTCTGCCATGCCGAAGATTGCACCTTGTGCGGCAACGGCGTCATGCACGAAGGGTATTACTCCACCCTGCTGGGCTTGCCGGGAATTCCCTCCGTGGCGGAAAGCGTGATGGTGGCCCGTGACATTGAGCTGGCCCGCTTTACCGGTGGGCGGGTGCATTTTGCGCATGTATCCAGCAAGGAGAGCGTGGCCCTGATTCGTCAGGCCAAGGCCGAAGGGCTGAACATTACGGCGGAAACCACGCCGCACTACTTATCCCTGACGGATGCCTGCTGCCAGGGCTATGATCCTGACTTTAAGATGAACGGCCCCCTGCGCGCCGAATCGGACCAGAAAGCCCTGATTGACGCGGTGATGGACGGGACCATCGATGTGATTGCAACCGATCATGCGCCGCATACGCCGGATGAAAAGGCGATGGCCTTCGATTGCGCCCCGAATGGCGTGATTGGCCTGGAAACCTCTCTGGGTGTGATGCTAACCCACTTTTATCACACGAAACGCTTGCAACCGTTGGATCTGATTAAAATCATGTCCAGCCGCCCGGCGGAAATCTTTAAGCTGAAAGCGTCCGGAAATTTGGCGGTGGGCCAACGGGCGGATATTGCCGTGATTGATCCGAATCTGGAATGGCAGGTGGACCCGGCCCAGTTCAAGAGCAAATCGCGCAACACGCCGTTTAAAGGGCAAACATTGAAAGGTCGGGCTGTTATGACGTTTGCCAACGGACGTTGCCTGTATCGTTTGGAAGCGTCTCCGCAGGAGACAGCGGTAGCGGCGGGTCGATCATTTTGAAATTTGAATTCTAAAATTAGCAGAGTCTCCTGGTTCGGCCATTGTGCGAATCAGGGGCTCTGCCTTGATGGGCCTTTCAGGTTTTCTGAAATTCCATATATCCCAGATGAGGCCGGGAGGCATTTGTCTGGGTTGATTCGCCTTATTATTTGTAATACCGTTGCAGGGTAAAACCAAAAATTTCAATTGATTTGAAATTTTAATATGTTTTGATCACCTTGGAATGCTTAATTAGTACGCCATTTGAAATGTTCCTGATGGCAGGTCAAACTATTGGGCTTCGGCTCAAGGAAGGCAACTCCAAATGCGATTGAACCCGGTACACTATTCCACAACCGCATCATCGTTGCTCCCGAAACGGGGTGAAGCGATCGCCTCGCCGACCCGTTCCGCTTCCGCTTCGCCTGTGTATGGGCGGGATGTGTTCAAGTTTTCCGGTGCCAATCCTGACCAAGAGACGAGTGGGAAAAAAGAGACCAGCGAGAAGAAGGAAGAAAAAGCGTTTTTAGTGCTGATGGCTTCCGGGGCGGCCGGTATGGTGGCCGGAGCAGTGGCTGGTAGTGCGGTGCCGGTGATTGGTACCTTGATTGGCAGTTTACTGGGTGGTTCCATCGGCTTCCTGATTGGGGCCTCTCTCAAGAACGGGAAACAGGAACCTACCAAAGACGAAACCCCCAAGGACGAATTCAAAGATTCGCCAGTTTGAGTGTGGTCACAATCCCTGGATATCACGTTGGCATATCGGGCTGATGTTTGTTACTAGCACTTTCTGCCATTGGCAAGTGTGAAACGTCATTACAAGGCGTAAAACTTCGCTGTTATTACAAGGCGAGAAACGACGAAGTAAGCGGCGATGCCGGGCGAGGACGAACTCACTCAGCATACATAGGCGGCAGCTTGTCACATGCCCGCTGGTCGCTCGCATGCCAGAGCCTGGTTTTGTGCCTTTAATTTGTTGTAAAAATTCTGGCGGTTGGAGGGGTTGAATTCGATCCATTGTGCCGTGTTTCAGTTATTATTGTCCTGTCGTGGAATCTAATGCTTGGAAATCCCTGAGAATGTTCATCTCTGGCCAGATGCGAATCAGAAATCGGTTGTGGCTTCAAATTAAAAGGCCGCCTGCCTGACGTTTAGTTTTTGCGACAGCGAATAAAACTTTACTCATCCGGCGGTCTTCAAGCAATTTGAGAAGTCCGCCGGACTTCGTATATACAGACACTCTCAACTTGACACAAGGAAAAAACGAACCCTCGTGCCTCCCATTACGTTTACAGGCTCGCCCGCTGTTGAGCTTTTAAAGCGAAGCCAACCCCTGAAGAAGGGGTTGGGGCACTTGATTCTTGCAAAAGAGGGTGCTAACGGCGTCTCTCACATGACTTGCCTTCAGGATACCTTGGTGGCGCTGGTTCCACGGGCTATGATTTCCAGAAGCAAGGCGGAAGGGGTGGAAGTCGGCTTTCTGGAAGTTCTGGAGTCGCTGCTGATCTATTATTCCGTTCCCTTGTTGGGGGGCAAGGTGTTTAAACGGGTTATGGGACAGATTGGGGCCAAAAATTTCGATGTGAAGGATTTGACCCGGCCGCTGGATCAACTGGCTCATGTTCCCAAGGATCAAATGAAGCATTTGTTACCGGCAAAAGCGGCGTTGATTATTTCCGCATTGACCCTGACCGGGGTTGGCGGGGAGTACATTATCAACTACGCTAAAAACCTGGTGACGGCGCATTATTTCAAGAAAGACAAGTTCAGCGATATCGTGAACCTGTCTCAAGGGGAAATGCCTTCCAACCAGGAAAGCGACATTGTTAAGCGGTCGAAAAACCGTATCTATGGAACGTTGGCGGCTTGCGGCGGCTTGTTGACCTTTGCCCTGCTGCTGGCCCGGTTCGGGCACAAGCTTCCCAAATGGATTATGAATGGGCCGTTGAAAGACGGGGTGAAAACCTTTGACTTTAATTTTAAAAATGGCGCGTTCGGGTTGACCAAGCAGCAAATGGGCTCATACATGTTCCTTTCTATTCCGGCCTATCTGGATTCGGCAAGGGATAAGCTGGAAACCATGGAAACCGCTTCCCGACTGGCGATTGTGTTGCCGTATCTGCTGATGGGGCAAGACTGGCTTGAAAAACTGATTCGGGAAAAGTTCCCTAGCATTACGGCGGATGCTGGGAATGGGGCTTTAAGAGTTAAAAATCTGGATGAGCTGGCGAAGGAGGCCATTGAAAAAGCGGCTGCCACCCACCAGATCGACAACTTTAACATTTCAAAGCTGGCCAGCCTGCCAAAAGAAGCCTTGGAGGAGGCAGCCCGTGAATTCCAGAAACCGCTTCAGTCCAAACTCACGCATGTGCTGTTGCCGCTGGGTATTGGTGTATTCGGCACCGGTGTCGGTGTCGGTTTATTGAACCAGTTCTGGACGAAGCGACGTTTCCAAAGTCAGGTTCAAACCAATAAGCAGGCCCCGGCCCCTCAAAGCCCGCCTCAGCCGGTTAATGGGACACAACCGGCAGCGCCTGCCCCGACCCCCAACCCTGCGGCTGTGCCTTCCCCTGTCCAGCAGGCAGCCATGATTGGGCAATCACCTTTCCATCAGCCGTTATTCCAGAACCGGACCTTCCCGCCGGGGTTTGCTCCTGCGGCAGCGGCAGGCCAGCAGCAGGTCTACGTCAGTTAAGCCATATTGTCCGGAATGAACTGCTGAATTTCCAGCACCTTGCCGGGCCGTTGGGGTAAGCTGCGCAGAAATTCCTCCAGTCGTTCACCGGGAACGTAATAGTTGTTCATGCGGATGGAGCCGTTTTCGTGGTGGGCTTCAACCATTTTTATAATGTAATGCTTTATGTCTGCGGTGTCTCGTAAGGTGCTCTCTTCCGCAGTGGCGTTGCTATCGTGCTTGATGCTGACGTAATTGAACCCATCGGGACTGATAATCAGCTCTCCACCTTCCTCAACGTCAAAGTGAAAATGCTCGCCCCGCTTATGACGCTGAAAAATGTTGATAACCTTGTTGCTGATATCGTCGCTCATGGGATGCTCCTTGGGTTCAAACGCACTCTCTATTTGCTATACAGAAGGCTGGTATTCCATTTCTGGGGGAAAATCCGGTACGTCCTTGCGCTTATTGCAAAGCAGACGGCGAAACCAGATTTTTAGATCCAGTCCTTCCTGCCTGACCTGGCAATCATACCAAAGCAGGGTTAGGGCGCTAATATGAAATGGAAGGATCAATAAACCGGTCAGGCTGCTGTAGATATTCATGATGCTTTGCACATGCAGGGGAATGGAATGTTGTTGGCTTACGCCCAGGCGGGTCATCTCCATAACGGCCCAAATCCACAGCGGACTCATCAGAACAGTTGTGATGACCGATGAAAAAAAGAAGAGGGTAAGGCCGAATGCCGTCAGCCGTACCAGATTTCTGAATAAAAAACGGTAGGCCTGCCTGAAGATAGTCCAGACGGAAATGTCGGAATTTTGCGCCGTGGATATGGCGATTAGGGGCAACGTGAAAAAGAAGCCCTGAAACGAAATCAGCCCAATCGAAACGCTGAGGATGATAAATCCGAATACCAGCAGGAAAAACAGCATCATAATTTGGGGACCGAGCGAAATTGCCCCGAGGGCACTGAATGTCAGATTGCCCAGAATCAGAAATGCCAGCGAAAGGCCGATGAACAACACCACGAAGTCTACGATTGCCAGGACCAGCATGGAGAGGCTAAGCGCAATAACGGCCAGCGAGATGGAAACCCAGCGGCGCAGAACATATTGCCAGCATGCTTTCATGGAAATCGGCTGCTCCTGCACAATGGCGGAGTAATAGAAGCGACTAAGCGCGCAGCAACTGAAAATCCAGAAGAAGAAACAGGGAATGCCCATTAATAGAAGCAATAGCCCCGTCAGTAAGCGTTGGGTCAAAACCGGGGCGCTGGTTGGCGTTAAAAAGTCGTGTTCCGACAACAGGCCCACCAGAAGGTTAAAGACGGCGAACAGGAGGGTTGGGCCCAGTATGATGAGCAGGCTGCTTTTCAGGTTGGCTCGCAGCAGATTCCAGGCATGGCTGATGATCTGCATAATGCTTTGGGCCGGGTAAATCGTGGTGGGGCCGGAAGGAGCCGGGATACTCATGGCCCGCCAGCGCCTTCGACTGTTTTAAAGCCGGCGGGATTTTTCTGGCTGGCAACAGTACTAAGCACATCCTGAAAGGTTTTCAGCAAGCGAAACTTGTAGCCGCAACCAGCCGCCAGTTTGCCGCCCATTAATAGGGAGTGTTCCGAAGGATATTTCCGGCAGAAGGAAGGGCGATTCTCGTAAATGGCGCAGCTATTGTCGGCTTGCAGATGAATACACTGAAATAACAGGCCGTTTCCGTCGCTTTGGTGGATCAGGGGTTTGAAATAGTGATATTCCGGGTTCTTGGCCTTTACATCCTCGAACATCTCAATGCTGTCGATAGCTTGTTGACCATAAACCAGATAAATATCAGTACAGCATTTGCCACACTGGTTACAAGACCCGGTGCGCTCGTAATACTGTCCCTGAATGGTTCCGGCCTGTTGGGCTTCCTGCGGCTGAAGAAAAGCTTTAACGATTTCTAGCATGCTTCCATTTTACCTTGTTTACCGCTGCCGGGGATAAATCCGCACAGGCACCCCTCCAGGCTGGGGCATTACTGGGGTATGGTAAATCTCATCAGTGATGCGTCAATCATGCTCCGGCTCCGTTGAGTGAACTATTGGTGAAGCCGCTTCGTGCCGGATACTTTTGAGAGGGCTCAGGCTTTTATGGTTGCCGGACTATCAACCCACTTCTGTCGGTGAGGATATCTGACCGTTAGCCTCTCTGTGAATGGAAAGAGCGTCATATGCCAATCTGTCTGCGTATTACCGGCTATTCCCGCTCTGTTGTAAGCCTGCCGAACAAGCGCATTGTATTGCCTGGGCTGGTTTGTATGTGTTTTGTATATTTCGGGAATGGAGGGCTTGCCCAGTGTCTATCTTGGCGGTAATATGTTCATCCACCCATCAGTCGGGCCGTAGCGCAGCTTGGTAGCGCACTTCCTTGGGGTGGAAGGGGTCGCAGGTTCAAATCCTGTCGGTCCGACCAAAGCCCTCGTTGCCTTGTGCCACGGGGGTTTTTGCCATGGGCGAAAATGTGGGAATCGTTAAATGCACAATTCCCGTGAGGAAGTGCGCATATGTGTTTGTCTGGACACATTTCCCTGGAGGAAGTGGATATTTACGCCCCAAAGAGTGATGAATGTGGTGTCCCAACCAGAAAGGAGCCAATTCATGACTTCACGGAATCCTAGAAAAGCCCATCTTGACTATCTACCCACTTGGGAGGATGCCATGCGCTTTGGCCTGATGGACGGCAGGCCCTATAGCGAAATTTCCATTGAAACCTACATTTATTATGCCCGCTGGTTCTTGGAGCGTTATCAGGTGATATCACTGGACACGCTGAAAAAAGCCTTGCTCGCCATTCCGACTGAGCATTTCGCCAAGCGTCTGAAAATCTATCAGACTACCATCAGTCTGGCCAAGATTCTGATTCAAGAAAAAGCCTTAGATCCAAAGTATCTGACTGAATCTAAGAAATTCCGGCCTCGGCGTCACTTGCCGGAACGGAAGGTTACGGTCGATCAAAAGGGCTTGGATAAGCTAATCGAGGCTTGCCAGAACCCGTTAGAGCGGTTACTGGTCATTCTGCTCAGCCAAACCGGCCTTCGAGTGAGTGAAGCTGCCAATCTGAAACTTGAAAATATTAATTATGAGGAGAAGTTTCTAACGGTGACGCTTGCCAAATGGGGAAAAACCCGCCGAGTGGGCTTATCCGGCAAAGTAATTGAAGCAATCCATGCTTATCTGACCTACAGACCCGAAGGGGAAGAGGAGTGGCTATTCATTAACCGAAACGGAAACCGCATGAATCGCTTTGGCATCCGGAACCGGCTGGACCGAATCGGGGAGCGAGTGGATGTCAAAGTGACCCCGCATGCTCTTCGGCGAGCCTTTGTCACCCTAAATGCCAATAAGGGCCGACCGCTTGTTATGCTCCAAATTGCATGCGGGCATAATGATATTGCGACCACCCGCTCCTATTGCATGACGACTGAAGATGAAACCATAGAGGCCATGCAGGCTTGGGACTGAAGTCTGCTATTCAACTCCAAGAGTTACAGGCTGGAAACCCAGCCTGTAACTCTTGGAGTTTGTGACATTACTTGGCTTTGGGCAGCGGCAAACCTTCGATATAGCTTTGCTCCATGGCCCAGGTGAGCATGCACCGGAATACCAACTTGGTTTTATTCACGGTCTTGGCAGCACGGTCTTTGCCGTTTTTAGGGATTTTAAGTAGCTCATCCGACTTGTAGAACTTGGCCACATGGGCTGGCAGAATGTTGGTGAGCTTCTTGTCAGTCCCGAAGTATGCGAGTATTTGTTGGCAATCCTTACCATAAGTATAGAGAGTCCGAGGGCTTTTACCGGCCTCTTCCAGGGATTTTAGATAATGCTCAATGACTGCTTGTAGGGTAATACCGCTCTTTTGACTCATGACTGTTCCTTTCTTGTTATGGGACAGTCATATACACGCTCTGTGTGGCGGAAAAGTCAACTATATTTAGAGTTCTAGAAGATCCAAGTAAACCCGGTGATGAAGCTTCGAGAGCTGATGGGCTTCAGTAGCAGCAAACAGCCGGTAGCATATCTAATAAGGGTAGAACCAAATGTGCAAGACGCCGCAACTTATCACTATAAGTGATGGTTGTTATGTACTTGGTGGCCAAACTGCTTGGACATTTAACCTCATAAGTTTTAAGTAACGACAAAGAGTTGCGACCCTCTGTGGCTAGGGATATCATGAAGCTAAAGACAGGACGGTGTTTCCTGGGGGATATTTAAATAATCCAAATACGTCGTATCAATTTGGTTTACAGATTAGTATGTATTTTACAGATTACTTTCAAATCGACCCTCGGATTTTATATTCTTATGGAGCTTTCAATGTTTCTCTTGAAGCAGATTTACCCCTATTTATAGATCCTTTCCTGCTATTCAACAGTAAAAAGGCGGAATATCAAAAGCTTCATACGGAGATCATCACATATATCAGGTTCTTACGAGACAAATCTGCAGGCCAGAAATTAAGTGCAGGCCTTATTAAAACTTGGTATCAGTTTCCGGAAATCAAGCAGAATTGGCTTGGCTTCACCCGATTTAGTAATAGGGGTAGCGGTTTAGGCAGAGAATTTGCGAAAGCACTACATGAAAATTTAACCATAATCTGCAATGATTTTGGGGATGAGAAGATTACCCAACAAAGTCACTTAGAGAAGCTTTGCCTTATTAAAGATGGAGTAGGAAGAGACACCATAAGTGACTTCACCACCAATTTGATCAAGGGGTATCTGCTTGAGTACACCCAAACTTTTGCTTTGCAGCATCTTAGGCCGGATCAAAGAGCTCGCTTTGGTTGTTCTAAAGTACGCTTCAATTATGAAACGGAATCTTGGGAGGTTGAATTCTTTGAATTACCGCTCTTAGAGGACGATTACGTTATTCTTACTCCAATCGATATGCTTACAAGGGGTAACACCTGGATCAATAAGGAAGATCTCATCAAAAGATTCTATTATTTGCCTGAAGCTTTATCTGATGAGGGGTTGAGAGATCAGATAAACAATTACTTAAATCGCGTTATCCCTCTTGAGCCTACACAAGCACAAGAAAGGGAAGGGATTACAAAAACATTACAGAAATTCCCAATCTTGGCTGATTACTATATCAAAGATAAAGAATTGAAGGGCGATGAAGCCTCAGCTATAAGCAAGGAGTTGGTAGATAAAGCTCAAAAACTTTTTGTCACACATGTAGCTTTCCTAGTTCAAAAAATAATGGAAAGTCCCGACATTTTTGAAGTTGCTGAAGGAGGCACTCTCTCTGAGGCCAAAAAGATGGTAAGGCATTTGAAGTGGGTCATTGAAAATAGAGATGGATACAGAATTTTCTACGATAACCAGGGATTGGTGAGGCTAGAGGAGGAAGACCTGCAAATCCTTTATGACTTAACCTGGAGTCAGACTATTTCCGATGTTAACAGAGAGGTAAATAACGGCCGAGGTCCTGTGGATTTTAAAGTTTCGCGAGGAGCTCTGGATAAGTCCTTAGTGGAGTTCAAGCTTGCAAGTAATTCTCAGCTTAAAAGAAACCTTCAAAACCAAGTAGAAGTTTACAAGGAAGCTAATGATGTCGAAAAGGCAGTTAAAGTTGTCATCTTTTTCACTCAAAAAGAAAAAGAAAGAGTGCTGAAAATTATTAATGATTTGGGGTTAAAAGAGGATACCGATGTCATCCTTATTGATGCTAGGAACGATAATAAGAAATCCGCTTCAAAAGTTTAAATAGGGTAAAGATAGATGCCAAAGAAACGTAAAGCCCCGTGGAAAAAGAATTTGCTCAAGGTACCAGAGAATATTTGGCTCAAGCTAAAAGACTTGGACACAAACGACATTATTGTTGCCGGAATTAAAAAAATACCGGAGTCTGATATTAAAACAGGCGTTTATAAGCATTTAGGCATAAAGATAAACCAAAACAATGAAGTAACGTTTCCCTCAAAAATACAGCCGAACCTATTATCAGGTCGATATTCAAAAACAAATCTTTTTGGAAAAGAAAAGGTTCTCCGAGATCTACCTAAAACAATAAAATCATATACTTTTGAAACGCCAAACTTTGGTGATTCTAGCAAAGGCTATCACGATGTAACCTGGACTAGAGAAGTATACCAGCGAGAGTTTATTCGACCGAAAGAACTTGAAATCGCTATAGAATTGCTTGAAAAGGAAAATACTCAAGGTCCAAGCTATGTTTTCAAATTTGCAGTTGATGAAGTTTTAAACCAAACTACAAGGTATTTTGGAACCGACTTATTATATAATTTGAATTTACTCCAAGAAAATACAGGTATAAGTGATGTTTACGAGAGTTCTTCTACGCGGAAGGACTACTTACGAACTATCTATATTGATTGGGAAATCCTTCCACCAGGTGAGACTGGAGAGCTAGTTGAAAGAATTCTAAGCGGGAGAGAGTCAGAAAATAATGCTGTAAGGGCCCAGTTAACCGAACGTCTTGACTTATTGCAACGTCTTGAACCCACACAATACATAAAAGGTGTAAGTGGATTTAGAAGATATTTTGGAGCCCAATTTAATGATAACTTAGTTGTCTTTGAGAATGTTGAATATGGAAATGCAATTTATATTATGTTTGATGAATGGCATGAGTTAAGTCAAAAAAGTCGATATGAACTTCTACAAGGATTTAACGATAAGTTTATCCGTATAGAACATCGCCGAGGATGGGAGAATAGACTTACTCGGGAAATTCAGGATCGAAGAAGGTAGTCTAAACCTTGAATGGGGTGAATATATATTTTTTTTCAATTTAAAAACCAGCTCTCACCTCAACTGGGGATGAGAGCTATTGTACATTTCAATATCATATTTATGCATCCTTTCCATAGCCAATAGGCAGAAGGCCACCTCAGCTTCTGAAATGCCTGAAACACTCTGCCAGTGGTTAATGACGTAATTTTAGAAACAGAGTCACGACACCACTCCATTTCTTGCAATGACATCAAACAGACCTGCTTGTTGACAACCTTCGAGAAAGATTTTTTTCAGGAAATTTGAATCGACCCAAGGTTCATTTGATGCATTCTGCATTTCAGCATCTAACATATCTTGAACCGACAATTTGTAATTATGTCGTTCGCTAAATATCCGGTTTAACCAATATTGCCCACCTCCGGAATCGCAGCATTTTGCCAAATAGCGACTTTCTATTCTGAATAAATCATTCCATGTGTTTATTTCTTCTTGATGCAAAACTGAGTAAAAAGAAATGGAAAGTTTTTCAGGTGTTAGTGGTGACCAGTTTCTATCTTGAATGACAACAGAAAGTTGTATATCTGGTGCCATTTGTGTAAATGGATAAAATGATTTCCGTCGATTATTGTTTTCATCGTGAATAGGGTCTTTGTTTCCTTTGTTTCCAGAATTGCACTTGTGGCACGAAGGAACAAGGTTTTTCAGGTTGACAGTGTTGAATGGATACTTACTTTTAGGTAGATAATGGTCAAAAGCCTCACGAGTTGGATCAAATTCATTATCAATTGGCTGCAGGCCGCAAAAAGGACAACATCCAGAACTGTTTTCTCGAACAAAATCAGCATAATATGTATTTAAGTCCGAACCTATGGCATTCTTAACAGGCTTTAGGCTAAAGAAGCCGGAGGCATAAAGGCTTTTAAAAAACTCCTCCAGTCTGTCATTGAGAGTTTTCAAGGTAGGATTCAAATCGCAGTAACGAGCAGGGCTGTGCTCGGCTATGCTTGAGCACAGCTCTTCAATTGAATTGTTAACCAGGAAATGGCTGCGATACTGAACGATATCATCTTCATTGAGTTTTTTAAATTCGTTGTAGATTTCATTTACAGATTGGTAAAACCTCTTTCCGGCACCATCCTTAAGCACGTCCGCCAAGTCCTGTCTGTAGAGTTCATCCATGATTTGGTGCAGAGGTTCACATGCTTCGAACAAATGAATACCATACTCATTGCCGGGTGCTTTACACCACACATCATGAAAGATGAAACCGATGAACTCATGCATTTTCTCCATTGAGTGTGGGACATATTTGTAGGTAAATAGCATCAGCCTTGCCCCTTTCTGCTATCGAGGAGGGTCTTTATGAGTAGCACTTTCTCTACTGAGTCGCCGAGCTGGCGGTTGATTTCGGCAATGAGCTGCTCTTTGTTTTCCCCTTGTTCAAAGCGCTGCCTCAAACTCTCCAGTATCGCCTGGGCATAGCTGCCGATGGTTTCGCGTTTATCAAAAGTGGTCATGGTAATCTTGTTAATGGAGGCTCCTAAAGTATTGTAATCGGGGTGACTGACTGAAACGATGTCTTTTTCCTTCTGGAATACAAGCACCTTTTCAGGCCGACTGTCCGAAATGAGAAAAGGAGTGTGAGTCGTAATAAGCATTTCATGGGAACCTTCAGACTTCTTAAAGCAGTCCTGAAGCCGGGAAATGAAGGTAGCCCGCCAATTGGGATTAAAGTGTGTTTCTGGCTCATCAAGTAGAAAAAGGCTGTTTGTCTCTCTAAATAATAGGCAAAGTCCCAAGCTGTGTAACAGCTGATGTTCACCGTCTGAAAGACTTTTTAGCATGACCGGTTTATCTATACCGCTCTTGGTAAACTCTACAAACTTGAAGCGCATGATTCGTTCATTGGAGGCCAGGGTTGGCACAGTCTCGCTGACATAGTGACTAGTGGATTGGTAAAGCTCTCGCTTTAACTCCTCACTAACGGAATAAAGATTAAGGGTGAGAAGCACTTGAAAAGCCTGGAATAAGGTAAGAGGACTGTCGAAATTCTTACGAAATGCATTTTTTGTCGCTTCGTTAACCCAGTAGTCTAAATAAAGCGTCGCATATTGCGATTCACTCGAGGTATCTTCAAAAACGCAAGTCGCACAGCGTTTTAGCTTAGTAACTATGGGATCGAATTTTTCATTTGAGTCTTTATCAGCTTCCAAAAGCTTTAGAACGTTAAGGACGCCATCATCTGTTCCTGGAATATTTGTTACAGCAGGGTTACCTCCATAAAAGCCATCCGAAGACTCTGCATGTAAGTCAATACTTCGCTTGAGAATGATTCGAAAACCTTTTAGCTCCTGAAGGCCAACCTCTTCCTGAAAAGGCTTTAAGGTTACCTCGTCCTGAAACAGCAAGTTACAAAGCAAAATGGCTTGGCTAAACTCGTTATCCAGGTAAGTCATGCGACTTTCAGGTCGCCCTGGATAGGAGCTCTGGGTTTCCAATGCATTCCAATACTCATCAAACTGGACAAATCGCATTTTGAAAAAAGGCAGACTCAGAATTTGATTTTCACCCGAAGAATATCCCAGTACATAATCAGGGAGTAGAAAGTCCCGCACTTTTTCTTCTGGTGGAATATCACCCAAAATGAAATTATCACGATTAAGCCAGTCTAAGACAATCGGTTTACTTGGAACCTTGATCACTAAAACATGGGCGAAATCGGTTAAAGCAATCCCATTAATTTCATCAGGCAATTTGATGAGATATTCGAGCTCAAAGCCGTCCAGCTGGTCTTCGCCAGGCTCTTCTGAATCCAGATGCTCTTGCAAGACTTCCGGCAGAAAGTTGCGCCGGATTCGCATAGCCTCTAATTGAAAGAAGATAGCCGCTAACGCTTCCATCAGGTTGGATTTACCGCTACCATTCAACCCCGCACAAACAAACGGCTCAAAGCCTTGCTCAGTTCGTTGGGCTTCATCTTGTAAATTCCACGCACTTCGGAACTCGTATTCAAAGCCTTCTTGCAGGCTTCGAAAGCCATTTAAATCGGTGATTTTTAAACGCAGCAACTTCATAACCGTTTAGCTCTCTGTACCCACCAGATAAACAGCATTGGCTTCATCATCGTATTTTTGTTCAAATCGCCCTTGCTCTAAAGTCTCAAATAATCGTCCCTTTAAGAAATCGTAATCTTTAAGAGAAATGCTTGGATTGAAGCTCTCGATCAACTTAGAAAGTTCGTTTTTCGCGTCTCCCTCTAAAGTTTCTAATTTTGATTCATTTTCTTCCCTAGTGTTTCCTAGTTGAAGCCATATATCATCAAGTAACACAGTTAAAGGTGGTACAGGTTTATCTTTAAGCTGGGCTAAGAACTCATCAAAGCAAAGCTGTAAATACTCACGACGCCCTTTAGACGTATTAAATACTTCCAAATTGCTAGGAGGAGGAAATGTAAAGTATGGTAGACATCTTGCTGGCCCAAAATCAACAGTCTCTTTGGTTGAGATCTCTTCATCAACAGTCTCTTCCGGCTCTTCTTCGGGGTCTATCGGCAATGTCACCCGTGATAAATTCAGCTCGCCCTTGAAGGCCTTTTGGCTCAATGCACCATAGAGGCTTTCCAAATCGGTATGGCATTGTTGATAATGGGATTTTATATTATCGATCCGTTTTGTGATCCGAGAAAATTGAGCCTGAATATCATTCGGTGGCTGAATTACCATTATTGTCTTGAGATCTTTAATATTGACCCTTGGCGCAGCACCGCCGCCAACTAAGCATTGAAGTTTTGCTTTAAATGATTGTGACTCAAGCAATGACCACAAAAAATCAGCACTATTTTCTTCACTAGTCTTGAAAAGCATTATTCTCTGTCCAAGACAGATTAACTCGCCCCCTAGGATTCTCGCTGCATTACCTAGGCGGCCGCCTTCTCTTGAATAAACAATATCTCCGATTTGGGGTATATAGCGTTTGATTCGATCTTCATAAATATCCCGTCCTACCTGAAGTGTCTTACTCAAGTCTAAATAACCATCAACTATATCGCTAGAGCGCACACAGTAATAACCGGTCTTTTCGTCGCTATAAACAGGAGTGCTATGCGGGCAATCTATTACTGCTTCACAAAGTTTCTCAATTTCGGTAGTGTCCCACCCCTTCTCATTTCGAATGGGATCGCCAAACATTTCCAGAAAGACGCTTTTAAGCAAGTCATCAAGTTGTTGAAGATGTTGTTTTCGCTGGGCAATCAGCGCTTCCACCTTGCCGAGTAGATGGGCAATGCGCTTTTGGTCGCTTAGTGGGGGAAGGGGGATTTTAAAATCCTTCACATATTTCTGATTGATATGTGGCTGAGCTCCACCAAAAGCATCCCCTTGTATCTTTGCTCTTTGTGTTTTTAAGTAATAATAGAGATAGCGTGGATGATGTTCTTTAGAGGGAAGGATTCCGGTAACAGACTGATTGGCAGATGCCTCAAATGTAAGATAACCAACTTGGCCAGTGGTTGCACCGGTTAATGCTATTAAAACGGTGTCTTTAGGCATCAGCTTTGCCGATGAGTTTTTCAGTCCAAGCTCAGTAATGTACTTAGAAGCTGCACGAATGTCACCATCATTGAGTGCACCGGAATTTAGCCAAGGAATATTTCCATCCCAGTATTCTGGTTTTGTGGTGGAGGGAGTCCCCCCTGTAATCACCTCAGTAAATTCCGAAACTGCTTTGATGACTGTGTGGTTCATCCAATCATCCCCTGAAGTTCCAGCAGCTCGCGCACAATACCGCTCTGTACTTGGGCAAGGTTCTTTTCTTCCACCTTGCCCACTTCCGCATAAATCAGACGCTCCAAAATCATTCCCGGCGGGTCATACTTCACCTCTTCAAACACATCCTGCTTGTATCGGCTAAGCGATAGGTCATAACCCTCAGTTTCAATATCGGCGCGGGGTACCATAAAGCATTTGTGGTCAGCCGTAATGGTGCGATTCTCACAGTCCGTCTCAGGATTGCGAGAATGGTATTTAGCCACAATATCTTGCAAGTCGCCATGGCCTTCTTGTTTGGTGCGCTTGTCATCTAATGAGTATCCGTCGGCCTGCATCTCATAGAACCAGACATGCTCCGTGGCAGGTTTAGTTACTCTGTCTACAGGCCCCCAGACCTTGGTGAAAAGAAGGATGGCGGTGCTAACCCCGGCATAGGGCTTGAATACGCCACTAGGCATGATGATGACGGCCTTGAGATCACAGCGTTCCACCAGCATCTGCCGCAGGGCTTTGAACGCGCCACCGGAGCCGAACAGTACCCCTTGCGGTACAATTACACAGCCCGTGCCGCCTTTTTTCAGCAGGCGGTATATGTTTTCGACAAAGAGCAACTCCGTCTTCGTAGTGGAAAGGGTTAGGTTTTCGTTGATATCTCCCTTATCAATGCTGCCGGTAAAGGGCGGGTTGGCCATCACAATGTCGTATTCGGACTCTTCATTGTAACCCTTGCTCAAAGTGTCTTTATAGTCGATGTTAGGCTCGTCGATGCCGTGCATCATCAGGTTCATTAGCCCCAGGCGCACCATGGTGTTGTCGATATCATAGCCGTACAGGGAACTTTGCAGAATAGCCTGCGCTTTATCGGTAAGGCCTGCCGACACTGAAGTGCGTACAAAACCATCTTCATCGGGTTGTAAATCTTTTGATCTGAGATCGATTTAGGGAACCAGACAGAAGTAGAGGTTTTTATTTTCTTGTCAGAAAAGGAGACCTCGAAATGAAGGGAAGCCGATTTACGGA
>JAJQJM010000149.1 GCA_021323475.1 Vampirovibrio sp.
GTTTGTAGGCAACTTCGGGTCCAAAAATATTAAAAACTTCTTCCATCGCCGCGTTACCGGCGCGTTCGCCGATGATGCTTAAAAATTCCCCCTGCTTAACTCGCAGGCTGATGCCCTTCAGCGCGTAAACCGGCTGCACATCGCCGTAAATCTTGGTAAGGTTGCTGGTTTCCAGCAGGATGGGGTCAGGCATGTGAAACGGGCTTTCGGGTTACTGGTTAATGGCTTCTACCGGGTCCAGCCGACTGGCGCGCCATGCCGGGAACAGGCTGGCCAATATGCTGCTGATGAGGGCGTAAATGACGGCCAATATGGCATACTCCACGCTGATGGTGGTGGGTGGGCGTTCAATGCCCAGCAATGTCTGTCCGCGCGCCATCGGGCTCAGATTGTACAGGCTGATTAATCCGGCGCCTCCGGCGATTCCGGCGATGATGCCCATGACGCTCAGAAACACCCCCTGGATGATAAAGAGCCGCATGATGGCGCCCGGCCCGGTGCCCATCGCTTTTAAAATGCCGATTTCCTTGGACTTGGAAGCCACCACCATAATCAGGATGCTGGTAATGCTGGTGGCCGCAGCAAATACAATCAAAAAGTTGATAATAGCGATAATTATGCGGAAATTGGCAATCTGATCCAGAAAAACCTTATTCTCTTCCATCCAGCTACGGGCCTTTAAGTGGTATGTATTGGCCAGCAGCCGGGCCATGCTCTCCGCATCGTAAATATCGCGAATTTTAATGCCTAGGGCGGTCACTTCCTTATCCATGTCCAGCAGTTTCTGGGCGGATTGCAGGGGCATATAAAGCAGCGTCAAATCCTGCTGATACACGCCGGTTTTGACCAGTCCGGCAATTTTATAGCTACGCTCCCCGAAGGCGGTTAGCACCTGTAGCCGATCGCCCACGGCGACGCCGAGTTCATTGGCCAGCTCGCTGCCGATGAACACCTCGTTGGGGCCCATGCTTTCCAGGTTGCCTTCCTGCACGTTATCCTCAATGTGCGAGACAATGTTTTCCCGTTCCGGAATAATTCCCTGCAGGCTGGCCGAGTGGTTCTGGCTGCCATGCACCGCAATCACCTGTTCCCGTACCGTGGGAGAAACGGCTGTTACCTCCGGCATGCTTTCCAGTTGGCTCATCAACCGCTTGTAGGCGGTGATATTACGGCGCCGGGTCTCGGTGCGATCCGAAAACAGAAGTTTCTCCGGGCGGTTTTGCGCCTTGAACACAGCCTCCAGGGCTTTTTTATCTCTCGGCATGGTGTCCAGCTCACGGGTCAACGTGATATGCGGGGCGTTCTGAACGGTTTTATCCAGAAAGTAGCTGAAAAAACTGAGGTTCACCGACGGGATAAACACAATCAGCGCTACCCCAATGCCTACCGCCAGCATGATAATCAGCGATTGCCGCAGGTTGGCGGACACATAGCGACTGGCGATATAGAACTCAATCGGCAAATGGTCGAACAACCGCTTCAACATGCTGGATTTCCTCGGCTAGGGGGCTGCCATGCCGCCGGAAGGCTTGGGAGGCTGCGGCAATGTCTCCTGGGAGACGGGCTTCACGTTTTTCTTATCGGCCAATTTGGGGTTGGCAATAGCGGCGACCCAGGCTCCCGGTTGCAGGCCACCGGTGATCAGGTAGTTCTCCATCGAAATGCGCCGGGCCTCAATTGGCTGTTTCACCAGTCGGTTTTGAATGAACTGATACACAACCAATTGCCCGCTTTCGCTGCGAATGGCCGTGGCAGGCAAAACCAGCGCCTGATTCAGATGATCGGTAATTACGTTGACATCGGCAGTCATACCGGGCAGCAGGCGGAGCGCCTTCAATTGGCTGAATGCGTTGTCGTTCAGGATGACGCGGGTTTCCACGGTGCCGTTGGTGGGATTCACCTGGCTGCCGATTCGCAGGATTTTGCCCTCCAGCGCCGTCTCCGGCAAGGCATCCAGCACCACGTAAGCCTGATCGCCGACCCGCAGTTTGGTTAAATCGTTTTCCTCCACCTGGCAAACCACCTGCAAGGTAGTCGGGTTGGCGGCTTTCAGCACGGCTTGTCCCGGCTGGGCCAAATCGCCGGGGTCCTGCATCCGTTCAGTCACAATGCCGTTCATGCCGCTCAAAATCCGGTAATCGGCCAAACGTTCCCGAATGGCCTTGGCGTTGGCCTGCGCGGCTTGGGCTGCAGCGGCGGCCTGCATCACTTCCGGATGCGTCGGCCCGTGTCTGGCTTCCGCCAATTGGGCGGTAATCTGGTCGCGTTGCCGCCGACTGGCGTTCAGCTCGGTACGCAGCCGATCGGTTTCTTGTGTGGCAATTTGCGCCTGTAATTGCGCGGAGTCGTATTCCTGCTCGCTCACCAGTTCTTGTTTGAACAGGCTCTCAAAACGTTTGGCGTTGTTGACGGCGTCCGTTTGCCGGGCCTGGGTCTCCTGCAGAGTAACCTGGGCTTGCTTGACCCGCAGGCTGGCTTCCCGGTAGCGCTCTTCCCATAGCCGGATCTGTTCCGGCCGGGTGCCCTGGCGAACGTCAGCATAGGCAGCCTGCGCCTGTTGGGCCTGGGCAATGGCTTGCTGTAACTGTTCCTGCGTTTGTTCGGTGTCCAGTTGCACCAGTAATTGTCCCGGCTTAATGACATCTCCCTCATCCACGGTGATGGCTGTAATCCGCGCCGTTACCGGCGGACTGAAGCTGACGGCGGTATCGGCCCGCACCTCGCCGGTAACCGTGAGGGTGGCTACCACATTTTCCCGCTGGAGCTGGACGCCTGCGACGGGTTCCTTCTGGCTGGAAACCGCGAGCGCTATCAGCAAACCCACTACGATTATCGATCCGATGATCCACCAACGCTTTTTCATGGCCCTATTCTATCCAACCCGCCTGCTCCAGCATAGGAGGAATGTCAGCCTTCCGGATATTTCCGGAAAAGGATGAAATTTTCCACCTCACAAAACAAGAAAATTTACCTATGGCAAATCTTTCAAGCTCAGCAGATACTGTAATAATTGAGTAAACCAGAGTCCTTGTTCCTCAATCGTCATGAACAATAAAGAATAGTGGCTCCTATAAACAGCTCAAAACACTGTTAAGTAATAGTGAAACAGAATATATTCAAAAAATGATTTATTTCTTACTACTAATGCTGGCTTTTGTAACTAGCGCTTTAACGCTGGCTGGGTATTGGGGACAGAACGGATGGCTATGGGATTTAACGAATCATTTTCGGCCTGAATATTTCATTCTGCAATGCGCGATTTTAGGCATTTTTATTTTTAACGCGCTTATAAAGCGTTGTTTCAGTTATTTGAATGTAATGATTGTAGTCATTTTGATTTTGACGATTGGGTTGAATGGCTGGCAGATTGTACCGTATTATCAGAAAAGAACTGCCCTAACGTCTCAAAATAATCTTAAAAAATTAAAAATTTTGCATATCAATGTGTTGGGAACAAATCGGAACAGTCACTTGGTTGCAAAATTAATCCGAGAAACTAAGCCCGATGTATTAACCTTGGCTGAGTACAATGAACGGTGGCAACAGTCCTTGACGAGTTCTGGGGCTTTAAACGAATTTCGGGATAAATTTGTAGTCCCTTATGGGAACGATGGTATTTATAGCTCGGTTCCGTTTTCCAGTGTGCGAGTAGAATACCTTATCTCAGGCAGAGATCCAACTACAATTGCTCGATTCAAATGGGAAGGGAAGCCGGTTACTTTATTAATGGTGCATCCCCGGCCGCCGGTAAAGCCGATATGGTATCAACGCCATAAAAACCATTTTGCAAAGTGGGAAAAAGACTTCCCCCAATATGGGCAGAATGTCTTAATAGTTGGCGATTTAAATACGTCTCCTTGGGCTCATACATTTAGGCATCTGATAGACTTCACTAAATTAAAGGATTCTCAATTAGGATTTGGAATCCAAACGACTTGGCCAAGTTTTTGGCCAAGACAATCGTTTCGACTCCCGGTTCCTCTAATTCCAATTGATCATGTGCTTGTTAGCGACAATTTCAATGTGATTAGCAGAAGGACAGGACCATATGTAGGTTCGGATCATTTGCCGGTTATTGTGGAATTGGCATTGAAATAGGCGAGCCGGAACGGCCTGTTTAAATGACAAAAAATAAGCCCGGCACTCATTTGAGGGAACCGGGCTTATTTAAATTTTAAAAATTGATTAGTTGAAAATGGCGGATACCAGATTGCTGATTTTACGCAGTCCGCTACCTTGACGGTTAACCAGGCCGTGTTTTTTAGGTTTGAAACCGGCGGGCCATTGCGTGTCGTTATCCACCAGGGCGCTTTGCAGGACGGCAGTGTCCAAGTCGCAGCAATCCGAGAGATCCACACCCAGCAGCTCGCAGGCGGTCAGGTTGGCTTCGGTCAGGATGGCCCGGCTAAGCAGAGCGCCGGTCAGGCTGCATTGCTCCAGGTTGGCGTGGGTTAAGTCGGTGCTGTTCAGGTTGGCATGGTTCAGCCGGGCGTGTTGTAGACGCACGTCTTTTAGCCGGGCGAAGCCCAGGTTGGCAAAGCGCAAATCGGAATGACGCAGGCGGGCTGCCGTCAAATCCGCCATAAACAGATTGGCTTCCCGCATATCGGATTGTTGCAGACGGACTTCGGTCAGATCGGATTGATAGAAGTCGCTATTGCGTAAATCCGCCTTGCGCAGGTTGGCTTCCCGCAGGACGGCCTGCTTTATCAAAGCCCCTTGTAATCTGGCGCAATATAAATTGGCCCCGGTAAAGTCGGCGAAGGAGAGCTTGGCGTGTTCCAGGTTGGTTTCCACCAGCACCGCGCGTGTCAGACAGGCCTCGCTGAGATCGGCAAAGCGCATGTCGGCGCAGCTAAGGTCCGCTTCCGCCAGCCGGGCATGGCTTAAATCGGCGCAGAGCATCTGGGCGCTTTGCAGATTGGCCCGCTCCAGCGATACAGTTCCATTGACGGCCTGCAGACGAACCATTTCCAGATTGATGTTGGAAAGTTGCGCGCCTTGCAACAGTTCCGGCTGCTGTAGTTCCAGCACCAGCGGATTCCACTGGGTCACCGGCTGAGCGTGTTTTTTTAACAGAGCCACCAGGCTGCGTTTGATTTCGTTGAACGATTCGATGTCCTCTGCGCTTAACAGGGCCTCCTGCATTTCCTGAAGGAGGCTTTGCGCTTTCTGAAGCTGCGGCAGGGGCAGTTCGGCAATATTGGGGCAATACAGCGCCGAAAGCTTGTCGACGGGGCTTGCGAACCGTTCTGGGGCAAGCGGGAGAACTAGTGAAGGTCGGGGTGGGGCTTCAAATTCCGAAACAGTCATAGGGCTCTTCTTTTTGACAATAAGCTTGACAATAAGCAATAACGATAGAGGGGCTACTGTTGTGTTGGATATCATAAAACGCTGCTTGCAAAAAAGTATATTCCGTAACGGATTTTGCGTGATTCTTTACAGTTCTTAATCTTTAGAATTCAGGGCGGTCAAAACCAGCGGTAGCATTACTTTTGGTTGTTTTTTAATTGTTTTGATTTTCTGTTGGGCGTTTGCTGCCACAGGAGCGCTAAAGGCACCTGCAACAGCAAACAGACACAGGAATCATTCATGCACGGGCAGGTCGGGTTTTTAACCGGCTACACCCTCCCCGGCGGACTTGTGCTTCAAATCCCGAATCATTTTCAGGTAATCGGCCACCTCACGGGTAATCAGGAAGTGCTCCGTGACGCGCTGGTGAGCGAAATCACCCATCTCCTTACGTTTCTCCGGGTTGTTCAGCAAGGTGCGGATGGCGTTTTTAACTTCTTCCATGGTGGAAACCAGGAAACCGCTTTCGCCGTCCACAATCTGATCCTGAATACCGCCCACCCGGCCGCCAATCATGGGCTGATATTTCCACATTCCTTCGGACACGGTCAAACCGAATCCTTCTTTGCTGGAATATTGCAGCACCACGTCCGCGCCGCGCTGGAAGGCGTTAATTTCCCGGTTTCCAACGCCGTGGTAGTTGTTCAGGATGAAAATATCCTTGTCCTCGCCCGCCTTGCGCAGTGAGCGTTCCCAGTACAGCATGCCCTCCGGGTCGTCGGTCGCCATGGAGCCTGCCAGAATCAGTTGTAAGCCGGGAAATTCCGCTTTCAAATCCTTGTAAATCTGGACGACTTCCAAAGGCTGCTTCCACGGGTCAAACCGAGATACCTGCAACATCACCGGCCGGTTGGGATCGATACCGTACTGGAAGAATACCACGTCCACTTCCGCCGGGGTCATGAGCTTGTTCTTAGGGCTGATGGGGTCAATGGACGGCGGCACAATGCGGATCTCCTTGAACGCTTCGCGATCATGCACAAAGGTTTCGCGGGTCCAGACGGCCAAATCGTACTGTTTGGCAAAGCTGCCGATAAATTCCCACACTTCCGGATTGGGAGAGGTGGTATCGATGTGGCAGCGCCAGATCCACCTGTTGGTGCGGGCAGGGTGCAGTTCAATCAACCCGGCGGGCTGTGGGTCGTGGATAATCACCACGTCGTAATTGTTTAGCTGTCCGTTGCCGTAGTTGGCCAGCAGGGTGCGGTAATATTGTTCCTTCTCTTCGGGAGCCAGACTCCCGGAATCGCCTTGCAGGGTGTTATGGCATTTTTTGGTCATGTCGTAGAACGCGGGATTTTCCACGTTCAAAATCAGCCAATCGGTGTGGAAGCCCACGCTTTCCCCCAACTGGTTCATCAGGGGAATTTGCCGGTGCAGCAACTCCGCGACACCACCCCCGTAGGCGGTAGCGTTGATATGGGCCACCTTGGTGTTGGCCAGCCCCTTCACCAGGTTGCGCAGGGAATCCATGGTTAAGGCGCCCAGTTCTTTTTCATAGAGTTCCACCAGGTTCAGGTTATCCGGGTTGGTCTGAACCAGGATGAGTCCTTTATCCTGAATGGTTTCTCGTTCCACCAGTTGTTGAAAGCCGATTGAAAGCCCGACGGCTTCCGTATTTGCCAATAGTTCTCTGCTCATTGGCCAATCCCTCCGAAAATCTTTCCCTTCAAAGCACTCCCCCATAAAAGGATTTCCCGATAATACACTCTGTTAAACCTCTCCGCAATAGATTGAGCCTGTCCAAAACACCTCTTCGCCAAAGCTCATCAGTATATAGCAAGTAGAAATCTCTGAATGCGCCGGGGTTGGGTTGCTGTTTGACTTGCAAGTTCCATGGCCGGAATTTCCGAATTCTCTTCAATTTAAAAATAAAATTTATAGAGCCTGGTTGAATGAGCGAATCAGCATCAATGCAATATGATGAATATCCATTTCACGGGTTGATGCACTTCTATTTGACGTGATGGGGCGGGAAGGCTATAACTAGCTCAGGAGATTGTTTTTCGGCTATTGGGGCCAAGGAGGACAGGATGAAAATCGCCAAGGATGTAACCGAGCTGATCGGTAAAACGCCGTTGGTGCAATTAAACCGGGTAACGGAAGGCTGCCAGGCCAGGGTG
>JAJQJM010000150.1 GCA_021323475.1 Vampirovibrio sp.
TACACATCGCCCATCACCTCATCCGGCATCAGCAGCATGATGACATCGCCCCACGTTAGGGCATCGGGAATGGGCAATACCTCAAAACCATCCGCCAACGCGTCATCCCGCTTTAAACTGTTAGGGCGAACGCCGATTTTTACCTGTATGCCGGAATCCCGTAAGTTCAGCGCATGAGGACGCCCCTGGTTTCCGTAGCCCAGAATCACCACGTGCTTGTTCTGCAAGGGCTTCAAATCAATGTCGTTATCGCGTAGAATCGGTTTTGGCATAATTTTTCCAGACACAGCAACATCATTCCGTATATTATAGAGTCTCCAAAAGCATCTGAAGAGATAGAACCCCATGACCCAAAAGCCTTCCTCTCCTTCCGCAACCACTGAAGCCGCCAAAACGCAGCCCGACGCTCAACACACCAGTGAGCATGCGGCGCAAATTCGTCAAACCCGAATTGATAAGCTGGATAGCTGGCAAAAACTGGGTCATAACCCCTATCCCTACCACTTTGAAAAAAGCCACAGCAATGCGGAATTACAAACAAAATACGACCATCTGGAAAACGGCGTTGAAACCGAAGACATCGTTTCCGTAGCGGGCCGGGTCATGGCGCTGCGCAACAGCGGCATGTTCATTGACTTGCAAGACCCCACCGGTAAGCTTCAGGTGTTCAGCCACAAGGAAAATTTATCGCCCGAATTGATGGAAGCCCTGAAATTGGTGGACATTGGCGACATTATTGGCGCCACCGGCACCATTCGCCGCACCCCACGGGGCGAGCTGAGCGTAAAAGTCACGCACTTCGAGATCCTCGGCAAATCCTTACTTCCGTTGCCGGAGAAATATCACGGCCTGACCGATATTGAAACCCGCTACCGTCAGCGCTACCTGGACTTGATTATGAACCAGGAGAGCCGGAATACGCTGGTAAAACGCAGCCGCATCATTATGGAAATCCGCAAGCTGCTGATGGAAAAAGACTTTCTGGAAGTCGAGACCCCCATGCTGCAAACCATCGCCGGTGGGGCGGCGGCTAAACCCTTTATCACCCATCACAACACGCTGGATATCGACATGTACCTGCGGATCGCGCCGGAATTGTTCCTGAAACGGCTGATTGTGGGCGGCATTTCCGAACGGGTGTTTGAATTGAACCGGAACTTCCGCAACGAAGGCATTTCTCCCAAGCACAACCCGGAATTCACCATGATGGAGCTGTATCAGGCCTACGCCGATTACAACGACATGATGGATCTGACCGAGGAAATCGTCACCACAGTGGCGAAAAACGTGCTGGGCACCACCACCATCGACTTCCAGGGCACGGAAATTAACCTGGCCTCCCCGTGGCCGCGCAAATCCATGATTGATTGCGTGAAAGAAGAAACCGGCGTCGATTTTGCCGCCATCCAGACGGATGAAGAAGCCCGCGCGGCGGCCAAGAAGCTGCATGTGGAAGTGGAAGACTACGACACCTGGGGCTATGCGCTGGAAAAAGTATTTGAAGTCAAAGTCGAGCATAAGCTGATTCAGCCCATCCACATTACGGATTACCCGCGTGAAATCTCGCCGTTGGCGAAAGCCCACCGGGATAACCCCAGACTGGTGGAACGCTTTGAAACCCGCGTGTACGGTTGGGAAATCGCCAACGCGTTTTCCGAACTCAGCGATCCGCTGGATCAGCGCCAGCGTTTTGAAGCGCAGATGGCCCAGCGGGATCATGGCGATGATGAAGCGCACCAGATGGATGAAGACTACATCACCGCGCTGGAATACGGCATGCCCCCCTGCGGCGGCCTGGGCATCGGCATCGATCGCCTGATTATGATACTGACCAACTCTCCCAACATTCGGGACGTGATTGCCTTCCCCACCTTAAAGCCCAAAGCGTAAGCGTTCAGCCGGATAGGCCTTAATCATCCCAGCTAAACCAGACCGGATCTCTGGTAGAATCATCAGCGACGATTGCCCGGCTGGTTAAGCGCCCCGTGGTGTATAAAAACAGCTCCACCGCTTTGCCGCTTGCGTCTCCATTGTTATAAACGCCGTCCGGATCAATCAGAAACAGCAAGTAATTGCCACTGCCCGTTCCGTTAAACTGCCCGGCGGTCGTGGAATACCACAAAATTGCCCCATTATGCAGCTTATAACACTTAACGGTAGCTGTAGAGCAATCCGCAGACGCCACTCCCGGCTTGTGATCGATAATCGAGGTTGTGTCCTGCTGTACGTAATTCAGGTTTGCCACCAAGTTATCCATCCCCGTGGCAGTAGATATGGGATTTTGCGCCTTGTAAATGTCATACGCCGCAGCCACTGCCGCCATCGTCTCTTTGGTAATCGCGTTTTTCTGACTGGATTGCTGCGCTTGCAGAATTTTGGGAATGGTAAAAGTAGCAATCACACCTAAAATGGCTAGGGAAACCAATAATTCCGCCAAGGTAAACCCGGAAATCGAATGTCGGTTATGGAAAGTTCTCAAAAACAACGGCGGCTTGTTCCTACGGACTCAATGCAAATTCAAGCTGTAGAGAGCTTGTATTCAGATTCGTCCAAATGGCCCTAAACTTTAGAAATTCCCCTCTGGTCCGTAACCTCAGCCAGCGGTTTTCGGGTTTCATCAACTCGATTCGGGCAAAAAAAAGCCTCTGCAAGCCAAAGACCTGCATAGGCACAAAGGATAGAGAGTTAGAGTTTAAGCAATTCTATACGCGCGCAATGATGAATGTCATGCGAAAAGGGGCAAGGTTGAAGAAAATTTTACATTCAACCCGCCAAAACCCATGTGAATTCAGGGTTTTGGGATCACGGTGTATATAAAAGCCTATTGGGATCAATCGTTACGCCGAAGCGGAATCCGAGGACAGGATCTCCAGCAAGGTATCCGCCACACGGCTTTTCAGAAACTCCGGGCTGTTTTTCAAAAGCTCAACCGTTTGAAAGGTTTCCGGATCCTCGTCGTACCAGCGTTTGCCTCGGCTTGTGACCTTGATCTCCTGGATGGCCTTGCGGGCCTGAGAGGTTTCCCAATGCTCTTCCATAAACCGTTGCAGTTCACGGGCCGCTTTTACCTGCACCGCTCCCGGCGCCAGGTACAGCAGCTTCAGCGCGAAGGCCAGTCGCGGGTATGGATCATACCATCTGCAAAGCTGATAACTCACAATATATCTCTCTATCCTTTGGCCTATGAAGTTTTCTTGCCGGGAAAGCCTTGGGTTGCTGCACAAATGTCTACCCTAACGCATATGCGTATTATAAGGGAGCGATCCTGATTTGCAAAGTCCTTCCTGAGAAAAGCAGGGGTGAAGCGGTTAGCGGCTTCACCCCTGAGTTGTTTCCTGCGATCCGATCGGGATCTTTAATTTGTCAGTGTCCCCAAAACGGATCCTAGTTTCGCTTCAAGCTCCACCAATGGCGCTTTTTAGGTTTAACAGGCGCTTTCTCGGCAGGCTGCGTCACAGGCTCCGGCGTTGTCACAACACGCGGCGACTGTACCGTTTTTAACGCCTCCAGCGTCCGGGCGGTCAGGTGAGCGGTATCAAACAGTACATAACCACTGGCGCCCGCCTGCTTGGCCGTGTCAATCTGGCTTAACACATGCTCGGCGGAGTTATCGTTAAACGGCCCGAAAATACCGGAGTAGACAGGCACCTTGCCGTTGGTGGCGGAAACCATGTTGCGGGTATCCCGGTCCACCACCTTAATGGCGCTGGTCAGGGTCATGGGGGCATAGAAATCAATCCAGCCATTCATGGCCCAGGCGCGCCAATCCTGATGCTTCAATGCCAGCGCGCTCTCGGCTTCCGGGAACACGGCAGCGGATATTTTCACGCCGGGCTTTTTCTGCCGGATGTCCTGCGTCACTCGGCGCACGAAATTATTGATTTGGGCCACTTTGTAGTCATTCCAAGCCTTCCAGAGGTTCTCAAAATCCGGGTTCTTCGGGTCGATATCGACCGGATCCACTCCATATTGGGACTTGAATGCGGCACGGGCCACATCCGTATAGCCCCAGGTGGTTTTCCGGTAGCTGAAACGATCCGCCGGGAAGCTGGCTGGGTAACGAATATAATCCAATTGGAAACCGTCAACATCGTAACGGGTGACGATTTCCTCCGCCAATTTGGTCAGGAAGGTTTGCACCTGCGCATTGGCCGGATCCAGGAAATAACCGCCCAGCTCCAACGTAGAAGGGACAGGCTTGGCCGGTGATTTCTTCAACTCACCGTTTCCGGCTTTTGCAGCCCCGTTGGGCAAAGGCGCATTGGCCGACTGGGGATTGGAGTACACCACGCTCCGTCCGTTGCTTGCCACCGGCAGAACCGGCTTTACAGGCACCAGGGCGGAGAACTGCACGTTGGCCCAGCTCGGATATTTAGCCAAAATCGGGCCGGGCGGCAGGTATGCGTTTGTACCGCCGTAAAATGCCTGGAACCAGGTATGCACCTTCATGTTGCGCTTATGCGCTTCCTGCACCCAGGCTTGCAGCAGATCCACGCCGGCAAACTTGGGATTCTCAGCCGGCAGGCCATATTCCTGAAAGGTTTTGGACGGGAAAATGGTATACCCGTGAAAATAGGTTTCCAGGAAAATCGTGTTGATGCCAGCCGCTTTCAACGTATCCAGCGTTTGACCGACAGCCTCCTGCGTTTTTTCTACCGGGCGATGCCAGGCGCCACGCACGGTATCCGATGGGAAGGCGTCATAACTCAGCCAGATGCGGCGCTTCATGCCATCCAGGGCCTCTTGCATGGTAGAGGCCGCCAGATTGGTTTTGCCGTCTTTAAATAGGCGAACCGATTTTTCCTTCTGCTCCCGAACCGAAGCGCACACCTGATCCGCCTTTGGCTTGCTGCTCCATACGCTATCGGCGCATGGGCTTTGGGCCCAGTTTTGATCAAACTGGTAAACATAGGTGTCAAAATCTACGGTGGAGGTAACGGATTGCCCATCCGGGGAAATTTGTATTTTCGCGCCCAGCGGAGCATTGGCAATCAGCCAGCTTCGCCCACGGCCATGACCGCTTAACACGAAGCCATCCGCCGGAATGGTGGAATCCGACCCTTCCTGGGCCACCACCATGCCGTTCCGCACGGTTACCTCAAAACCAAATTCATTGGTGCCGGTATTCGGGCGGCCATAACTGCTGTTATACGCCACAATCTGATTAGAGGCCCGGTATCCTGGAAAGCCTGACCCCATCGGGTTATTCAAAACCGTTGGGTTAATAACGTTCAGCTTAGACTGCACCTGCTGAAACCAGTCTTCCTGAACAATCACCGTGTCGCCCACTTTCAGGCTTTTCAACCAGTCCCGCTTGCTGCCGGTGGCGGAAAGCACAATACCGTTGGTAGGAATGGACGCGTTGCCGCAGGCTTCACCCGATGGGCCGGACAAACCATTATTCTTCACACATTCCCACACACTGGTCAGGCCGGTCACCTGAAACGGCTTACCGCTGGCTACGGCGACATTGGAAGGCGTCGCCATGACCTCAACCCCGAACTGGTTGGTGCGGGTGGATTTACCGTAGGCCTTGTCATACAGAATCATGGCTTCTTCGCCACGGGGTTGATTTTTGCCGGTCACATCCACGGTTTTTCCGTCTGGGCCGACCAGTTTAATCGCTAACTGAGCCATTACACTGGCAGACAACATGACAACCGACAGGGATGCCGACAACAAGACCGGCGCTAACGCTTTTCGAGACAGCTTCACCCGAAACTCCTTCCAATTGAGAGCACTTTCCATTTGGCATATACAAAACTATACCAAACTGACGTGATTCTAGCAGACAAGTTTCCCCCGTTGGATTACAATTACTGGATTATAATTACTACGATTAATGTCGCAATTGGCTAAACCCGCATGCAAGCAGCTTCCGTTCAATCATCCAAAACCGTCTCCCCATCGGAATTGAAAACCGCCCCGCTGCAGGAAATTTTCTCATCCATTCAAGGGGAGGGCATTTACGTGGGCAAGCGGCAAGTCTTTGTGCGCTTTGCGCATTGCCATTTAAAATGCGCCTACTGCGACACCCCCATGACCTCAGCCACCGGCCAATGCCACGTGGAAATCCAGCCGGGCAGCGGGCAGATTGAGTATTACCCCAACCCCATGCCGCCCCAGGTACTCGTGGATCTGATCGGCGAGTTGCTGAAAACCGCCCGACATCATAGCATCAGCTTTACCGGCGGTGAGCCGCTGCTATACCACGGCTTCCTGAAGTCCGTTTTCCCGGCGGCGCAGAAGTTGGCCCCAGTTTACCTGGAAACCAGCGGCACCCAGGCGGAATTTCTGGCGGAGGTATTGCCGTGGACGGATATTATCGCCATGGATATCAAGCTGCCTTCCGCCACCCAGGAAGCCCCGCAGTTCGAGAACCATGCCCGGTTCTATCAGGTCGCCCGCCAAAACCCGGCGGCGGAACTCTACATCAAGCTGGTCTTCAACAACCAGACCACCGCCGAAGAGCTGGACGCGGTGAAAGCCATCGTCACCAACCGAAAGACGCCCATTATCCTGCAACCGGAAACCAGCCTGGGCGATAAAAAGGTCTACCTTCAGCCCCAGCGCCTGTTTGAAATTGAAAACACGCTGGCCGCCCATTTTGAGGACGTGCGCGTCATTCCTCAAACCCACAAAATGCTGAATGTGCTATAAATTTTCTTACCCCATTAAGCCATAAAGGCCATCGGTCGGCGGGGTGCGCGGAATTGCTGATTAGACTGCGCTTGGCTGCCGAAGCTCATGCCACCACCGCTGCCCGCAAAGGGATTAGATCCGGCAAAACCTTGCTGACCCTGGGCATCCGACTGCATTTGAAAGGGAATGTACGAACCGCGTCCCTTGCGAGACATGGCATCCGCCACAGCGCTGCCCATTTCAAACGCATTGCCGCTGCTTTGCCCCATGCCGGATTGACTGGCACTCGCGCTGGCCTGCCACGGCGTAACGTTGATTTTGCCGTTCTGGAGTTGATCCATTCTCGGATTATAGGCGGACGCATAGCTTTCCTGCGGCTGACGGGCCACGCTGACCAATTCCGCCACGCTTTTGCGGAACTGGTCGCTGGGATTTACCGATAGTCGCGCCTGATTGGCCGCCAACTGACGGGATTGCTCGGCGTTCAGAACAGAATCGTACCCAGCCACGGCCAATCCCTGTTCATTCGGTTGAGGTTGATATAAACGCTCCAGTAGCGGGCTCAGCCGCTCCAGGTCGGAATTCGGGTCAGCCAACGCTTGCAGGGCCAATTGCTCCAGCGTATCTTGCCTGAAAATGCCCGCGTTGCGCTCCAGCGTGTTGACGTTAAAGGCTGGAATCGCGTTGGCTTGCGAATTAATAGGGTTTACCGCTTTGGCCGGCGAGGCGCTAGTCTCCGTGGAAGCGCCGCCAATGTTCACGGATGGCTCGGAGCGAGAAAACGTAGCACCCGTGGTAATATCCACCCGGTTCGATAAAGTAAAGTCG
>JAJQJM010000026.1 GCA_021323475.1 Vampirovibrio sp.
GCTCTCCCTGGAAGGCGATCCTTCCTGGTGGGTGGCGACACACCGTTTGCACCATATGGAATCCGATCAGGAAATGGATCCTCACTCGCCGCGCGTCAGCTTTGCCTGGGCCCATACGCTTTGGCTGCTGTTTGATGACGGTCGGGCCGATGATCCGAAGATTATGGACCGCTTCATTCCTGATTTGGTAAACGATCCGTGGGCCAAGTTCCTGGCCAAGTTCTTCTTGCCAATCAACTTGGGCTTTATTGCCCTGTTGTTCGGGCTGGGGTATTGGTTCGGCGACCTGAAGACCGCTATCTCAATGGCAGTCTGGGGTGGTTTTTTACGGATTGTCTGGGTGTGGCATATCACCTGGTTTGTGAATTCGGTGACCCATATCTGGGGCTATCGTAATTACGAAACCAAGGATGATAGCCGGAACATATGGTGGGTGGCCCTGCTCTCCTTCGGGGAAGGCTGGCATAATAACCACCATGCGAACCCCAGCGCAGCCAAAAGCGGCCACAAATGGTGGGAGTTCGACCTGACCTACGGCATTATCAAGCTGATGCAGATGACCGGGCTTGCCTGGCAACTGCACCCGGTGGTTTCCGGCCAGGCTGCCGTGGTGAAGCCCTTGCCGACCAAATCCCAGAAAGTGGCTAGCCACTAGGCGCAATAGTCAAATACCTTTAAAAACACCTCGCGCAAGCACTGTGCGAGGTGTTTTTGTTCTATTTCGTGAGTAAGAGGGCGTTTTAGAAGACAACTATGCCTTTTCAACACGGCAGGTTGCGAAATCATGCTTGATAGACAGGGCTTACACGCCAACAAAGGGGTAACGGAGCAGTTGCGCCTGAAACTGATTTATTGAAAAACCAGATGATGCTCCGCTAACTTTGTGTAAAGATCACGTTAAGTCACTCGTTTAGTATGAAATTTACCTTTTTTTTAGGAAATTAAAATGTTATCCATCACTTTTTCAGGCGCAGACCGACAACCTAAAAGAACAAAATGGTACCAGGAGCCTCAGCATAAAAAAGGGGCAAAGGACTGGTTAGCCATTCAAGAGGCTGAGAGGGCATCACAATCTACGGGAATGTTATCCTCTAAAAGTGCTTCTTCCCCTCAAGATCAGCCTAATCCAACCTCATCAAATAACGATGAGTATCGGCGGCGGGTCCAAGAAGAAAGTAAAAAACATGAAGCTCGAAGAGAAGGGCAGAAACTTAGAGAACAACAGAAAAAGGAAGCTGCTGCCCTAGAAGAAAAACGGCAGAAAGCACTAGCCCTTGAGCGAAAAATTATTGTTGAGACCTGCCAAGAAGTTGAAAAAGAGACAGATGAAGCGCAGGTTTATAGATTTCCGGTTACAACACCGAGTCTAAAAGCAATTCATGGCGATTTCTTCGAGGGCACCATGCAAGATTATGGTGAAGAGCATCGAAAAGCCCAAGGTAAATCACCTATGCCTCAAATCATACACAGAAAAAAGAGCTTGGTTACTTTGCAAGAGAATCTATCAAAAGCTAATCCCGATACGGGTATCTTAAAAACAAGAGTGATAAAAGCATTAGCCAGGCTCGGGAGTTTACTCTCTGCGAAGAATATGGATGGAATATCTTTATAAGTAATAGGCTCACTGGCCTTTTGCCCTTTTACGGGACGTAAGCCCTGTCTATTAAAAGTGCTTTCGTCACTCACATTTCGTATTATAAGGGCTGTCTTGCAAGGGGAAAGCCGCCTAACAGAAAAACAGGTGAGAGTGGAAACTCTCACCTGTTTTCAAGTTTGCTAAAACCGCTGTCTAGTAGTAAGCGCGGCTGGCTTGGAAGCAATCACGGCAGTAGACCGGCTTGGAACCCTTCGGCTGGAAAGGCACCTGGGTCTGCACACCGCAACCGGCGCAAACGGCATCGTACAGTTGACGCGGAGCGCCACCGCCATAGCCGCCGCCACCGCCACGGCTTCCGCCGCCGCCGTAACCGCCACGTCCGCCGCCACCGCCGCCACGGGCTTGTTTTGCGGCATCCCGGCAGGGTTTGCATTTTTTAGGCTCTTGAAACCCTTTAGAGAAGTAGAATTCTTGTTCTTCCCCCGTAAAGGTAAAATCCGTACCGCAAGTCGTACAGACGATTTGTTTGTCTTCCATTTAAGTTGGCCTCATTTTCTATGAGTACTGAACCGGGAGTTTTCTTGAACGAGGCCTTGTCTGAACGACTGAACAACCTATCCGCAGAAACTCTCAGTGTGTATTATGGAACCATTTTGAGCAACTTTCAAGTCCTGTTTTTTTAAAAAAATAGCCTTAAAAAACAGGCAGTGTCTGTTAAATCCATAATACGGAAAGTAGACAATGACAGTATCTCATCCAATTGCGGATGTGAAATCTGATAATGGATGCCAACCGGGCGAATCCAGGCAATTTTTTCTGCCGGTGCCCTTGGCGTCTATCTATTGCGTGGAAAGTTTATATTTTTGAACCAAGGCTCGAATCCGGGAATCGGTGATTGGGTGATCCTGGAGGAATTCCGGGGTTCGGTTGGACGGTGTGGCTGCTTTCAGGATATCAAACACCTGGATGGCCGCTTGCGGATTATAGCCCGCCTGGCTCATCAGTTTGACTCCCAGGTCATCCGCCTGGTATTCATAGCCTCGGGAGGACCGCTTGTCCACCAGCCCAATGCCCAGCTCGCTGGCTAACTGGGCCAGGCTGCCTTGGGCCGTGTAACGGCGCACAACGAACGCATCCAGCAGCGATAAGCCGATGCGCCTCACCTGGGTCTTGCCAATGTGCTGCAACAGGATATGCCCCAGCTCGTGGGAGATGACAAAGGCGCGTTGATCGTTCGTATTCAACCGCTGCAGCAGGCCGCTGGTGATAATCAGGTTTTGCCCGTCCGTTGCGGCGTTCAGCGTATCGGAATTTTCCACTTTCAGCGTGGGAGAAATCTCGGCGGGTACATGGTTCTCGGTTTTCAGCCGGTTTAAAATTTCTTGCGGGCTTTGCAAGGCGGCAGAGGGGGCGGTATACGTTGTTGAGCCTTGATAAACGGGTTCTGCCGCCAGGTAGCGGGAGGCGTGCAATGTGCGGGGCGCATGGTGGTACCTCGACTCTGCCAATGTAGGCGCCATTAGCCCGGTTCCCAGAACTAAAATTAACATGGCGGTAACGGCAAGTCTTTTCATGAATGTACTCCGCAACAAATACAATATAGCTGTTTCAGTATGACGTCTTGCATCCCCAAGGTTCCGGCTCAGGCATATCGGTATTGCGGCGCCGGTCCAGCCTGTCATCTGCAGAGTATTATAGCGGGGATGGGCAGGTTCTGTCATTGCCGCTTTGGCATTTAATGATGGCTCATTGCTCACCTTGCCAATGCCAGGGCGGTTTGCTACGCTGGCATGGGGATTGATTCGAGATTCATCACGCCATAAATGACTGGAGCGCGGGTCATGAATCCGTTTTTTAATCAGCCGACGGATGGCACGAATGCGAATACGGCGGATGCGATAAGTCCGGCCTGTTCCGATGAGCAACCCGGCGGAACCTGCGCTGTTTCAAGCGCGCAAGACGCCTGGAACGAAAGGTTTTCCCAGGGCTGTGCCGAGCTTGAGCAAACCCTGCTGGCAGCCGGAGTATCCCCCCAGCGGCTGATGGATGAATGGGGCGTGGTGTTGTGGAGTATTCGCGCCAAGGAACACAAGATTAAATTGAAAATGGAGGCATGCAGGCCCGTGGATGAAGCGGCGCTGCGTCAATGGTTCATGGGTATTTTCGGTGCGGAGCGCGAGCTGTCCCTCAAATTCAGCCCGGCTTCCAAGTGCTGCTTTAGTCCCTGTGACGGTTGCCTGATGGGAAATGCCGCCAAACGGGCGCTGTGGTTTGAGCCGGGGAGGTCGGACCCGGCCTGAATGCGGGGTTTCATGGATACCGCTATACAAACAAACGATGTGCAGCGCGTATGTTTGTCATACAGTAGAGGGCTCATCAGGTGGCAAGGGGATTTAACATGCAATTATCAGCGTTTCATCCGGTACCTCGGCAAGTCAGCCAATCCAGGCGGCCTAACGCCCAAAGGGCTGTTCCTGCCGGTCAGTCGTTTGTTCGGTTTGCAAGTGGAGATTCCAAGAAAACGCCTGATAAAACGGATAAGCCAGATGAGCCGAAAGCGGAACGTAAAAGCATTGGACGAACCTTGTTTGGTAGCCCTTTGAAAAACGTTGGCTGGTCTATATTATACGGCGCAGGCGGCGGTGTGGCGTTCTTTATGTTGCCGCCGGCGGGATTGGCACTATTGGCGGTCGGCGCGCTGCATGGTGTGGTGGCCATCTGGCAATTCATCAAGCAGAGAAAGGCAAATCCCCAGCAGCCGGAGCCTTCGACGAGCCCGGCTGAGGTAAAAGGGAAAACCGCATGATCGGTGTGGATTTCTGGCAAGGGCGGTATGATGCGAGTAATACGCCCTGGGATTTGGGCGGACCGTCGCCGCATTTTGTGGAATTGCTGAAACAGCTTCCGGCCTTTCTGAAACCCGGCAACATGGCGGTTTTTGGTGCCGGGCGCGGTCATGATGCCGCCCTGTTCGCCCAACACGGGTTTGACGTGCTGGGCCTTGATTATGCGCCGGGTGCGGTACAGGGGGCTAGTCAACTCTATGGCTCTGTGGCCCGGTTTGAGCAGGCGAATATTTTCGATCTGGTAGACCCGGCCTCGCCGAAGGCCGGAACGTTCGATTATTTACTGGAGCACACCTGCTTTTGCGCCATTTTACCCCAAGAGCGGAGCGCCTATGTCCAGGCCGCCGGAAATTTGCTGAAGCCGGGCGGTTATTTAATCGGCGTATTCTGGGAACACTCAGATGCGGACGGGCCGCCTTTTTCCACCACGGAAACCGAGATTCACCGGGCCTTTGAGCCAATCTTCGATGTCGTGGATATTCAGGCAAAGTCTCCTGCCGCAGATCGCTCCGGCACGGAACGTCTGGTCATTCTCCGTCGAAAAGCGTAAGTTTCACCGCTCGCCTTCCCCAAACCGGCCTCGCTCCCCTAAAATAGGGAATAGCTCACCCTGAGGACAGATCAGGAACAGATTGGGAAATGAGGAGAGGTTTGCATCCTATGTCATTCAAACAAGTGCCACCCAAGCAAAACCGGCTGAATGGTTTGATGGTTGCCCTGGTTGCAATTAGCGTATCGCTGAGTGGTTGCTCCCTGATGCAGAAACTCCCCTTGCCCGGAAAACCTGCGGATTCCGCAGGGTCTGCTACTTCATCCACGGCTTCAGGTAGCGAAAAAGCCGATCCTAAGGCGTTGAAAGCCCATCTGGATGCCGGTAACGCCAAGGCCAAGGCCGGTCAATGGAACGAGGCGATTTTAGAGTTTCAGCAGGTGGTGGCAATGGACCCTCGGAATGTGCAGGGGCATGTCCAACTGGGCTGGGCTTATGCTGAATTGAAGCAATGGGACGAAGCAAAGCAGCATTTGATCAGCGCCATAGCGCTGAGCCCGGATAATCCGGGCGCGCATGCCAATCTGGCCTGGGTTTATGCCGAGAAGCGGCGCTGGCACGACGCCCAGGAAGAGGCCAAGAAGGCGATCGATTTGGATCCTAAGAACGCATACTCTCACGCCACACTGGCCTGGGCGTACCAATCCACCGGCCAGGAGGGTCTGGCCATTGCCGAGTATGAAAAGTCGCTGGAACTTGACCCGAAGCTGGAGAATTCCCGCTTGGCGCTGGGTGTGGCCTATTGTAACCAGGGCATTGCCGTTCGGGCGCAAGAGCAACTGAATCAGCTTATCAAGCAGGGCTCTCCCAAGGCAACGGAGCTTCAAACCCGGCTTGGCAAAGGCTGTGGCGGCAAAAAATAGCGTTTAACAGCCAATGTGAGCCAAAGTGCGTTCCACGTCACTCACGTAGCTGCCCCCGAATAACCGCACATGCACCAGCAGCGGATACAGGTTGTAGAGGTTTTTGCGTAACGCGAAAAAGCCGTCTTCAATCGGGTTGATTTCCTGGTAACGTTTGAAGAATGGCTCGCCAAACGTGCCGAATAGAGTTGTGAACGCCAGCTCAACTTCCGGATGCCCGTAATAGATGGCAGGATCCAAGAAGGCGGTGATACGGCCTTTTTCCGCCAGTATATTGGTGGTCCAGGCGTCCCCGTGCAGTAATACGGGAGCAGCGGGTTCAAGCAGCCACTGATCGATTCGGTCACAGAATTTTTCCAGCCGACCCAGTAAACCGGCGGAAATTTTACCTTCCTCGTATGCGTTTCGGCCCATATGCAGAATTCGATGCTCGCTGAAAAACGCCAACCAGGAGTCGCTCCACGGATTCGGCTGCCTCAGCCCGCCAATCAGCGTGTCTCGTTCCAACCCGAACCGGGGGCCCCTTACTTGGTGCAGTTCGGCCAGTAATGTCGCCGCATGGGTTTGGGCCAGCGGGTTAAAGACGCTTTCCCCCGGCATAAATTCCATGATGAGCGCTTCCGGGCTTTTATAAAGCACCTTTGGAACTGGCAACTGAGTGCGTTCCGCCAGCGTTTCCAGCATCCAGGCTTCCTGTTCCAAGCCGGTCAGGCCCTCTTCCGCTGATGTTGGGGTGAAGGGAGCTGCCGTCTGCAATGCGCTGGTTTTAATGACCAGGGAACGTCCGTCACTTAGCAGTAATTTCTGCACCACGCCGATACATCCGCCATGCAGCGGCGATATGGAGCGAATATCAGCCTTCAGCGCCTGCTGAAGCTGGGCCAGGCTGGAAGCGTTGAGGGTTGTCACCATCGTGGGTCTAAACGTTAATCTCTGGATGCAACCTGGGAGGATCCACGTAACGGCTGCGAATTTCGGACATCAATCCGGCAGTGGCCGCCTCGATTAAATCCAGTACATGTTCAAATCCGTCCGGGCCGCCGTAGTATGGGTCTGGTACTTCCCGGACCCCCAATTGCGGGGCAAAATCAAGGAAGTAATGCACCTTGTCCTGACGATTGTTCGGGCACATCTTCATGACGTGGTTGTAGTTGGTGTCATCCATCACCAGAATGTAGTCGTATTCATCGAAATGCTCTTTTTTGAAATGCTGGGCCCGATGCTTGCCCATATCGATGCCCCGATCCAGGGCCGCCTTGTGGGAACGATGATCGGCGGGTTGTCCCACATGATAGTCGTGCGTGCCGGCGGACGCCACTTCCACGTAGGGTTTCAGGTCGCTGGTTTCAATATGGTTATGGAAAACCGCTTCGGCGGATGGTGAGCGACAAATATTGCCCATGCACACAAACAGCACTTTTACTTTATCGATTGGCTTGCTCTGCTCCATACGCGGACCCCTCCTGCATCGCTTGGCGGGTTGGAACCACCGCCCTTTTATATGCTCTATGGTACATCATTCCTTGCGGAATGTCGTCAGATATACTAAATGACTTACTGGCGGAAGGGTTTAACGGCTAAGCTTCACTGGGTTTATTTAACCTACCGTATGGTATATAATGCTTTATATACCAATCAGTATACAAAATAGAAGAGGGCTTTGCGGATGCATGTTTTAATCTCCGGCTCCACCGGCCTGGTAGGTACGGAACTGGTGGATTACTTGAAGCGAAAGGGTCACCACCCCCTTCGTCTGGTGCGGCGTAAAGGCCCGTTCGCCGAGCCCCAGATCGTGTGGAATCCTGAAACCGGTCAGTTGAATCCGGCGGAATTGGAAGGCATTGACGCGGTGATTCATCTGGCGGGAGAAAACATTGCCGCCGGTCGCTGGACGGAAGCGCGTAAACGCAAAATTGTGGAAAGCCGCGTGAAGGGAACCCAACTGCTGGCTGAAACGTTGGCCAGGCTGAATAACCCGCCATCCGTATTCATCAGCGCATCGGCCATCGGCATCTACGGCGACCGGGGCGATACGGTGCTGACGGAAGTCAGCGGAGCCGGTCGTGGTTTTTTGGCGGAAACCTGCAAACGCTGGGAGGCGACGGCTCAGCCTGCCAAAGATAAAGGCATTCGGGTGGCACATGCTCGGTTTGGAATCATTTTAACGCCCAATGGCGGTGCATTGAAGGCCATGTACTGGCCCTTCCGGTTGGGGTTGGCCGGTAACCTGGGGAATGGCCGGCAGTATATGAGCTGGGTTGCACTGGCCGACGCGGTCGGCGCGTTGGAATATATGCTCACCCATCCGCAGATTCAGGGGCCCGTCAATGTGGTGGCCCCGAACCCGGTCACCAACGCCCGGTTCACCTCTGTTATGAGGCAGGTGCTGATTCCCCCGTTCCTGCCAATGCATTACTGGACGCCTCCCGCGCCCGCCCCGGCGGTTGAGATGCTGATGGGCGAAATGGGCCGGGAGTTACTGTTGGCCAGCGCCCGCGTTCAGCCCGTCGTTTTGGAGGAAACCGGTTATCCTTTCCGGTTTTCGGAGTTGAAACCGGCCTTGAACAGCATGTTGTAGAGCGCGCCCACGCTTCTGATTTAAGCGGCTTAATGGCTTCCGAACGGGTCGATGTGATTGCTGTAATCCCAGGGCATGTTATGGATTTGCTCTACCATGCTTTCATAGGATTCCCGGTTGGGGTTCCAGCGGATGCGATCCGGGGTCAGGGAAAACTTGGGCCGTTTGGGAAACGCTTTGACCGGCAGGCGCTTTTCCAGCACTTCCCTGGGAATGGTTTGCGGACTGGTGCCGGTTTGGGGGCGGGTTGGTGTTGGACTGGCGGCTTTTCCGCGTGGCATGGCGGGCGGCGAATTGGGCGCCTGCGCAGCCCGATAGGGATTAAACCCATTGGGGTTGCCGTTTACCGGGATGGGCGCTTGCCCTTGCCCGCGCGGGAAGCCTGCGTTTGTGGCCGGATGGAATCCGGCTGGCGGTGAATTCAATGCCTTAGGGGGAATCGTCGATATCGCGTCGGGGGGGCTGTAAGGAATGCTGTAAGGAATGGATGGACGAGGCGCGGAAGCAACGCTTGGGTTGATAGCGCCATTTGTTGGCGACATTGCGGGAATTCGGCCGGGCGTACTACCGGCGGCTCCGGTTGCTGTAGCTTTTGGGGAGGCATTTGGGGTTGCCCAGGTCGAGGGCATTTGTGCCGGGGAGATGCCAGTCATTGGCAATCAAACTCCTATTGCCAACGGTTATTCTGGATTTGCTGCTGGTAATTCAGGGCCGCTGCCGCTGCCGGGCTCCTGCGGATGTCATCCGGGCTGATCGATGAGACGGGCTTGGGGGCCTGCAACGGGGTTTGGAACGGTGTCGGTTGCCCAGTGGCTTGAGGTTGCCCGTAGGCCGGCCTGCCCGCTTGAGAGGGAAAATTGGCATAACCCGTCCTTTGGATGGGGTGAGACATGGCCGTGGCCGGGAAATAACCGCCGGGCTGTACCGCCGACATGCCTTGCTGGGCCATCGGGTTGAATGCTCCGTTCAGCGCCGGGTTTTGCGGCCCGTTGGGTGCCATCGCGGCATTTTGGGGCTGCTGTCCGTTCTGTTGTTTTTTGGATTTGCCTTCCAGGCTTTCCTCGCTGGGCTTCCCGAAAATCATGTGAGACAGTTTTTCGCCCACTTTCTGGAATAACCCGCCGATGACGAACATGGCGATTAATTCGGTGGCCAGACCGCCCAGGGTTAAGCGGGCCAACCCGCCGCCCAGCCATTTGCCGCTGAAATTACCTAACCGGATGCCCCATTTGTTTTCGCCAATCAGTTTGCGGACGCCGTTGCCGAAACCTTCGCCGATGATGGGCAGATAGCGGATGACCCGGTTATTCAATGGCCGCTTGGAAGACTTGAGGAACGGCAACATTTTGGGCACTTTATGGAAAACACCGCTACCGTTCAGCACTTTACGGCCAATCTCCCAGCCGATAAAGTTGAACAGGCCCGCTCCCAGGAAATCATGGAAGAATGTTTTGGTTTTTTCGCCTTCCTTGGCGTCCCTGGCCTTTTTAACGGCTTGCCCGAAGATGAACATACCGGCGAATACGGTGCCGCCCAGTCCGCTTAACAAGCCGCCTTTTTCCAATTTGTGGCCGGGTTGAAAGGTCTCTCCGTTGAAAATCCGTTTCAGGTAATTCATGCTGCTGCCGATCATCCGGCCGATAGGGCCGACGCCATTGGCTTTCAGCATGGCGGATACTTCGGCCTGGCCCTGGTAAATCGGGTTATAATATTTTTGGATACCGCTGGCCCGTTCGCGCATTCCGTTGAAATACTTCAGCAGGTTCCGTTGTTCCTTGGTTGCCTTGTCGCCCAAGGATTCCAGATAGGTGATTTTGGTGTCCGCGTTGGCAATTAAATTATTCAGGTTGGCCTGGCTGGGATTTTTGAACCAGGCGGCTTCTTTTTCCGCAAAATTGACCAGCGTGGTGTCTTTCAGGAATTTTTCCACCGAAGCATGCCGGGTTTCCAAAAATTCCCGGCCCTGTTTTCTTAGCAATTCCCGGCTTTTTTGCTCCAGTTCCGGCGCCTTGATGCCCGGATGCTGTTCCAGGATGAGTTTCTTGGCGTCATCCAGCGAATGCCGATGATCCGGCAGTTCGGATATCTGTCCGTAGCGCTCCAGTAATTTCTCCTGGTGCAGCGGTTGCAGCGTTTTATGCTGCTTCATGAGTTCCTGATACGCGGTCCGCTCTTTCTCATTAAAGCGACTCAGCACTTCCTCGGTCACCAGACCCGTCTGGCGTTGTTCCATTTGCCGCATGGCCTCGTCTACAGCGGCCTTAACCGCTTCGGGGCCATCGTTCGGCTTTACCTTCAGCGTGGGTGTAATGACAATCTCCTTCAGCGCGGGAGACTTGCTTAGCCAGCCGTTATTCGAGGAAGTGGCCAGCCGATCCTCCATCCAACCACTGATTGGACGGAGCCCTTTATCTACCCAGGCTGCCGCTCTGGGGGTAAAGTTATTGGACTCCAGGTATTTTAATCCCATGCCGGTAACAGCACCGGCTGCGGCGCCAATGGCCATATCCTGCGGGCCGGGAAGAATATCCAGCAAATCGCCCGCATTGGGGTTGGAAACGGATTGTTGGGCTGCCGCCATCATGGCCGGATCAACGCCGGGTATGCCTTGCGCATTTTGTGGCGGCTGTTGAGGAGCCATTTGCCCTGCGGCGCCAAGCTGGGCCAGCAAATTCTGCTGGGGCATGCTGCCCGATTGCCCTTTGGGCAGATATGGATAATTCTGACCCATCCTAAATATCCCTATGTTCTTCTGTGCGGCGCTGCGCTCATCCAGCACCGAACTCGCCCGTTCTGTACAGGCATTAAAACAGGAGTGGGTATTTTTGTGTCATGTTCATTTTCAAACATGAGGCCCAATTATAAAGAGGCTTGTAAATTGCCCGGATGCTCCTGCATGTGGAGGAGTAACAACCCTAAATCTCATGCGTTCGGATGTATGCGGTGCCCCCGTATTTTCGTACAATCAGGCTTAACTCGTAACTTGCGGGTGGTTCAAGTAAATTGTGGATTTCTGAAAATTTCCGTAGCGGGTGCTTTGCATAGAAAGCACCCGTTCTTTTTTGTCGAAACAGGACTCAGTTCTTCCTGTCGTCTGGCCTGCCGTTTCGCTCCGCGCTGTTGGAACGAGTGCCTTTGGCAAGCAGCAGTTTCTCAATTTCTCGGAACTTCCGCTTTTGGGCAAAGTCCAGGGCGGTTCTGCCAAAGTCATCTTCGTCATTAACCTGAATTTTGGGATGCCCCAACACATCGCTGACAATTTCGACATTGCCGGTTTGAACGGCCAGCATCAGCGGGAAATTATCATAGCCTTCTGGCAGGTTCACATCGGTGTTTTCGTGTTCCAGCAAGGCTTTGACCGCATTCGTATACCCGTTTTTAACGGCAAAGGTCAACGGTGTCCCGTCGAAATCATCTTCAAAATTCACTTCCAGTTTGGGATGCCGGAGCAACAGCTTCAGCCGGTCGGGGTTTTTTTGTTCGATGGCCGCTTTTAGCGGGCTGTCCATGAGTTCGTACTGATTCCGATTGGGATTAAATCGGTTGACTTCCACCTTCGGATGGGCAAGCAAGGCTTTTAACGCTTCAGTATCCGGCCCTCTGAGCGCATGTATCAATGGGGTCTCGTCAAAGGCGTCGGGCTGGTTCACATCAATCTTCGGGTGTTTCAGCAATGCGCGGGTAAAGCCGGTGTGCTGATTGCGGATAGCCCAGTGAAGCAGGGTTTCCTGCCGATCGGTGAACCGGTTGACATTAAACCCCGGACGGGCCAGCAGGGCTTGAATCGCCCCCTCGTTATGAGATTCCACCGCGCTCTGGATGGGCATATTCCCCAAATCGTTCGGTTGGTTAATCTCAATGCCGGGATGGGTCAAAAGCAGCTCTACGATGCTGCCCTGGTTGTTCTCGATGGCTTGCGTCAGGGCCGTATCGCCAAATAGATCCGTCTGGTTAATGAATAGTTTGGGATGTTTTATGAGCGCTTTGATAATCCCCAACGAATCTTCACTGGGCGTGGTTCGGTACTGGCTGATGGCCTGCATCAGCGGGGACGTTTGATCCTGATCCGGCAGGTTGGGGTTAATTTTATCGTGTTTGAGCAGCGCCTCCACAGTCGCCCGTCGCTGGTGATGAATGGCTTTCGATAATGGCGTTTCATGATTCTGGTTTAACGCGTTGGGGTTTATATCCAGATGCAGAAGCAACTGTTTAACGACGCCGGCTTCTCCGGATTCGCAAGCCAGATGCAAAGCGGTATCGCCCGTCATGCTGTCCGGTAGATTAACGTCAATTCCCGGTTGCTGCAATAACCAATAGGTCACACCCAAATGGCCTTTTCGTGCCGCGATGTGCAACGGGGCCTCCCCTTGAGAGGTGGTCTTGTTGACCAGAATATCCGGGTGCTTCAGTAATTCCCGTATCACGGCTGGATTGGGCGATTTTGCCGCCAGCGTCAACGGGCGCTCTCCCGCTATGTTCGGCTGATTCGGGTCGGTTTCAGATATCTGCAATAACTGGCGTACCGTTTGCGGTTTGCCGACTGCAACTGCAACCAGTAACGGGGTGCCGCCCAAAATGTTGGGGCGGCAAAATTCACCCAGATCCTGATCTTGGCGAAGCTGGGCGATGGCGCCGGCCTGGCCCCGCATCACGGCCCGGTTGAATGTATAGCGTAAGTCGCTTCCCTCCAGTATTGCCCCATAGTCCCGCAGAATATCATACGCCGCCTTGTTTCCGTTCAGGATGGCGAGACCCAGGGCGGGAGTCCCGTCCTCATCCGTCTGGTTTGCCCAGGCGTTTCGTTTCAGGAAAATTAACGCTTTTTCGGCGCTGCCGGGCTTTTTGGATTTTAATGCATCCGTCAAAATCCGGCCATGATTGATGGCGAGTACGTGTAAACGCATCAGGGCTCTTTCGGCCGGGGGCATTATATTGGTATTGAACTCCAGCTGGTTTAGAACCATTTGAATGATGGCTTGGAGGATGCCGGATTCGGGTTGGGCATCTGTATCGCCGGTATTGGTTTGGGTTAAAGCCGTAAATGTATCTGCTGAAGGGTTTGCCTGAAAATGAGGCAAGGAAGAAGTTGCTTTAGCGAGAGACCGCTGTCTTGTATCCAGCGGGTTATCAGGGAAAGAGAATTGTCCCTGTGTTGGCCGGTTTTTCAAAGGAATTTTAGTAGGTTGGTGGATAGTAACCATCGTCGTATAGACTCTTCATACTGCCAATTGCCAATAACGTACCCGGAAATAAGCGGCGTAGCGCCTTTGACGGCATGCGTGACCATCGTGCTGCGGGCAGCCGTATTCAAGCCCCAACATTGCCTGTGGGCCGATGTATTGAAAACCCCTATGTAACGATATAAGCGAAATGATTGCTCAATAAAACACAAAAACCGAAATCGGTTCAAGCGTTAATATTGATTTCCACTGGCACACCTTGCGAGAAAAAGAAGAATTTCAGGACACGGACATTGGTTTTCTTTGGAAAATTGGGGCGCGGCTAACCGACCATGGTTTCCCCATCCAGACCAAACAGGGCCAACATTTCATTGGCTTGGCCACGGGTGTCTCCCTTGCAGCTAATAAAGCGGCGAACCTGGAACGAGACGATCCGGGCCGACTCATAAGCGGTTTGGGTAAAGTGGGTGTCGTGATTGGAAATCACCACGTTAATGCCTTTGCGGGACAGCTCCTTGGCCATGGCGGCCAGTGTTTCCTGCTCCCGAATGCCGAAGCCGCCGCTGCTGTAGCCGGTAAAATTTGCGGTTTCGGTCAGCGGCACATAGGGCGGGTCGCAATAAATCACATCGCCGGGCCGGGCGGCTTCCATGGTTTTCATGAAGTCCTGCTGAACCAGCTCTGCGGATTGCACCTTGCTGTGGAATTGCAGCATTTCTTCCGCCGGGAAATAGGGCTTGGTGTACTTGCCGAACGGAACGTTGAATTCGCCCTTGTTGTTATAGCGGCACAAGCCGTTATAGCCGTGTCTGTTAAAGTACAGGAACAGAGCCGCTCTCAGGCGCGTATCCCCGGTACCGTTGAAAATTTTGCGGAAGTGGTAATACGAGTCCGCATTGTTGGTTTCTTTCACGAAAAATGTGCTGCAATAGCCGATAAACTTTTGACCGTCCTTTTTCAGGTACTGGTACATATTGATTAAATCGGGGTTGATGTCGCTTAAAATGGCGTCATTGAAGTCGGTATTCAAAAATACGGCCGCCGATCCTGAAAAAGGTTCAATCAAGCGGTTACCGTCCGGCAAAATCGCTTTAATACGGTCCATAATGGCATACTTATTGCCAGCCCACTTCAAGAACGGCTTCATTGCTTATCTTTCCACCAAAACTTTACCTTGCTTAACTCATCATAATATTTTTTTACAATTCAGGGAAGCCCCCCTGGCAGAGGATTTTTCAGGAGGCGGTGTGGAAAGTTTTCAAAAGGCGTAAATGCCTTGCACAGATCGCGTTCCAGATCGCCGCACCCTGTAAAGGAACTCAAGATCGGTGTTTTCGATCGCTCAAGGAGGTGATACGGGCTGACTGCTGTTCATCGAGGCGAACAGGTCAACGCGAGCGGTTCGGTAATCCATGAATGTCAGCGGAGGTGTGCCGCGCCGCAATCATTCCAAAACAGTTTAAATTGCTTGTATAGCTTGATGGTAAGGCGCGCAGGAATTAATGCCTGTATATATAATTTAGGTCGAATTATGAAGAATGCTTAATAAATTGTTTTTTAGGGCTTTACATTCAACCGTTAGCAGAGAGAATGTAATCAATTCAAAGCAACAGGGTTTCATTTACGCTTTTATTCAACATTCGTTGCATACTAGCAAAGGAAGTGGTTGTTTCACTTTACTTATTATGAGTTCAGTATGTTGGTTACCATTCTTTCCAAAATGAAAGCGAATTCAATGAAGGGGTAAACAAGCTTACTCAAGATTTGCCTGTTGGCTTAATGCCAACATTAGCGACTCATTCCAATCAACAAACTACAAAAAAGGTGATGAACATAGGTTTCCGCAAGGAAACCTTTTTTTTATCTAAATTGGCTCATACCTTCAATCCGGGAGCATTGGCCCGATGCTCCGTGAGAATTGTGATATTAAGGATAGATGTTTATATTACTAACTAACATCGGTAATAATAGTAGCGGAAAAATAAAAAAAGAACACCCTATTGAGAATAGTTTTCAATTTGTTATATTTTGTTGGATCCTGATTTTGCCAACAAGTGGAAACTCCCTCCAAAGACTATGCATGCTTGGCAATTGACTGCGCCCGACTCTCTAAATCAGGCGCAGCGCTTCCTGAAGCTGGGAAAAAGTCGGCAGACGTTATCGTTAGCCACTTAAACGGGCGAGGGCCATGACCAACCCTTCGATTTGAAGCTCGCTATGAGCGGCGCTTAAGGCGATGCGCAACCGGCTTGTGCCGGGCGGTACGGTTGGGGGGCGTATCCCCTGCGCAAAATAGCCGGCCTCCAATAATTGTTGGCTAATCCGCAAGGTTTCCGAACTGTCGCCGATTAACAAAGGAATAATCGGGCTGCTGAGGGGCAGGGACAACCGTGCTTCCAGCCCTGCCTCACGGGCCAGTCGCTCAAAGGTGGCTACATTCTGCCACAAGCGCCGCTTCGGTTCGGCGTCACTTTGCACCACCTCAATGGCTTTCAATGCGGTGCCGATGACGGCGGGAGGCAGCGCCGTGGAATAGATAAAGCCCCGCGCCTTGTTGATGAGTGTATCGATTAGTACCCTGGAGCCCGCCACATAAGCGCCTGCGCCGCCTAGTGCCTTGCTGAAGGTGCCCATTTGCAAGGCAATCCGCTCACTAAGGCCAAACTGCTCGCACAGGCCGCTGCTGCGTTTATCGCCATACAGGCCGGTGGCGTGGGCTTCGTCAATCATCACCAGGGCGCCGTATTGGTCGGCAATGTCTACCAATGCGGTTAAATCGGGGTAATCCCCGTCCATGGAAAACACGCTATCCGTGACTACCCACTTTTTTACATCGGCCGGGGCCTTTTTTAAGCGGGCTTCCAGATTCTCTAGATCCAAGTGGCGATACCGGGTCCACCGGGCACCGGATAGCAGACAGCCGTCCATCAGGCTGGCGTGGTTCAATTTATCGCAGAACACCCAGTCTCCCGGCTCCAGAATCGCTTGCAGAATCGACACATTGGCCTGATACCCGCTGTTAAAAACCATGGCCGCTTCCGCCTGTTTGAATTCGGCCAGTTGGTGCTCCAAAGTGGCAACCAGCTCGTTGGTGCCGGAAATGAGCCGTGAAGCCGCGCTGCCGGTCCCGTACCGACGAATCGCCTGAATGGCCGCTTCTTGCAAACGCTTGTCTCTGGACAGCCCCAGGTAATCGTTGCTGCTGAAGTTCACCGCCGCTTGTCCATCCACCTGCACGTCAATATTCGAGGCGGCCTCCACGGGCTCCACCAGTTTGCAGCGGCGAAGTTGTCCGCTTTTTTCGCGCTCGGACAGATCGTCCCGGTAGGGCGATAAGGAATCCGGCGCGGAAGAAGGCGTCATCATGTTGAAAGCGTCAGTGGTTAAACCGTTTGCAGGGAAGCGTCACCGGAAAGGGCGGTTTGCATGAAGCGCTCGAAAATATAGTTGGCGTCATGCGGGCCGGGGCTTGCTTCCGGGTGGAACTGAACGCTCATCACCGGCGCGTTCAGGTGGCGGAACCCTTCAATAGAGCCGTCATTCAAATTGACGTGGGTCACTTTCAGCCGGTCTTCCGGGAAATTCTCGAATTCCACATGATAGCCGTGGTTCTGGCTGGTGATAAAGACTTTCTCCACTTCCAGGTCTTTCACCGGATGGTTGCCGCCGTGGTGTCCGAAGCGCATTTTGGAAACCTTCGCCCCGCAAGCCAGGCCCAAAATCTGGTGTCCCAGGCAAATGCCGAAGGTAGGCGTTCCACTTTCCACCAATTGGCGGGCGGTTTTAACCGCGTCATGCAATACCGCCGGGTCGCCAGGGCCGTTGGACAGCAATACCGCCTGCGGCTGGTGGCTCATAATCTGTTCAAAGGTGCTATCGGCAGGCAGCACGGTAATTTCTTCCACATATTGTTGAAGGTAATGCAGGATGCTGGCCTTGATGCCGAAGTCCACCACGGCCATCCGCTTGACCTGCGGCTGGCAGATGGGTGCGGGGGTGTGAATTTTGTAAGGCTCTTTCACCGTAACCAGGCTGATCATGTCCAGTTCTTCAAAGCCGGGTTGCTCTTTCACCTGTTTGGCGAATGCCTCATCCGAGATGACTTCGGTGGTAATGCCCGCTTTCATGGCGCCTTTTTCCCGGATTTTGCGGGTGATGGCGCGGGTGTCCACCCCTTCGATGCCGACCACGCCGTTTTTGGAGAGAAATTCCTGCAAGGAGTATTCTGCCCGCCAGGAACTGGTGTAAGGGCTCAACCGACTCACTATGAAGCCGATGGCGTTGATGGTTTTGGACTCGAAATCGCCGGAATTGATGCCGTAATTGCCGATTTCCGGGTAAGTCATCAGTACAATCTGCCCCTTGTAGCTGGGGTCGGTCAGAATTTCCTGATAGCCGGTAGAGCTGGTATTGAACACGAGTTCGCCCAGTGTGGTGCCCGGCACTCCGATGGATTGTCCATGATAGACGCTGCCATCTTCCAGAATCAGTCGGGCGGAAAGACGCTCTTCGTGCGGCATCGGGGGATCTCCTTCGATTGGCTGACGTTGACGATTGGGGCGCTGGAATTGCTTCCAGCCAAATATTCGCTGGCCGGTTTCGGTGACAAAGTATTAAAACGGCTTGTGGTGAATTATGCCGGAAGATACAATCTCAGACAACCCATTTGGACTTTTATTTACCTCGGTTGCCGTTTATCACCGGAGACGCGTCCCAATGCCCAAAAGAAACGACCTCAAAAAGATTATGATTATCGGCGCAGGCCCCATTATTATCGGGCAAGCCTGCGAGTTTGACTATTCCGGCTCCCAGGCCTGCCGCGCCCTGAAGCGCGAAGGCTATCAGGTGGTGCTGGTAAACTCCAACCCGGCCACCATCATGACCGATCCGGACATGGCGGATCAGACCTATATCGAGCCAATCACGCCGGAAATTGTGGCGGCAATTATTGAAAAAGAGCGCCCTTGCGCCGTATTGCCGACGATGGGTGGCCAGACCGCTTTGAACACGGCCTACGCGCTGTATAACAACGGCACCTTGGAAAAATACGGCGTGGAGCTGATTGGCGCCAACTTCAAGGCCATTCACACCGCCGAAGACCGGGAAGCCTTCAAGCAACTGGTGGAAACCATCGGACTGGAGGTGCTGGCTTCCCGCACGGTGCATTCCGTGGAAGAAGCGATGGCGGCCGGCAAGGAACTGGGCTTCCCGCTGATTATCCGAACCGGCTTTACGCTTGGCGGTTCCGGCGGCGCCGTGGTTTATAGTGAGGATGGCTTGCTGAAAGCGGCTGAAAAGGGCATTCAGGAATCCCCGGTGCAGCAGTTGCTGCTGGAAGAAAGCGCCTTGGGCTGGAAAGAATATGAATTTGAACTGATGCGCGACAGCCGCGATAACGTGGTGATTGTGTGCAGCGTGGAAAACGTGGACCCCATGGGCGTTCATACCGGCGACAGCATTACCGTGGCTCCGGCGCAAACTCTGTCCGATAAGGAATATCACACGCTGCGGAACGCTTCCATCGATATTATCCGTGCGGTGGGCGTGGATGCGGGTGGTTGCAACATTCAGTTTGCGGTGCACCCCAAGACAGGCCGTGTGGTAGTGATTGAAATGAACCCACGGGTGTCCCGCAGTTCGGCGCTGGTCAGTAAGGCCACCGGCATCCCTATCGCCAAGATTTCCGCCAAGTTGGCCATTGGTATGACGCTGGATGAAATCACCAACGACATTACCCAGACCACCCCGGCTAGCTTTGAACCGGCGCTGGATTACGTGGTGACCAAGATTCCGCGTTTCTCGTTCGAGAAATTCCCAGGCTCCCAAACGGATTTGTCCCCGCAGATGAAATCCGTGGGCGAAGTGATGGCCATTGGCCGCACCTTTCAGGAATCGGTGCAGAAAGCCTTGCGCAGCCTGGAAATCGGGCTGGAAGGCTTCCACTTTCCGCTGGAGCAGATGACTGCCGAGGAATTGAAAGAAAAGCTGAAACGGCCTGAAGAACGCCGCATTCGCTGGATTTATCACGCTCTACATTACGGCTTACCCATTGCGGAAATTGCTCAAATTACAGGCTGGGATCCCTGGTTTTTGGAGAACTTCCGCGAGTTGGTAGAAACCGAGCAAACCGTAAAGCAAGCCAATGGCTCGGAATTGCCGCAGCCGCTTCTGAAACAAGTGGCCCGGCAAGGGTTCAGCGCCAGCCAGATTCAAAAAATCGTGCAATTGCCGTCTGAAGCGTTAAAAACCCAGCTGGAAACGCTTAAAAAGCAGCCCGTGTTCAATGCGGTGGATACCTGCGCCGGTGAATTCGAGGCGTTTACGCCCTATTACTACTCTACGCATCATAGTGATGAGAACGAGGCCACCGCTGAGCCTACCGGTGCCGAACGGGTGGTGATTATCGGCGGCGGGCCGAACCGGATTGGCCAGGGCATTGAGTTCGATTATTGTTGCGTCCATGCTGCAATGGCCCTGCAAGAGCTTGGCTATGAGGCCATCATGGTGAATTCTAACCCGGAAACGGTGTCCACGGATTACGACATCAGCGATCGCCTCTATTTTGAGCCGCTGACGCCGGAGAACGTACAGAACATTCTGGAGCAGGAGCAGCCGCGCGGCATTATCGCTCAATTGGGCGGGCAAACCCCGCTGAAATTGGCGCAGCCGATGGAAGACGCCGGTTACAACATTCTGGGAACCAGCGTAGATAGCATTGACCTGGCGGAAGACCGCAAGCGTTTCGGTGAAGTGCTGGCCAAATTGAACCTGCGCTCACCGGAGTCGGGCACGGCCCGCACCGTGGAAGAGGCGCTGGACATCAGCCGTCGCATCGGGTATCCGCTGATTGCGCGACCCAGCTATATTCTGGGTGGGCGCGCCATGCAGATTTTCTACAGTGAAGAGCGCCTGCTACGTTACTTAAACGAAGTGGTGCAGGTGGAGCCGGAGCATCCGGTGCTGGTGGAGCGCTTCCTGGAAGAGGCCATGGAAGTGGATGTGGATGCTGTTTCCGACGGGGAAGATACCCTGGTGGCGGCTATTCTGCAACACATTGAGCATGCCGGTGTCCACAGTGGAGACAGCGCCTGTGTATGGCCCGCGCAGAGTATTTCAGCCGAAATGATGGCCGAGATTGAGGAAACCACCCACAAACTGGCGAAGGAACTGAAGATTCGCGGCCTGCTGAACATTCAGTTTGCCCTGAAAGACGGCAATCTGTACGTTCTGGAAGTGAACCCCCGTGCCAGCCGCACGGTGCCGTTTGTCTGCAAGGCAACGGGCATCCCGATGATCAAGATGGCCACCCGTCTGATGCTGGGCGAATCGCTGGCGCAGGTGAAAACGTTGCTGCCGGCCAGCCTGCCGAAGCATGTGGCTGTGAAGGTGCCGGTCTTCCCGTTTAACAAGTTCAAGGGCACCGACCCCAAGCTGGGGCCGGAAATGAAAAGCACCGGCGAGGTGATGGGCATTGATGACAACTTCGCCATTGCCTTTGCCAAGGCGCATGTTGCGGCCAACAATAAGCTGCCGCTGTCGGGCAGCGTGTTTATCAGCGTGAACGATACCGATAAGGCCAAAACCCTGCCGGTGGCTGAGCATTTGAACCGGCTGGGCTTCCGGTTGACAGCGACCGAAGGGACCGCGAAACTCTTCGCAAGTTATGGCCTGCCGGTTATGGCACTGAAGAAAAAGCATGAAGGCTCTCCAAATGCGGAGGAACTGATCCGTCAGGGTGAAATCAGCCTGATTATCAACACCCCGATTGGTGAAGATGCCATGATTGATGATTCTTATATCCGTAAGGCCGCTTTGGAATCCCAGGTTCCACTGGTGACGACCATTGGCGGGGCCAAGGCTCTGGCGGAAGGGATTGAATCCCTGCAGAACGACAAGTTCAAGGTGCGCAGCCTGCAATCTTTCCTGGCTTCAGAGCCTGGACAGGCTGCTCTGTCCCCCGCATAAATCCCAACCTGGACTAGATCATTTCTCTGGAAAACCGGCTCTCTCTACCAAATGGAGGGGGCTGGTTTTCTATTGCAACTTGATTTGTTCGATGTGAGCGTTGATTCGCTGCCATTCCGGGCGTTGAGCCAGCAGAGCCAATACATCGACCTGCCCAAAATCCGGCTTGGCCGGATAAAGCGCTTCCAGAATCAATCGAATCAGCTCAAAGTCTTCCGGGGTATCCACCGTCCACCGAAAATCGCTATGATTGGCGACCTGTTGGTGTTGTTGAATAACGAACCGCTCCGGATGGCGGTAAATATACGGGGTGACATGCTCCCGTTCAGCGGGCTCCTGGGCTTCCTGGTGGCATTTTTCCAACGCCTCAGCGGAAAACACCTCCACATCCAGCCCGCGTGGGAAGGTCCGCTCCAGGGTGTTGGAGACATAATCCGTCTGTCCGGCCTCATAATCGGCAATCACGGCGTCTACCACGACGGGATCGATGAGCGGACAATCGCCGGTAACCCGAACAATCATATCGGCCTGTGCTTGCCGGGCCGCTCCGTGGAAACGCTCCAGCACATCCGGCTCGGAGCCGCGAAAGCAGGAAAGTTGAAACCGGTCGCAGAAGTCAACGACGGCATCATCCTGAGCGTTGGTCGTGGTGGCGATGAGCAATTCGTCAATGTTTTTACAGCGTTGCAGGCGTTCAACTTCGTAGGCCAGCAAGGGTTTTCCGAGTACGGGTATCAGGATTTTTCCCGGCAACCGGGTGGAAGTCATTCTGGCTTGCAGGATGGCGACCCGCTTCATGCTTGCTTGCCCTCTTCCGCTCACTCATGTGGCTCATATGGACGGGAGTGCCTGAAATGGGGCGTGTTATAGCTCAATTCCGGCTTTGTTTAGTGTACCCCACTTTTGGCCTATTGGTTGCGCGATGCCTTTTGCATACACTAATAACCCCGTTTGGCGGCGTTGCTGAGAGGACAGTGTCATGAACCCACCAACCAACCCAGTTGTCACATTCCTGGTTCCCTGCGGCGAAAACGAGCAATTCCTGTTAACTTGCGTCCAGTCCCTACTGATGCAGACCTTCATTGATTTTGAAGTGTTGCTGCTGGATGAGGGAAAATCTCCGGCCGTCTCGGCCTTGGCGGCGCAGTTGCCCCCCGCAGACGGTCGAATCCGCTACGTCCCAGTTGAAAACACTGACCCGACCGAACAATCCACAGGCTGGGGCATAACGCATGCCAATGGCGATCTGATCTGGCGAATCGCTGCCGAGCATTGTCTGGCTTCTCCGCATGTGTTGCAGGATTTTGTGACCCAATTTATCCTGAATTCCAGGCTGGGCATGGCGTTTTGCCGGGTGCAATGCCTGGATGAAGGTAATGCGCCCTACGAGACTTATATCCCCCATAAGAAAGACAGCAATTTACCGTATCAGCCCACGTTGTACCCCGGTCAACTGTTTTTCCGGCATCTGCTGAAGGAAAACATTCTGCCGTCTCCCGCCGTGATAGTTCGCAAGGCGTGCTTTATACAGACAGGCCTGGAAAATGAGGACGTCTTTGAGTGGGAAGCCTGGCTCTGTTTCGCGTTGGAATGGGATGTTTACTTCGACCCGGAGCCCAAAGTGTACTACAGGCAAGATCGGGGGCGGCATGCCGGCGTGAAATCACCGGATGAGTTGGAACGCATATTATTTTGTTACCGGGCTGTGGAAGCCTATCTGGCGAATCATCGTTATCCCAAACCGTTGAAGCGACAGGCTCAATTGGCTCGGCTTCAGTTTATGCGCCGCAAGGGCTTCAAAATGAGCCTGCCGGAGAAGATGATGCGTCTCTACCGTCGCTTCACCGCTGAGCCATTTGATTTTGCCGAGGTTTAAACCCTGACGCATGGATAAAGTCTTCAGCCGTCGCATCTTAGGTTTATATAAACGGTTCCCCCAAGATGCCAGATTGCTGGCATAATAGGAGAGACTGAAACTATTTGACGTATCCACTCTTCATTGATACTCTTATCGAGAATCCTCCACACTCGTTTAATGGGCTGGCAATGCCTGTTTTCAGTCAAGTGCTTCATTAAAATCAACACACCATATCAGTTTTAAGGTTTTGTTTACTTAAGACCCCTGCAAAGTACGACTATGTCAAGCATTAACAATATTTTCGTCCTTATCAAGCAGGTTCCGGACCAATCCGCCAAAGCGGGCATCAACCCGGACGGAACCATCGATCGCGCCAAAGCCAAGCGGATGTTGAACCCGTTTGACCGCTTCGCGCTTCAAGCCGCCCTGCATACCAAGCAGCAGTATGGCGGTAAAGTTACGGCCATTTCCATGGGCCCCCCACCCGCTGCGGAAATCCTGCTGGAAGCCATTGAGCATGGCGCCGATATGGGTTACCTGCTTTCCGACCGCCGCTTGGCCGCTTCCGATACGCTGGCAACTGCCTATGCGCTGCATAAGGTGATTCAGCACCTGGGTCAGCCGGATTTGATTTTCTGCGGCCTGCAAACCACCGACGGCGATACCGCCCAGGTCGGCCCGCAGATCGCCGAGCGTCTGGATTTGCCGCAAACCAGCTACTGCGAAGACTTCCGCGTGGAAGGCGATAAGGTGATGGCCCGCCGGGTTATCGAAGGTGGTTACCAGTGGGTTAAAATGGCGATGCCTGCCATGATTACCGTGGCTAACTCCTATCATCACCTGGAATACAAGACCATCCGCGGAGCGCGCAAGGTGCAAATGCTGCTGCGCAACGAGGAAGAGAAAAGCAAGGTTATCAAAACCATCACGTTGGATGACGTGGGTGCGGATCCAACCCTATGCGGGCTGAAGGGCTCCCCGACCATCGTCGCCAAAACGGACAAGGTGGCTGAAATCGGCGGGAACTGCAAAGTACGCCAAGGTGAGCCGATTGAGCATATGGTCCGTGATTTGCTACAGACTACTAATCTCAGGGAATTCGCAAGAGTATGAGCCAGAACGAGAATCAACCCCAAGACCCTCAAAAGCCGCCCGTAAGCGGAGACGCTCAGGCAGGCGCTCAATACGTAGCTCCCAAGGAGTCGGCCACTTCTCCGTCCCCCAAAGCGGATAACGAAGCGCCCCCGAAGCCAGAGCCGGAACCCATGCGGGAAATCATCACGCCTTCCAACAAGGAAGTAATTGTGGTTGCCGAACAGGTGCAAGGGCAAGTGCAAACCGTTACCCTGGAACTGCTGGGCGCCGGTCGTGACTTGGCTAATAAGCTGGGCGGCAAGCTGTCCTGCATTTTGCTGGGCCACAATGTCCGCGAAGCGGCTCAAAAGCTGATCCAATATGGCGCGGAATGCGTGTACGTGGCTGATCATCCGGAACTGGAAAACTACCGTACCCTGCCGTTCCGCCGGGTCATTACCGATTTGCTGCAAACTTTCGAGCTGCCGCCGCACATCCTGTTGCTGGGTTCCACCACAACGGGCCGTGACTTGGCGCCCCGGATTGCCGCGTTCTTTAAAACCGGTTTGACCGCTGACTGTACCGAGCTGGATATCGGGCCATACGAGCATACCAACAAGGCCGACCCGGACAAGCTGGGCCTGTACCCTGGCTGCTTGTACGCCATTCGTCCCAGCTTCGGCGAGAGTTTGAAAGCCCGGATTTTGGGCCCCTGGAACAACCCGCAGATGGCTACCACCCGTCCCGGCGTGATGGTTCCCCTGCAACCGGATACCAATCGTACCGGTGAAATCCGTGAAATCCCGGTGAATCTGAAGCCGGAAGACTTCCGTCTGGAAATCGCCGAGATTGTGCGCGAAGCGCAATCCGCCGTGAATCTGGATGAGGCCGATGTGATCGTGGCCGGTGGCTTCGGCGTGGGCGGCCCGGAAGGCTTTGAACTGCTGAAACAATTGGCCGACTGCTTTGAAAACGGCGTCATCGGCGCTTCCCGTAAGGTGGTGGATGCCGGTTGGATTCCGTACCAGTATCAAATCGGTCAGACCGGCAAAACGGTTCGCCCCAAGGTGTATATTGCCTGCGGGATTTCCGGCGCCATTCAGCACAAAGTGGGCATGCACAAGGCCAGCCTGATTATCGCGATTAATAAGGATGCCGACGCGCCGATCTTCCAGGTTGCGCATCATGGTATCGTGGGCGATGTCACTCAGGTGGTGCCGGAGCTGATCCGTCAACTGAAGGCAGGACAACAATCCGGGAACAAGGTTCCTCCCCAGGAGAAATCCTTAGTTTAACCAGTCTAATTTGTACATTATTTTGAATTTATGGGAGGCAAGTCCTCTGTGGCTGAACGTATTGAATATGATGTGATATTGGTTGGCGGCAGTCCGTCCAACCTGGCCCTGGCTCACCACCTGGTGGATCTGGCAAAAGAGAGCGGTGTTTCTTTCTCCATGGCCATTCTGGAAAAAGGGAAGGAATTTGGCGCTCACATCCTGAGTGGGGCGGTTTCCAAACCCCACGTCATTAAAAAACTGTTTCCGGATTACAAGGAAAACGGTTTCCCTATTGAGGCGGTCTGCAAGGAGAGCAATTTCTCGGTGCTGGCCAACAAAAGCAAGTGGGATGTACCGGAATCCATTCTGCCGGATGGCCTGAAAAAAGAAGGCTACCTGATTTTGACCCTAAGCCACGTGGTCTACTGGATGGTGAACAACCTGAAAGAGAAACTGAAAGAAATTCCAAACGTGGTGGTGGATTTCTTCCCCGGTTTTTCGGCCCACGAGATTGTCTATGACGGCAATAAAGTGGTTGGGGTGCAGATTAACGAGAAACCGTCCGGCGACCCCAACGAGGACAATATCTACGGCAAAGTCACCTGCTTCGGCGACAAGGGCTTTGTGTCCCGCAACCTGATTGCCAAGTTCAACTTGCGCGAGAATCCGCAAATCTGGTCCGTGGGCGTGAAGGAAGTTTGGGAGCTGGCTCCGGATAAAGATTTTGAAGGCAAAGTGTGGCACACCATGGGCTTCCCGCTGGTGGAAGGTTCCTTTGGCGGCGGCTTCATCTACGGGATGAAAGACCACAAGCTGACCATTGGGATGGTGATTTCCCTGGATTCTCCAAACCCTAACATTAATCCGCAGCAGCGTTTGCAGGATCTCAAAAAGCATCCCTGGGTGCAGGAGATGATTAAGGGCGGCAAAATGCTGAAGTATGGTGCGGCTCTCTTGCCGGAAGGCGGCTACTACAGCCTGCCCAAGAAGTTTGCCACAGATGGCGCCATGCTGTTGGGCGACGCGCTGGGTGTGCTGGATATCGGTCAGTTGTCCGGGGTGGACAAGGCTATGGAGTGCGGCTGGCAAGCGGCGGAAGTGGTGCATGACGCCCTGAAGGCCAATGATTTCAGTGAAGCCCGTCTGGCGCCTTATAAAGACAAGGTCATGAATTCCTTTGTCGGCAAACAATTGTTTGAGGGACGCTATTTCCGTCAAGCCTGGCAGGAAAATCCCCGTCTGTTGAATACCTACATGCCCACTGTGCTGGAAGGTATCGATAAGGGCAATCCCTGGATGGGTATGTTCTCAGTTGGCCTGAAAAATAACCCCTTCCAGGCCATGAATGATGCGCTCCGCCTGAAAAACCTGATGGAAGGCACCAAAGATATCGGCCCGGTGAAGTACAAGGAAGATTACAAGCACATCGTGCCCAACTTCAAGCCGGCCCGCGCGATTTCCACCAACGGTTTCGTGAAGGACACCATTTATTCCCGTCCGGATGCGGTGTTCTACGCGCATACCAAGTATCACGAAGAGAACCGTCACATTGACGAGTTTAATTCGGATGTGTGCATCAAGTGTATTTCCACCTATGATGCATTGGGCAAAGACACGCCCTGCATCTCGGATTGTACGGCTGAAGTGCATCGGGTGGACGTGAAATCAGGGATTCGCCATCATGGCATGTCGCTGGAAAACTGCGTCCAGTGCCGTACCTGCGAAATCGTTTGCCCCGAGGTGAACCTGAAGGTTCGTCCTACCGAGCAAGGGGCCGGTCCTGACTTTATGGGCCTGTAAATCCGGCTGACCCCGTTCCGACAATACTAAACTACAACCTAATAACCATAGGCTGGCTCAATCCCAAGACTGCGATTGAGCCATCGCCATAGTTTGACGGCCCATCCGTAGCGTTGATGCAGGCGGATGGCGTTTCCTCCGCTGGGGTCCTGCTCTAACAGCGGTTGCAGGGCTTGCTCCATCTCGTGGATACTGGTTCGGACATAGCCGATACAGCTGCGAAACTCCTTTGCTTCGGGGGAGTTGGGCTGATACTTGGCGTGAACT
>JAJQJM010000027.1 GCA_021323475.1 Vampirovibrio sp.
CGGCAGCTATCTATCAGGATCCGAGGTTTCAATACGGGCCCTCTTTTGACGGACTGTATTCTCACGGATTAACCACCAACCAGTACATCAATTCATTGACGGAAGACGTCAACATGATGCAGCACCAAATTTATAGTGCCGCAGGGGTTGGCTATCCTCAAAATCCGATTTATCCGCCGATGCCGGGCATGATGCCGGGGCCGATGCCACCGCCGCCAATGCCGCTGCCGCCGGGCGCACCAGGCGGTCATGGCGATTCCGGAGGTGGTCATGGTGGAGGCACTAATGCCCACGGATACAATCAAAACGGCACCGGCCAAAGACTGGATAAACAAGCATAACGTTAATCATCACGGTTAACAGTCACAGAGGTAATTACGATGACACAACCAATCGGGCCAAATACAAATAATGGCTATTATTCATCGTCTTATAATGCGGGCGGGGGCAAACCGTCCGGCATTCAAGCCAACCAATATGGCGAACAACCTCTGATTGGACCTATGCAAGGAGGCTATAACGCTTCACCTTACGGAAATCCGTATGGAAGTCCCAATGATCTGGGCAGTTTGCTGAATCTCGACCCGTTATCGTATCAGGTTTACTCCGGATACGAGACGCAGCCGTATGTGATGCCCAACATGCCGCAACCGGGCCCAGGCGCGCAATATCAACAGAATCCACAATATCAGGGTACCGGTACTGGCATGCCACCGGGCCCAGGACAACAACCACCCATACCGCCCACTTATATCGACGATTCACCACTCGGGTTTTCGGCCAACGTGATTGATCCGATGTTGGGCAGCGCTTCGCAGACTTATCGGGAAACCACAGCTATGATTGACGAATACGAGAAGAATAAAGCAGGTGAGAAAAAATAAAACGTTAATAAATTCCAATTACTTTTTACTCCTTTCTTAACCACAAAAGGAGAGGGCGAAACCATGAAGACCGGCCTGGAGCGAGCAAGCCGGTTCTTCCACATGTAAATAATGGGGGTGGGCCTAGCCCTGACCGGATTTGGCAAGCGTTACAGTGGACGGCTGCCGATGAAATTCCTTAGCCTGCTGTCGCAACCGGCGAATGAACTTCTTGACCGCCTCATCGTTGGTGTCCACACCACTGACTAAACGAGACAGCACTTTTAACCGGCTGTTCTCATCCCGCTCCAGCAACTGTACACCTACAGATACGCTTTCCTGCCCGGTAGAGTCTTGCACCACCCGTTTTTCCACATGCAAATGCTGTTGCCCCATCGCCGCAATCATGGGCTGGTGGGTAATGGTCAACACTTGCAAATGATGGGACAAACTGGCCAGCTTTTCCGCGACGGCCTTGGCCGTGGGGCCACTGATGCCGCTGTCGATTTCATCGAACACTAGGGTTAATAAACCATCCGAGGCAGCCGTCAGCACTTTCATCGCCAGCAGAAACCGGGACAATTCGCCTCCGCTGGCCACTTTCGCCAAGGATTTCAAGGCTTCACCCGGATTGGCTGAAAAAAGAAACTCCACCTCCTCCATGCCTTCCCGGCTGTATGCAGATGGAATAAACACCACATCGAACGAAACAGCCGGCATGGCCAGTACCTGCAACTGATTCAGCAATTGCTGCTTCAAATCGTCAGCCAGCGTTCGCCGGGTTTGGCTTAACGCCTTGGATACCCGCTCCAACGCTTTCTCCTTGTCCGCAATGGCAGCTTCCAAGGTTTCCAGGTTTTGCTCGCTGCTTTCCAAAGCGGCCAGCTCATCGGCCAGCTGGTCACGTCGGGCAATCACCTCTCCCAGCGAGGCTCCATATTTACGTTTCAGCTTTTCCAACACGTCCAGCCGGTCGGCAAGTTCCCCCATGCGCTCCGGGTTGGCTTCCACCCGGTCCTGATAACGGTTCAAATCGCTGGCCGCCGCCCGCAATTCCGCATGGACGCTTTGCAATTGCTCCAGAATTTTCTCCAGTGCCGGATCGTACCCAGCCCCTTCCGCCAGCTTCTTTTGCAGCATGGATAACTGATCCAGCACCGCCGGGGTCTGGGCGTCCCCTTCGGACAACATGGCCGAGCCTTCAGTCGCCACTCGAATCAGTTTTTCGGCATGGCCTAAAATTTCCAACTCCTGCCGAGCCTGCACGTCCTCATTTTCAGTGGCCAGCCGCGCTTCGGTCAGTTCGTTCAACTGAAACACCAGAAAATCCCGTTGCCGCTCCAGATCCTGCCGGTTGCGGTTTAGTTTTTCCCATTGGTTCCTCAAGCCGGACCATTGGTCATACGCCTCTGAAACATCACGCTTTAGCGCCGCAATGGCGCTTCCACCGAAGGCATCCAGGTAAAGTCGCTGCTTATCCCGCTGAAACAGGCTGGTTAGTTCATGTTGGCCGTGCAGGTCAATCACCCACGGGCGAACGCTTTCCAGCACCTCGCGCGTTACCGGGATTCCGTTAATGCGAGATCGACTCCCGCCCTGTGTAAATTCCCTGGACAATAAAATCTCGGTTTCATCCGCCAGCAAAGCCACACCCTGATTCGCCAGAAATTCTCGAAAAGCCACATGATCCTGCAAACTGCCAATATCGAACAGCAATTCCACCTGACCGCGCTCGCAACCGGCCCGCAAAATTTCCCTGGGAGACGCCTTGGCCCCAAATGCCAGCGAAATTGAGTCCAACAGAATACTTTTCCCTGAGCCGCTTTCCCCGGTAATGACCGTTAAACCCTCATGAAAGCTCAAATCCAGGGACTCGATAATGGCAATGTTTTTTATCAGGAGCTGTTTTAGCATAGATGTCCTGATTGTACCAGAATCAGCCAGGATACGATGTGGAAGCTACGAGGACGGCGACTGCGGCGGATGTTCCGTATGAAACTGAGCCGCCTTGGCCTCCTGCGACTGCCAGCGGGGATTCATGGACCATTGCAACTTACGCTTGAGCAGGGAGTAGAAATCATCGTCACCCAATTTGAAGTTCACCATTTTAAAAGGGATTGGCGCCCGAACCACCACCAAAGACTCACCCGGCTTAAGGATGCCACATTCCAAGCCGTCCAGGGCAAAGACCACATCCTGGTTTTTCAAATCCGACTGCACCCGAAATTCTTTATTGAAGGGCACTACCACCGCCTTGGCGGAGAAACTGTGCGGACAAATGGGCGTAATGGAAATGGCATCCACCTCCGGTGAAATAACCGGGCCACCTGCAGCCATCGTATAAGCCGTGGTCCCGCTTGGTGTAGAAAGAATCAAGCCATCGGAATCATACACCGCCACCGGAATATCGTTTACAAACAGGTGCAACCTGCAAAGCTGGCTGGGATTGGCATTTTTAACGACCACATCGTTCAGGGCCAATTCCTCATGGCACACATCGGTCTTTTGAATGCCGCTTTCACCGGAGCTTTTGATAGACAGCATCATCCGGGGATCCAGCGCATATTGTCCCTGCATCAGCAATTCCAGGTAGGAATGTAGCTTGTTGGCTTCAATGTGGGTTAAAAACCCCAATGCGCCCGTATTAACGCCTACCAATGGAACTTGCTGCATTACAAATTTACGGGCCGCCCGTAAAAACGTGCCATCTCCGCCCAGCACAATCACCAGATCAGGGTTTTCGGCTTCCGCTGGGACTTCCGGGCAATCCTTGCCCAAGACCTGCAAATGCGACACATGTACCCCGTGATGGGTAAAAAATTCCAGCACCTGCTTGGCATAATGGCTTTGCGGATCGGTGCTCAGATTCTGAACCAGAGTAATGTGCTTCAGCATGGCTGCCTCTTCCGGATCGGACTCAATTTTTGGTGGAACAGGAATGACGTTGGCCGATATCGTCGCTTCAGATCCCTGATTTAATTCTATTCCATCCAACTCGGGCCAACATAAAGATCAATCACCAGCGGAACCCGCAACGGTTGATCCAATTCCATCGCCCAGTGAACCAGTTCTTTCACCCGCTCCAGCTCGGAGTCGGGAACTTCCAGTACCAGTTCATCATGAACCTGTAGAATTATTCTACTTTGCAATCCGTCTTCCTGTAACTTGCGTTGCAAGCGAATCATGGCCACTTTCATCAAATCTGCCGCAGAGCCTTGCAATGGGGTATTAAACGCGGCTCGCTCGGCAAATTCGCGAATGCTGCGGTTCGTACTCTGCAAATCACGGGATAAATCACGGGTGCGGCCGCATAACGTTTCCACTTTGCCCGTATGGTGGGCTTTGGCTTTGGTGCGGTCGATAAACTGCTTCACCTTACCGTACCGGGCAAAATACAGTTGAATAAACTGGGACGCCTCACTTTGAGGGATTTTCAACTGCTGGGACAACCCGAATGGGGATTGCCCGTATATCACACCGAAGTTCACGGTTTTCGCCCGATATCGTTGCTCTTTAGTGACTTTTTCAATCGTCATGCCGAATACCAGTGCCGCAGTCGCCGTATGGATATCTTCGCCACTATTGAAGGCTTCCAGCAGGTGCGGATCCTCCGAGAAGTGAGCCAGCAGGCGCAACTCAATCTGGGAGTAGTCAGCAGACAGCAAAGACCAGCCTTCCCGTTGTTCCGGCACGAATGCCTGACGGATTAAGCGACCCATCTCGGTGCGAATGGGGATATTCTGCAAGTTGGGATTACTGCTGGATAAACGGCCGGTGGCCGTCACCGTCTGGTTAAAGCTGGTATGAATCCGGTGGGTTTTGGGATTGATCAGCTCCGGCAAGGCATCAATGTAAGTCGATTTCAGCTTGAAAAGCTGCCGGTATTCCAGAATTTTGCGCACAATTTCGTGCTGCTCGGCCAATTGTTCCAGCACTTTCACATCGGTGCTATAGCCGGTTTTTCCCTTGGTCTTACGGGAGGGGGCAATGCCCATCTTGTCAAACAGCACTTCGGCCACCTGTTTAGGCGAATTCAGGTTGAAATCGCAGCCACTCAGCCCACAGATTTCCTTTTCCAGAATTTTCAGCCGCTCGTCCAACTGACGGCTCATTTCCTTCAGATAGTCTATATCCAGAGCGACACCGGCCCATTCAATATCCGCCAGAACCCGCGCCAGAGGCATTTCAATCTCGTAAAACAGCGTCCACTGCTTTTCATCCAGCTTGGCCAAAAAATGCCGGGTTAATTCCAGAGTGGCAAACGTATCGCAACTGGCATAACCGGCAGCCGCCTCTACCGGCACTTCGGTAAACAGAATCATCTTTTTGCCGGAGCCAATCAGTTCCTTAATATCGCACATGGGCTGCCCAAACAATTCCTCGTACAAGCTTTTTAAGCCATGCCGACGGTCCGGGTTATCGATGTAGCTAGCAATCATGGTGTCAAAAATCAGCCCCTGCAAGGGAATATCAAGCTGACGGAAGATATTGCACTCAAACTTGGTGTTGTGCACCAGTTTCACAATATCATTCGAGGTCAAAACGGGTTGCAAGGCGTTCAACACATCCGTTTCCGACAATTCCGTCTGCAAACCCGCCTGCCGTATGGGGATGTAGACGTTTTGAATCGGGAGTTCGGGGATACCTGGCCTTAAACGGATCGCCGAGAACTGTTTGGGGTAGTTGGATAAACCCAGGATATTCTCTGCCGGACGGTTATAGCGTTCAAATGTATCCAACACCGAAATGGCGATACCCGCCAATTGGGCATTATGAACATCCAGCCCGGTGGTTTCCAAATCCAGCGCGAAAACGCCCGCTTTCAAAATCAGCGCCACCACGTCTTGCAATTGCGCCGCAGTCGTCACGATCTCATGGGTTACTTTGAGCGGCTCACTGGCTGCCAGCAGTTTACCCTGCACCGCGACAGTGCCTTCCGCTTCCTCTCCCAAGTCTCCAGAAAGCTCCGTTTCCAAACTACTTTCAACGCCTCCCTGACGCAGTTGGGCAGCCTTTGCCGAGAATGGAGCCAGCAGGGATGGCGCCTGTTTGATGATGGATTTGAATTCCAGGTGTTCCAGAAAAGCCATCAGCGCATCAAAGTCAGGAATTTCAAGATGGCAATCCTCCCAGGTCACATCCAGCGACACATCCCGGTCGATGGTAGCCAATTGCTTGCTGAGAAACGCTTGTTCCTTATAGGTTTCCAGCTTCTCGCGCATCTTATTCTTCGGCAATTCGTCAATATGCTCGTACAAACCTTCCAGGGTCTTGTATTCCGTCAGGAATTTAACCGCTGTTTTATCACCAACCCCAGGAACACCGGGAATATTATCGGAAGTATCCCCTTTTAATCCTTTAAAATCGATAACCTGCTCCGGGTAAATACCCCATTTCTCAAAAACAGCTTGGCGATCGTACGTTTTCATTTCCTCACGCGGCATACGGGGTGGAATCAGTACCTCAATTTTCCCTGCATGTGCCTTGGCCGGGTTATTCGGATCCAGATCGTCCACCAACTGGAACGCGTCCTGGTCGCCGGTCAGGATTTGCACCCAGAACCCCTCATGGGCTGCCTTGCATGCCAGGGTTCCAATGACATCATCCGCCTCAAAACCGGGCTTTTCATAGATGGGAATGCCCAACAGTTCGACCGCTTTGCGGATTAAGCCCATTTGCTCCCGCATTTCCTCCGGCATGGAGTCCCGATGCGCCTTGTACTCAGGATATAAATCATTCCGAAAGGTAATACGGCCTACATCAAAGGAAACGGCAATGGCATCCGGGTTGATTTTCTTGAGGAGCGAGAACAAAGCGTTGAAGAATCCGTAAACCGCCCAGGTCGGGGTGCCTTCAGCATTGCGCATGCCGGTGCGTTCCAGCGCAAAATGCATCCGGTACGCCAGGGAATGGCCATCAATCAGGATCAGCGTTTTCATGGTCGAGTCTTTTCGCGGTTCAGCCGGAATCGGCTGCTCTTGGGTATCGGGAAATTTTATCTGCGACAAACTTTAGCCCCCGGCATCAAAACAATCAAGCCTTCCAACTCTAAAAGAGTCAAAATCTCATTGATTTTAGCAAAAGGAAGTCCGGTCGTCTGTGACAGATTCTCCACCGAAACCGGATCGTAGGAAATTCCGCCCAAAACCTGCCTTTCAACATCGGATAACGCGGTAAAGCCTTCCACGGTGGCTTGTTCAGCGTTCAAATCGGGCTGTGATTTACCAGATGGAAGCCACCACTGAAGCTCTCTCAAAATATCCTGTCCGCAACTGACGGGAACCGCCCCATTTTGAATCAGATACAGCGGCCCCTGGCTGCCGGAATTATAAATATTGCCCGGCACCGCAAACACGGATCGCCCTTCTTCCAGGCCCAATTTGGCCGTAATCAAGGCACCGCTTTTAATGTCGCCTTCCGCCACTAACACGCCATGAGACAAACCGGCCACAATTCGGTTGCGCTGCGGAAAGGTATATTTGCTGGCCTGCGTTCCCAGCTTGTATTCACTGACCAGCGCACCACCCTGGGCAATAATTTCCTGACTCAAGCGACGATTAGCGGAAGGGGCAATGATATCCAAGCCGCATCCAAACACTGCCACTGTCAGTAAGCCGCTTTGCAGGGCAGTCCAATGGGCCACCGTATCAATCCCAGACGCTAAACCGCTGATAATCGTTGCGCTAGCAGGCACCAGTTCCCGAATCAACTTTCCCGTGACCTGTCGCCCATACTCCGAAGCATTGCGGGTTCCCACCACAGCTATCGTTTTGGAGGTTAAGGCCGATAGCGCCCCTTTCACATACAGCAAGCCGGGTGGATCGTGTATTTCCTTCAGCAAAGGCGGGTAATTTGAGTCGGGGTAAGCAATCACCTGAATACCCAGTTCCCGATGCCGGTTCAGCCAAGCTTCATTCAAAGGTATATCTCGGCGCTTGAAGATCAATTCCTGTTTTTTCTGCGGCAAAGCCTTCTTTATCAACGCATCCGACGCGTTCCAAATTCCTTCCGCGCTGCCTGCCTTGGCTAACAAGGCCATCCATGTTTTATGGCCAAACCCTTCCAGAGAGGTTAGAGCTTCCCAGTAAAGCAATTCCAGATCCGTCGAGTCCGTCTGCCATGCAGGCGAAGCACTTGCCACCGCATCCTCTCTTTCTGATTGATAAACCGTTTTCATAGCCCATCCATCATGACGGTCACGGGCTCATCTAAAAACGGGTAAATCTTCGGTTTTGCAAGGGTCGGCTTGAAGCCGAGCGTCATAAATGGTTACATAGGGGTAGATTAGCTTCAAAATGGATGAGATCCCATATGAATACCCCCTCCAAGTCTGAATTTGTAGTTATTGCCGGCCCCTGCATCCTGGAAAACAACCGGGGAGAGCTGAACTTTGAAGTGGCCCGTCAATTAAAAGCCATTATGGCCCAGTTTCCGGAAGTGAGATTCTACTTTAAAAGCTCCTACGATAAGGCAAACCGCTCATCGGTCAACTCCTACCGGGGGCCGGGTCTGGAAGAAGGACTGGAGATTCTCAAGGAAATCAAGGAAAAAGTGGGAGTTTCCATCCTAACCGACGTGCATGCCGTACATGAAGTGCAGCCCGTTGCCGAAGTTGTCGACATGATCCAGATTCCAGCCTTTTTGTGCCGGCAAACAGACCTGCTTCTGGAAGCCGGTCGGACTCGGATTCCGGTCAACATCAAGAAAGGCCAGTTTTTAGCGCCTCTGGATACCCGTCATGCGGCCAATAAAGTAAAAAGCATGGGCAATGAGCAGATTTACATCACCGAACGCGGCACCACCTTTGGTTATAACAACCTGGTAGTGGATATGCGCTCCATCCCGATGGTGCAATCCTTGGGCTTGCCGCTGATTTTTGACGCCACACATAGCGTACAGCTACCCGGTGGCGCGGGAGAAACCACCGGCGGCAACCGGGAGTACGCGCCCTTGCTGGCCAAGGCTGCAGTTTCCGTAGGGTGTGACGGCCTGTTCTTTGAAACCCATCCGGAACCGGAAAAGGGCTTGAGCGATGCCAGCAACATGCTACCGCTGGCCTGGGTGGAACCCATGCTGAAAACCTGCCTGGCCCTTCGGGAAATTATCCGCAATGAGCCGGATTACGTGAACCAGTCCAAACTCCAGACTGTTTAAACACGGCTCAAGCCAAGTATTTTAACTCCTATCCTAGTGTAAACTGGCCTATGGAAAGCCCTAGCGACACTTGGGAGTAGTGATTGGCAGAAATTTTTGCCTGCCTTCTGTTTTAACCAAATGTGTCTTCTTTTATCCCGACTAGTGCTCCGTGTTAAATAATCCCCAAATAACCGCATGCTCAACCTGATCACTCCTGTTAAACCTGCCAATTACCGCTCGTTGGCCGGTGACAAGTCGCAAGCTATCCAACAAAGCTTATTACCTGCGACGTCCAAGCGTGCTATCGTCTTTTCCGGCTTTTCGCAGCCCTTTTTACAGACAAGGCCGCAAAACAATGGGTACGCCGATATCTTTTTCAGAAGCGGCGTTCCCTCGCCCACGCCTTCCTATTCCCCTGTAACAACGCCTGCCACCTCGATTCCGACCGTTCAGAATGTCCTTCCAAATTCACTAACCAAGGCCATTGTGGCAGGCGACACGCAAACGTTTCAGGCCATTTTAGCGAATCAACCCGGCATTGCAGAGTCTATTTGCCAATGGGCCGCCGGCTGTGGCCAGCCCCACATGCTGGAATTGCTTTTTAATAAGACGAGTCCACCGATTACCCCTGTACGGCAGGCGCAATGGCGCGTGCTTGCCTTATCCCAGCAGGCAAAAGTGCTGCAGTACAAAACCTGGGAACGCCATCAACGCACCCAGGCTCTGTTTGAGCAGTTGATGGAAGCCTGCATCGATAATAGCGCGTTAACCGAGTGCATGGCCCTGCTAAGCGCCGGTGTCGAGCTAAATGCGAAAGGCGCAGAGGGCAATACGCCGCTTCACACGGCGGCTTCCCTGGAAAACCCGCAGGCGGTTCTAATGCTGCTGCAGGCCGGTGCAAACGTGAATCTAACTAATGACAGCGGCTCCACCCCCTTGCATTTGGCGGCCGCTACGGGTGATGCTGAATCGGTACAGCTTTTGCTAGCTACAGGCGCCAATCCACAAGCCATGGATAGGGAGTGGGACACCCCCCTAAAACGGGCCATGCGTTCTGGCGATCAAAAAACGATTGATTTGTTGAAATCGATTACCGGACCAAGCGCATTTTTCTACAGTCCATCGCTTCAATAACGTTTGTTAAATTTGAGGGCAGAACTGATCAAAAACGATGACGATCCGATATATCGCTATTTCCCGATCCCGATCCGGTTTCCCGCCATTTTACAAGCGCTCTCGCCAAGCTCAACGGCCAATAACAGTCTCTATATCCCCCTACCCCGATCCAACTCTGCAGATCACAGGTTCAACAACCGTTTTATAGCCACCCAAGCCGCAAAACGATCTCCCCGATCCCTCAAACAGCCGCCAATGGATCACAAACCGCAACAATAGCGATCATTTCGTAACAAACACGGCCATTTTCGGCTCCCTGATCTGTAGAAAACCTGTCCAATGGATCTGCATAACCCGTGATCAGTTTCGGTAGAAAACCCGGATCTGTCAGAAACTTTCTACACCCTAAACAGCATTTGAACAAGTTTTGAACAACCTGAAACCCGCTTATAATCATCTTTTCCAAAAGTTTTCTACAGGTTTTGGCGATCTCTAAGCACGACGATCGATCTTTTATAAAAACGATCAACGATCAATCGGTTTGAAGCGATCTCAGGGCGGGGATGCCAAGGGGTGTGAACGAATGTGTCTTTTGCTTGAAGATCGGTTTGGGGATTGTGTACTCTATAAATAAATGAGTAAGCAAAATGGAAAGTAAGGAGATTCGGGACCAATGAAATTTTCCGCACAACGCGAAGACATTCATCAGGCTGTCGCTGCCGTTCAGCGCGCCACCGCCACCCGCGTCATCCAGCCCATTCTCTCCAATATCCTGATCGAAAGCCTGGGACCGGACACGTTAAAGCTTTCGGCCACCGATCTGGATTTTGGGATAGAAACCACCATACCCGCCAAGGTGTTGGAAGAAGGGCGTACCACGCTTTCCGCCAAAAAATTGTCCGAGATCCTCAGCAAGCTGCCCAGTAACCGGGAAATCACCTTTGAGATCGAGGAAGCCGTGCAAACGGCGCGCATTCAATGCGGCACCGCGCTCTTCGATATGCGTACATTGCCGGCGGACGAGTTTCCGCAAATCAAGCAAATCGATAGCCAAGACTTTTTATCCGTGGATGGAAAGGCCTTTGTGCGCTCCATCAACCAAACTGCGTTTGCGGCGGCCAGCTATGACGCCAATAACGTGTTGGGCGGCGTGTATTTCCAGTTGAATGCGCAAGGGTTGGAAATGGCCGCCACTGACGGATCGCGTCTGGCGCGGCGGATTGAAACCGTAAAAGACGGCAATGCGGCAACTTTAAACGTGTCTGCTATTATTCCGGCCAAAACCTTGCAGGAATTCCTGAAGCTCTGTGCGTCCGATGTGAGCGAGCAGCCAGTGAAAATTGCCATTCAGGACGGGCAAATCTCCTTCCGTACCCCGCGCTTCTATGTATTGTCCCGCTTGCTGGACGGTCAGTATCCTAAATACAACCAGTTGATCCCGGCTGAGAACAAGATTGTGGCCTTTGCCAACAAGAAAGCCTTTATCGATTCCCTGGAGCGCACGGCGGTTATGGCCAACGAGCGCACCAATATCGTGAAACTAGTGCTGGATAAGGGCAATATGAGCCTGGCGGCCCAAACGCCGGATGTGGGTGATTCCAAAGATACCCTGGAAGTGCTATACGACGGGGATACCCTGAATATTGCCTTCAACTACAAGTATGTGATCGATGCCTTGAAGGTCATTGAGTCTGAAGATGTGAGAATGGAAACCAACGGGCCATTGTCGCCCACCATCTTCAAAGGCAAGGAAGAAAACGGTTATCTGTGCCTGGTTATGCCGGTTCAGGTCAAATAGACTTTCAAAAGCCTGCGTAATCAAGCGTCCATTGCCTGAAGGCTTATAACCCAAGACGCTTCAAAATGATTCATGGCCGGTACAATACCGGGGGCAATCCCGCTATACTGGCTTAGAGAGCTTCGGCAAAATCCAAAGGCAGTATACCCTCATGCGCGTTCAATCCCTGCATTTAATCCAGTTTCGCAACTATGCGGAATTGAACGTGGAGTTTTCGCCCCGTAAGAATATCTTTTTGGGGAACAACGGACAGGGTAAAACCAATCTGCTGGAGGCTTTATACTTCCTCAGCCATGCCCGCTCCCACCGGACCAGCACCGATCGGGAACTGATCCAGGCCGGGGAGCAATTTGCGCTGGTATCCGCTCAATTGGCGAATCACTACTATGAGGGGCGCACCCAACTGGATGCCCAGATTAAAGGTGAAGGCGAGCGCCTGAAAACCGTGTTTAAGGTGAATGCCAGCCCCTTACGCAGCCGATCCGAGGTGTTGGGGTACCTGCCGACGGTGTCTTTCTTTCTGCCGGATTTGCTGCTGTTGCGCGGCGCACCCGAAGATCGCCGCCGCTGGTTGGATGCGGCCATTGTGCAGTATGATAAGCGGCATTTAATCTATCTCAGCGAATACCAGAAGATCCGCCAGCAGAAAAACCGCTTGCTGAAAGCCCCCGTAGAGCAAATTTCCCGCGAGCATCTAACGGCCTGGAACATCCAGTTCGCCACGGCAGGGGCCAGGGTGATTGTTTCGCGCTTGGCGTATTTGTCCATGATTGAGGATTTGGCGGCCATTGCCTACCTGGAACTGAGTGATGGGCGGGAAAAGCTGACCATGGCTTATCAGAGCGGCGTACTGGACGCCTTGCGCCAGGAGCAGGCCCAAGAACATGCTAATGGCGCGCAGCTGTCGATGCTGGCGGAAGCCGCGGTGCCGGATGTGGTGGATCTGGAAGTGACCATGGCCCGTCAACTGGAAGCGAAAATGTCCGAGGAAATTCGTCGGGGCACGTCCCTGATTGGGCCGCACCGGGACGATATCCACTTCTACCTGGATGGAATGCAGGCGGATGCCTACGGCAGCCAGGGCCAGCAGCGCAGTATCGTGTTGGCGCTTAAGTTGACCGAACTGCAATGCCTGAACGCCAAGTTGCAGGAGCCGCCCGTGTTGCTGCTGGATGATGTGATGGCCGAACTGGATCCGGATCGCCAACGCTTGCTGGTGGAGCATATTCACCCGGAAAGCCAGGTGTTTATTACCACCACCCACCCCAGTTCCTCTTGGCAAACCCTGCTGGAACATCAACCGGGCGATGGGGACAACGGCATTGCCGTGTTTACGGTGGAAAAAGGCAAATTAACCGACGCTCGACATGAGCGTTATTCAGCGCATTCGGAGGCTACCCCATGAGCAATTACCGTTCATCCCGCAAGAAGAATAAGCGGGTCGGTTCCCTGTCCACCTTGGCGGATGTTCTGCCCGGCCTGTGCCAGGATTTGGACCTGGATAAAAAAGTGAACGAGCTGGCCCTGATGGCGCTATGGCCCAAGCAGGTAGCCGGTATTGCGGGTCAGGTGGCCGCCGATCACAGCAAGGCGGTTCGTTTGAAAAAGCAGGGCCACCAAACCACGCTGCTGGTGCGGGTCAGTAATGCGGCGATGGCTTCGGAACTGAGTTTTCAGGTTCCGGCCATTAAAGAGGCGTTGAATAAATTCTCGCCCCAGACCGGGCTGACGGTGGATCAGATTCAATTGACGGTGGGCAGCATTTAGCCATGTTTGTAGAAAATTTATTCCGCGATCCGGCGTATTTTGCGAATGTGGTGGTGATTGTAATGATTTCCATCGGCATTCATGAGTATTTTCATGCGCTGGCCGCCTTGTCTCAGGGGGATGATACCGCGGCCCGGCAAGGGCGGCTGACGTTGAATCCGTTGCTGCACATGGGGCAGGCTTCTGTGCTAATGCTGGTGCTGTTTGGCATTGCATGGGGAGAAACGCCGGTGAACCGGGCGCGGTTCAAGCATCCCTTAAGTCCGGCGCTGGTGGCATTTGCCGGCCCGTTTGCCAATTTGTTGATGATGATCGTTTGTGTGTTTGGCGCCTTGGTATTGCAGCGGGCCGGGGCTTCCGGCACATTGGCGGATGCCACGCAGCACTTTTTATCGCTGGCGGCGCTGATGAACGCGTTTTTATTTTTGCTCAATATGATCCCGTTGCCGCCCCTGGATGGTTTTGGGGTGCTGGAAACTTTCCTGCCGCCTTTGCGTCGATATGCAGTAAGTTTGAGCCAGTACGGTTTTCTGATTCTGGTCGTGTTATTCCTGTTCTTTGGCCTGGGCGGATTTTTAATGGGTATGGCCCGGTTCATGGTGGGAATGGTTGTCAGTTTCGCTTTGGGGATTGTATAGGCTCTGTAAGACCCTTTAAAATTCGGTATAATAAGGTTTACTTGCGCAAATTGGTGTGTTGTCACAAGCCAATCAACATGGATGGAAGCCGATGAGAAAAAACAAGCTTTTTGGGGCCCTGCTGATTCCGCTGTCATTGGCGGTTACGGTTCAGCAAGGGTTCGCTTACACTCCCCAATCCCTCTACGACGAGGTTTGGAAGTTGATCAACGCCCGGTTTGTGAACGAAGACAAGAACGGACAGGATTGGCGCATCTGGCGGCACCGCTTTGACAGCCAGATTAAGGATGAAGAAGACGCCAACGTGGCCATTGAAACCATGCTGGCCAGTCTGAACGACCGTTATACCCGCTTTCTGGATAAAGACGAGTTTGCCGAGGAAGGCCGCTCCATTAAGGCCACCTTGTACGGGATTGGCATTCAAATCGGTGTACGGGAAGACAAACTGGTGGTTATTGCGCCCATTGATGACACGCCTGCCGATAAGGCCGGTTTGAAAGCCAATGATGAAATTCTGGAAATTGACGGCAAAAACACCAAGGGCATGTCCGTGAAAGATGCCGCGGACCTGATTCGCGGTGAAAAGGGCACCAAGGTTCACTTGCTGATTAAACGGGAAGAAAAGGCCACCAAGTATTACGACATTACGCGGGATGAGATCAAGCTGAAGTCCGTTTCTTTGAACAACCCGTTTGAAGTGTCCATTCCCAATAATATCGGCTATATCAAGCTCTCCACCTTCCTTAGCAGCAATGCGTCCCAGGAAATGCAGAACGCGCTGGGCGAGCTGAACGGTAAAAGCGGTTATATCCTGGACTTGCGCTCCAATCCGGGTGGCCTGTTATCCAACGCCATCCGTATTGCGGACTTTTTCCTGGAAGAAGGGGCTATTGTCAGCACCGTGGACCGGGATGGATACAAGGAAGTCCGCTATTCCAGCCCGTCGGTGCTTACCGGTAAGCCGCTGGTATTGCTGATCAACGGCGGAAGCGCCAGCGCCAGCGAAATTCTGAGTGGCGCGCTGAAGGATAACAAACGCGCTGTCCTGATTGGTGAACGCAGCTTCGGCAAGGGGCTGGTGCAGGAAATCAACCAGTTGCCCGGCGGCTCCGGCGTGAACATTACCACCCAGCGTTACCTGACGCCGAATGACACCGATATCAACAAAAAGGGTATTGAGCCGGACATTTCGGTGGAATTGAACGAGGATGACGCCAAATCCAAGAAAGATCCGCAGTTGGCCAAAGCCATTGCCATCGTGGAAGAGATGATTAAGGGCAAGACGGTGAAGGATATTCTCAATCAGCAGATTGCCTCTCAATCCCACGCTCAGCCGGAAAGTTCGGTCACGAACGTATCCCGGTTGAATGAAAGCACCGCCTTACCTTCCGCCAAGCCGAATGTAAACGGGCCTTCCCATAAGCAATAGGCCCTAAACCATCAGGCCGAGATCGCGTTCAGCGATCGCCCCATAGCAATAACTGCTTAACAAAACCGGGAATCAATCCCCCGGTTTTGTTTTGTTTGGGCTCTTTAGTCGAGGAATTATTGACGCTGGAAGCCGCCTTGCGCTTGGGTTTGGTTGCAAAGCCGGATTTTCCGGCAGAAGTTGCGGCAATTGGAGTCGTTTCTTCCGCCGGAACCGCAGAGGGTGCTTCACTACCGATAACGGTTTGATGGTGAAACGCTTTCATAATTCGGGATTGCAAGCGATAATCCGGCACATGGCGGCCTACCAAAGCCCAAAACTTGGGGCCATGCCCGGATTCAAAATAATGGGCCAGCTCATGAATAATCAAATACCGTAGCGCCTCAGCCGGAGCGTCCTTCAGGCAATACTTGGAAACCGTCATGGTCTTGGTGCGCAGATTCACCTGGGCCAGGTGATTGTATCGCGCATACCCAATCTGGATTTTACCCAGTTCCACGTTAAAGGTTTCCGCGTTAATGCGCCGGACGAACGTTTCCAGTTCCGCCTGGGTGGCCAGCGTAATTTTCTCCTGTTTGGTGGCCTGCTTGCTGAGCAAGGCCTTTTCCTGCCGGTCTTTTTTCTGGAGCCGCTCCACCAGCTCTTCAATCACACTGCGCTTTAAGTCCCGTGACCAATGCCGGGGCACTTTCACGTGAATAACGCCCCCATCCCGCATGCAGGCGGAGGCCCGGCGAATTTTCCTGGTTTCTTCTACCTGAATCTGCATCGTTTCTCTTCAATCGATTGGGCCGGTTTGAGTCTGGAAAGCGCTTCAACCGCAAACGGGCCGAGAAAGATTACTCAGCGGCCAGGGTTTCCCGCACATGCTGGCAATCCCGCCGTATCTGGCGCACCAGCGCGTCCACATCCGGGAATTTCTGTTCATCCCTGATTTTTTGCAAGAACACCATTTTCAGGGCTTGCCCGTAGAAAGGCCCGTCTTCGTAGCCTAACAGGTGGACTTCCACCCGTTTTTGGCTCTGATCACCGAAGGTAGGGCATATGCCGATATTGCAAACCGCCTGATACCGCCGTTCGTTCAGCTCAGCGTATCCCCCATAGGTGCCAATGGCCGGAACCAGCCGGTGGGGTTCAATGGCCAGATTGGCCGTGGGGAAACCCAGTTGCCTGCCCCGCTGAAGGCCTTCTTCCACTTGGCCGCTAAGGTGGTATGGATGGCCGAGCAGGCGGTTGGCTTGCTCTATGTCTCCGTAGCTTAACAGCTTCCGAATCAGGGTGCTGCTGACGATTTGACCGCTGCCTTCGGTATCGGATGGGATGGTGGCAATGCGGACCGGATCGATAATCTGTACATCAAAATCAAATTGCTGGCCTGCTTGCTGCAACATGGTGCCGTCTCCGGCCCGATTTTTGCCGAAACGATGGTCGTAGCCGACAGTCACGCTTTTTACGCCCAAATGCTCCAGCAGTACCAGCCGAATGAAGTCCTCGGCAGGCAGGTTCTTCAACCATTCGTCAAAATCCAGGATGAGCGCATAATCAAAACCCATCTGCTCAAAGGCTTGCAGGCGCTCCGGCAGGCTAGATAAAAGCTGGGTCGGGGTCTGGCTGATTAAAAATTGGGGATGATTGGCAAAGCTGACGACCACACTGGGCACATTCAACAGACGCGCTTCGCGCAGGGCATTCTCCAACACCATAACGTGCCCCACATGGACGCCATCAAACATGCCGATGGCACAGGCCGAGGCGGCTAGGGAGATCTCATGGACGGAACGGTAAACACGCATGACTCAAAAGTTCTTTGTAATCGATATTTTAGATCGGTAGTAGATCAACCGAAAGACCCGGTTCTTAAAATAAACGTTTTTTCTTGGGAGGAATTTCCCAAAAACATCCGTTCAAAGGAAGTGGTTCGTTCATGACTAACCCTAGGATGAAGGCATGAGCGATTCATCTGATTCCAAGAAAAAACGGCCGGGCCGTAAACGGGCCACTTCCCATGCCTCGGCGGCCAAGGCGGTTTCCATAGAGCCTGCGGGCATAGAGCCACCGCCGAAGGTGCTGCCTTATAGCGACATCGATGTCAGTCGCTGGCGGGATTATGAGCATGTGGAAACCGGCAGCTTGTGGATGTTCAACGGGCGCGATCGCCAAAATGGGCATCAACTGGATTATCATGGAAACTGTGTCCCACAAATCCTGACCCAGCTTTTAACGCGCTATACTAAGCAAGGTGAAATCAGCCTCGATCTGTTCCTGGGCTCTGGTACTTCGGCCATTGAGGCGGTGAATCTGGGCCGTAAGGCAATTGGCGTGGAACTGAAGCCGGAGATGGCTGCTTATGTGCGTGAAAAGCTTGAAGAGCAAGACAAGGCCGAGCATGTGGCGATTATTAATGGCGATAGTAGCAACGCCGACTGGACCGGCCGGGCCATTAAACGTGCGCTAAAAGGATTTGAAAAGGACCATGCGGACTTTCTGTTCCTGCATCCCCCGTATGCGGATATTATCCGGTTTTCGGATTCGGAAAACGACTTATCCAATGCGGCTACCACGGAAGGCTTCCTCGATATGTTCGAGAATGTCTGTCAATTAGGCTTTGATATGCTGGCTCCCGGTCGCTTTGCCGGGTTGGTGATTGGTGACAAGTACGCTGCCGGTGAACTGATTCCGCTGGGTTTCTTGTGTATGGAGCGCATGAACCAGGTGGGCTTTAAAACCAAGAGCATCATCGTCAAAAACATCAGCGGCAACGAGAAAGCCAAGGGCCGCATGAGCAACCTGTGGCGTTACCGTGCGCTGGTTGGCGGCTTCTATATCTTCAAGCACGAGTACGTGTTTTTATTCCAAAAGCCAAAACGTTCCAAGCGCTAGGATAAGTGATTGCGGTTAGGGTTTTTGAGCTTGCTCGCCGGGCTTTTGATCCACGTAGGTGTAGTCGATGAATGAAATCGGCTTGGTAACGTGGATGGCCTTGAAGCCTTCCTTGTTGCGCTCGTTGTTCATGGTGGTCACCACGGCCACGGTGCAAACGGATAAAAAGGTCACAATAACCGCAGCGTAGGTTAAGCGAGCGTAAACCTGGGCGCGGCGATGCTTTTCGGCCGGGGAAAGTTCCTGCTGTTGCGAGGTTGTCATCTAGGGTACCACTCCAATATTGGTGCGTACGGATATGCCTATCTTATGAAAGACAATTGCTATCAAGCAAGCAGAACTTTGAACGCTTGCTAGTATGGGCGCTGGCTAAACGCGAATTGCGGGGCTTTGAAGTCCGGCTGTAAGGCATTAGCCTGAGCAACATTGCTTAAAGCGTGTTGCTGACTTCCAGAAAACGGACGATACGGGAAAATAACCAGACCGCTCAGGATTTTTGGGTAGAAATAGGTGGATTTCTGGGGCATGCGGTTGCCGCCTTCGCAGATTTGATGCACCAGTTTTACCGAAGGAGCGGCCAGAAAAAAGCCGCCAACGGTTTTCCCTTCGTTCCACAGGGCTTCAATCTCGTCCTCGTTGCGGTAAAAGCCCAGCAGGTGATCCTGCTTTAGCGCTTCCCCGGTGGTATTGAAGATGCCTTTGAAGATGGTTTCCTCCAACAGAGCGGCGTCAAAGGTATCCAGTAGTTCCGGCAGGTTATTGGGCTTGGCCTCTGTTTTCAAGCGGAGCTTCATCAGCTCGCTGGTGCCGGGCCGGCGGTAGCTGAAGGTTTCGCCGTCGCTCACCACATCGTATTTTTTGAACAGCTCCATTTCAAACCGGGCCTGATCCCAGCCTTGGGGCCATTGGTACAGAATCCGGTGGGTGGGATACACCTTCAGGCCCGGATCATCCATATTGGTGACGAAAATCATGCCGTAATCGCTCAACAAGCTGCCTTCCGGGGGTTCTTGCCCGGTTTGTTCCTTGATTTGCTCCCGCACTTCCCGCTTGTAAGACAGGGCCGTTTCATACCGGTGATGGCCATCTGCAATCAGCAGGGCTTTATTGCTGAATAGGGTTTGCAGCTTTTCAATGACAGAAGCGTCAGTCACCGGCTTAAATTTGTGGATGACGCCATCCGCATCGGTGGCTTGCGCCCAGTCGGTATTATTGGTTTGCTCGTATAGCAGGGTTTCCAGAGTGCGCTGCGGATCGCTGTAAATCATAAACACTTGGCTCAGGTTGCACAGGGTGCTGCGCATCAGTTGAATGCGGTCCTGCTTGGGGCCTTTCAGGGTATGCTCATGGGGCAACACCTGGCCGGATTCAAATTCTTCCAGTTTTAGCAGCATAATGGCGCCTTTGCGCTCAATGGTTTCCTTGCCCTCGTTCCAGATTTGGGAGTAGGCGTAAATAGCCGGTTGAGGCTCAGGAATTAAAGCCTGCTCCGTCTCCCACTGTTGAATGAAGTCGGCGGCGCGGGTGTAGGGATTGTTGTCCTGGTTATCCTGCTCCGTTTTCCGGTTGAGATCCACTCGCACGAAATTAGCGGGATGCTTGGCATAAAAGGCTTCTTGCTGAACGTGATTAATCACGTCATAAGGCGGTGTGGTCACGGAATCCAGGGAAGCGCCTTCTGCAGACAGTTTTTGCAGGTTATAACGCAAGCCGCGAAACGGATAAATTTGCACCATGATTCCGGTTCCTTTCACACAACACGTTCGTATGACACAAGTTAAATGGAGGTTTTCAACAGCATAACTTGGTTGGATACTGGAATTCAAATCTCAAGCAGATAAATGATCCCTTAATCTCCTGGTTGAACTTGAACGATGCAGATTCAAATTATTGCCGTCGGCCGAATGAAAAGCGGGTTCTCCTACCTGCAAGCCGGGCTTGATGATTACCTGAAGCGACTGAAAGCCTATGCGTCCGTTTCGGTCATTGAAGTGCCGGATGAGCCGATTTTACCGTCGAAAACCGCCGAGCAAATTATGGAAAAGGAAGCCCAGCGGATTTTGCCGTACATGCAAAAGGCCTCCTATTCCATCGCGCTATCCGAGCGAGGGGATGAGGCTAACTCCGAAAAATTCTCCGCCGCGTTTTTTGATCGGCTGGGTGCAGATCCATCAAACGGAGGTATTCCACATACCGACTCCGGCCCTATCATATTCATTGTGGGAGGGCCGTTGGGCTTGCATCCGTCGGTTTTGAGAGAGTGTGACTGGACGGTTTCATTATCCCGAATGACGTTTCCCCACCCCATGGTTAGACTAATCCTGCTGGAGCAGCTTTACCGAGCCTTCAAGATCCGGCGGGGCGAACCTTATCACAAATAGCGGGCTTTCTTAAAAAAGAAAACTCCGTTTCCGCTAAAGAAAAACGGCTAAATGCCGATAGCTCTTTTGCGGGCAACCGTTAGCGTGGAAAGAAAAAATTCGGGTGAGCCTAAATGAGTGACTTGAAAAAGATAAAAAAGATGGTGATGGTGGACATCTGCCACACCCACTCCGTTAACGGTTACGATCCGTTCGAGATTGAAGAGGAAGCGTTAGGCTCCTTGTATCAGGTGGATAAGGATACGTATATCCTGGCCTTCGACACCATGTTGCGGGAAAAGAAAATTACCACCACCATTAAGATTTCAAAGAACACCATTTCCGTGGTTAAAATCGGCGAAGTGCATAGCCGCCAGACTTTTTCGGCCAACGAGTGGTACGCCAGCCAGTATTTCTATGGCGGGGCTTCCCTGGTGTGCCGTAATTTCACCAAAAAGCTGGATTACGCGCTGACCCCGGAAGGCGGCATCATCGAGATTCTCTATGAGCTTTGGAGTGGAGACACCCATCTGGGATATTTCAACTTGGAACTGTTTATTCGCTAGAGCTTTCTTCTTCCCCTAATCCAAACACCATGCAGCAGCCGGGAGACCGGAGCGAACTTCACCTTGGCGGAAATTGCCTGCTTCCGGTTGTTGCGTGGGTTTGGCGGGGAATCAGCGGTTATCGGGGTAGAGGGCCATCACAGCGGGGGATCACTAGCCAATCTGCCAATGTTAAAAGCAGACCGGTTCGCTGTAAAATAGGGCATGCCATCCTGTAAAAAGAGAGGAGCCTGCCGTTATGGCCCAAACACAGCAAGCCAAAACCTGGAGAGATTTCGTAGCGGACGCCAAGTCCCGGATTCGGGAAGTTTCTCAGGATGAATTCCGCCAATGGTTCGATGAAAGTAAAGATATGGTGATTCTGGACGTGCGGGAAGCCAACGATCATGCCCACTCTCGCATTGAAGGGGCCATTAATATCCCGCGCGGCGTAGTGGAATTGGAAATAGAAGATACCGTTCCGGACAAGCATAAAGCCATTGTGGCCTATTGTGGCGGTGGCGGGCGTTCCGCTATGGTCGCCGACGTATTGCAGCAAATGGGATACGACAATGTGTATTCCTTGCAGGGCGGTTACAAACAGTGGAAAGAAAAGCCGTACCCGACGCTGGAATACGATAACAACCGCTAGACAGTAAGCGCTAAATGACGACTCAACAAGCCGCCGAATTATTTGACACCTGGGCCAATGCCGGCCGGGGAGAATCAATGGCCAAAGGTCATTGGCCCATGGTGTCCCAAATTCTAGAGCGCATGCATCTGGCGCCTGGCTTGCAATGCCTGGATGTCGGCTGTGGTAATGGCTATGCCGTGCGGGCAATGGCCCAGCAGGTTCAACCCAGCGGTCAGGTGCTGGGAGTCGATGTAGCCCCGGCCATGATTGAGCAGGCCAAAGCCAATCCGGAAAATCCGCCGAATGTGGCCTTTCAGGTGAGTGTGGCGGATCGGTTGCCGCTGGGCGATGAAGCGATTGATCGCATTCTCTCGGTGGAAGCGATTTACTATATGCCCAATCCGTTGGCCGCGCTGAAGGAGTGGTACCGGGTCCTGAAACCGGCGGGTTCGGTGTGGATTATGGTGGATTTTTACAAAGAAAATGTTTATAGCCACGTTTGGGGTGAATTGGTGGGCTTGCCCATGCACCTGAAATCAGAGCGACAGTACCGGGAACTGCTGGCCTTGGCGGGCTTTACGGAAGTGATGTCCAAGCGCCTGTTTAACCCGGAACCGTTGGATGAGGTCTGTAAAGCCAACTTCAAGCCCGGTTGGGGCTATAACACCATTGAAGATGTGGTTGATTTCCGAACCCGAGTGGGTTCCTTGCTGTTATCCGGCAAAAAAAGCGCCTTGGACATTCCACCGGAAATTTAGCTTGCCTGCATTATAATAGCGGTTGAGTTTGTACCGGCAAGCATTGGCGAGGATTAATCACGCATGGCGCTGAAATTTTATGGAAAAAAGAGCTGCATTACCTGTAAAAAGGCTATGGCATTTCTGGATGATCAGCGGGTAACGGTGGAAGAGTTTGCGATTGAAACCCAGCCGCCCAGCCGTAAAGTGCTGGAGAAGCTGGTGGATCCGGCCAATGTAAAAGCCAGCCTGAATGCCCGCAGCACCCTTTATAAAGAGAATAACCTGGGTAAAAACGTGCCGGATGCTAAAACCGCCATCGATCTGATGTTGCAGGACCCCAACCTCATCAAACGTCCGGTAATCCTTGCCGAGGACGGCACGTTGTATCAGGGCTTCGATGAAGAAAGCCTGAAAGCCTTCTTAAAAAAGCATTAGAGAGTTATTACCAGACTGCTTGCAAACTGTGGTTAATAGCGCTAGCTAGCGGAGGAGTTGGCCGGGCTCAGCGCGCGCAAGTAGGCTAAGCTGCTAATGATTAGCGAAAAGCCGATGGCCAGGTTAATCGCGCCTCTCCAAAGCAGCGGTGTGTTAAAGACAGTCAGCGAAACGCTGATGCCAACCATAATGGCGATGATGATCCAGCTGCGCAGGCTATAGACGAGTAACAGGCGTTTGGGTTCGGTGAATTGATCAATCCGCTCAATGTTTTTACCGGACGTTTTACTAAGGACGAACTTCCCTTTGCCAAACCCAATTGCAATGGCTATAAGCCCTAGACCCAGCAACATCAAGGCGTCCGGCTGTTCCGGTGCGGCAACCATAAAGTAGACTCCCCGAAAGGCCAGAAACAAGCCGCCGATTAACCACAACACAAAGGCCAGCCCTTTCATCTGCTGGTTGTTCAGCCGGATGGGCAGCAACAGCAACGCAATAAAAATAATGGGCATAATGACGGGCAAGGAAGTGGGCATGGAAAAAACCTCTGCGTTATAGGGAAATAAGGCCATAATGGATGTGAGGGAGAGTATGCATATCTTGCCGCAGATTTCCCGGAATCGCAAGAATCGGCACGGTTAAAACTGGAACGGACGGCGATTATGAATGCCGATCCTCCCAGAAATAATCAAGGCCGGGCATTGAAGTGACCGGCCTTGATAGTGAAGGGGGAAATATTAAACGATTTATGAGAATTTGTTGATCATGCTGTTGCTGGGTTCGCCGAGCGTTTCCAGCAACTGCTCTACCGCCAGATACATTTTGCAGCCGTAAGGACGGCTGGAGAAAAAGTTCTGGTAATAGCAACCCTCGCAATTGGCTTTGCGAGTGTAGCACTCCACCGCGGAGGCGCTCCACCGTTTGAAAGTGCCTACGACAATACTATCGGTCTCAAATGGATCAATCGTACTCACGCTAACTCCTCTACCCTGTGTGTCCCACGAAACTGTTTTGCTTTCCACGTGTTTAGCATTATAAACATGAGGCAACATAAATTTTACAAAAATTAATCTGTTGGGTAGGTTGCCTTTAACCGAACCCAAACGGAGACATGGATTCAGACATGTTTACAATTTGTTACAATTAATCTTGTAATTGTTTTAATTTGCATATTGTTTTGAAAAAACAAATAGGAATTTAACCGTAAATAGCCTCAAAATTGATAAGCTTATACGCGCCTGAAGATTTTTTGTTGCTACCTGTTTTTTGAGATTTATGTTTTTGTTACAATCGGCTGGCAAGTTGAGCAGGTGAAGAGACTTACAATGGCTGTGGATGTTACGGCCTTCAGTCGAGAAACCGAAATTGGGATTGAGGTACGCACCCTTGTCGGTCGAAAAGATGGTAAATTGGTCTAAAGTGCGACTTTCTTTACGGAGTTACATGGAAGCTGTCCCGGAAAGTTTATACGAGCTGGTGGGCGTAGTTGAAGCCAGGGATAGTATGCCGCTGGATCGACGTATGCGCGCTGTTTCCGCCTTGGGGGACCTGCTGGGCCGCGAACTGAACGACGTTGGCCTGACCTGCCTGACTGATTGCATTCGGGACGAACGCAGCAGCCGCATGATTACTCATGTCATCAGCGTATTGGGCCGCATCAAGTCCGAGGATGCCGTACCGGTCATCATCGATGTGCTGTTGGCTACCCACATTCAATTGTATGATCACCCGGAACCGGCTGATTTCGTGATGAGTGATGAGAGCATGCGTCTGCGGTGCAGCGCGGCGTTGGCGCTGGGCAAAATTGGGGATAACCGGGCCATTATTCCCCTGATGAGCATTTTGAACAACCGCGAAGAGAATTACCGCCTGCGCTTGGCTGTAGCGGAAAGCCTGGGCAAACTGGGCGATGACTATGCCGTAAAGCCCCTGATCGACATTCTTTCCGATGAGCGGGAAAAATCGGTGTATCTAAAAGAATCCGTCGTCAAGGCGCTTGGCATGCTGGGCGATATTCGGGCGATTGAACCCCTGATTGACGTGCTGGAATCCAAGCGGGGCATTCGGGACAAGTTCAACTTTTTGAAAGAACAGATTATTGAAGCCATCGGCCGTATTGGTCGTCCAAACCAAAAGGCCAATACCAGCCTGCTGCTGGCCCTGGTCGATGAAGCCCCGTCCATTCGCCTGGCCGCAGTGGAAGCCTTGGTTACCGTTGGCGATGAAGATTGCCTGGAATCGCTGGTGCAATGCGTATTCGATGAGAACGACGAAGTGGCTAAAGCGTCTATCTATGCCATTTTTCGTATTGGCGGGGAGGCAGCCATTCGGGAATTGCTGACACGGGAAAACCTGCCCCAATTTTTAAGAGACGAGCTGGAAGGGTATATCCCGTAAATTGGGCCAGATTCCCTATTGGATCGGGTTTAGGCTTTAATGCCCGTTAATGGTATTTTAAGGGCGATATCCCCTTTAAATGCGAGTATAGCCATGACATTCACGGATCCTAAAAATGGTGCGATAGTGCTTTTATCGGGAGGGCTGGATTCCACCGTCGCCTTGGCCGATACGTTGACTCGTCAACCAGTGATGTGCGTGTTGACCTTCGACTACGGGCAGCGGGCCGCTAAAAAAGAATTGCAGGCCACCCGCGCCATTGCCGATCATTACGGCTTAATGCATCGGGTCATCCCCTTGCCCTGGCTGGCGGATTTATTGCCCCAGGCGCTCACGTCGTTGCAAACGCTGGAATTGCAAGGCATTCAGCCGGAAGAAAATATAAGTCGAGAAGCGTTATTCGATGTGAACCGGGTTTGGGTGCCTAACCGAAACGGGCTCTTCCTGAATATTGCGGCCTGCTTTGCGGAAGCGATGAAAGCCGATACGATTGTATTCGGGGCAAATGCGGAAGAGGGTGTAGATTTTCCAGATAATACGCCGGAGTTTCGCGATCAGTTGAATGCGGTGTTTGCCTATTCCACCTTAACCGGCGTGCGTGTGGAAACCCCGGTGGGGCAATTAAATAAAACGGAAATTATCCAGCGCGGAGTGGCGCTGAACGTACCCTTCCACCTGATTTGGAGCTGCTATGAAGGAACCGAGCAGCAATGCGGCCAGTGCCCTTCTTGCTTACGGGTAAAAGCGGCGCGCGATCAGGTGGCGGCAACCAGCGGGCAAACAGCCTCTATTGAATTTAAAGGCGCCTGACTAGCACTCAAACTTTAGGAGGGCAGGGCGGAAACGTTCTTTTTCTTCTGATACACGGCCTGACCGTTAATAAAGGTGGCTTCCACGTCCAGGGTTTGTTTGTTCCACAGCACGATATCCGCCAGGCAACCGGGTTCCAGTCGGCCCAAGTGGTTTTCCCCTAAAAACACGGCGGGATTGTAAGAGGTGTATTGAATCGCATCGCCAAAATCGGCCACTTGCCATTTCACCAGATTCCGCAGGCAGTCCTGTACCAGCTTGCTGCTACCGGCCAATCCGCCTTCCTGATTCAAGACCTGGTTGCCCCGAATCATTACGTCCTGCAAAGAGAACTTGCCTTGCGCCCCGTCTTCCAGTCCGGCCAGGGGGCTGGCATCGCTGGTGAGCAGAACCCGGTTGACCGGCTTGGTTTTCAGAAGCATCCGAATGGCCTCCGGGTGGACATGAGCGCCGTCCGCGATAAATTGCACATATAGGTTGTCGTCGTTTAACGCGGCGCCGATAATGCCGGGTTCCCGGTGATGGAACGGGCGCATGGCGTTGTATAAATGGGTAATGCTGGTCGCTCCGTAGCGGATGCCTTGCATGGCCTGGGCAAATGTCGCGTTGGTGTGCCCCATGGATACCAGAACGCCCCGTTGCCTTAACATGGTAATCGCCACGCCAGTGGGGTCCAGTTCCGGCGCCAAGGTTATCATTTTGGTCATGGGCGACAGCATCAGGATTAATTCATCCAGATTCAAGGGGCGCACGTCGGAGGGCGGGTGTGTCCCCCGGAATGCCGGGTTGATGAAAGGCCCTTCCAGGTGAATGCCCAACGGTCTGCATTGATAGGGCGTTTTATGGTGAATGGCCTCTTCCAGCGTATGAATGGCCGACAGCATGTCCGTCAGCGGGCCGGTAATCACCGTAAACAACACGGAGGTAATGCCGAATGCAGGCAACCTTTGCAACAACTGATGCACTTCGCCAATGGTGGTCTGGTTCAGGTTGCAGCCCAGCCCACCGTTAAAATGAAGCTCGATCAGGCCGGGCGTTACATAGCAGCCGGCCCCGGAGAACACTTCCACGTTTTCCTGAGTGAGCAATAAAGAACCGGGTGGTTCCGTGGTAATGGACCGGATTCGGTTTCCTTCAATGAGCAAGGTGCCTTCGCTTTGCTGGCCGTTTGGGTGAACCAGCGTGGCGCCCGTAATGATTTTCATCTCAGTGTCGTTCATATTAGAGCTATTCTAGCAGTTTTTGCACAAGCAAGGTTTGCCGGATTAATCGGATACGAAAATTCGGC
>JAJQJM010000151.1 GCA_021323475.1 Vampirovibrio sp.
CGCCAAGCTCGACGGGTAAATCCTGGTTCACCACACCACCAGATGCGCCACGCATCCGCATGGTCGTTTCGGTAGCGGCATAGTCACGTCGCATCATCGATGAAGACATAGGGCTTCCCTCAATCGAATGCACACCGCTAATGCCCAGTCCGGCCGCTTCTGCCATGGCTTCGGCATTTTCACGGGCATTTTTAACAGCAGCCTGCAAGGCGTCCCGGCGGGCTTGTGTCATATCATCCAGGTAAAACCCCAAGCCCTGCAGATGGTTGGCACCTGAGGTAAGCGCCACATCGGAAATCCTGCTGCCAAAAGAAGCGAGTATCTCGGGATCCGCTTTGTTGACAGTGATTCTCAAGCCATTGGTCACCCGGTACCCCAGTGTCTTGGGTAATTGATTTTTCACGTATTCTCCCTGCATGGGATACACTTGAACGTTCTGGGTTTCCATTTTCAGATTGGGAATGTTTAAGGCTTTTAAAGATTTGATAATAGCCTGCATTTTGCGGTTATTTTCTTCACGAGCCGCGGCCAGCTCTGCATGGGTGGCTTCCACCATCAGATTGAGGCTCAGGGAGTCTGGCTTAACCCGGACTTCGCCATGCCCTTGAGTGCTGATGACCCGCTCAAGGGGTTGTTCAGCCACGGCCAGGGTGGGAATCAGCAGGAGAGACATAGCCAGTATCATGCCGGCAGCTTTAGGCATCGGTTTCAGCATTCGGGGAATCCTTTTCAACACATTCAAAAATCATGACTCACGGATGAGCAAAACGTTCCCGGAAATATTCATGTTTTCGCTCTTCTATGGGCCAAATCAACCCCGCACGTCATCTATGTTTTCTGGTATCACCGGGGGTTGCCAATTCGGGGAATAGATTCCTGCTTTCAAAAATATTTATATAGGGTTGAGAACCAAGGAGAAAAATGATGACCGATAATTTAAAGGGTATGAAAATCGCCATCCTTTCAGAAAATGGCTTTGAACAGTCGGAGCTGATGGAGCCCAAAAAAGCTTTAGAGCAGGCGGGGGCCCAAACCTTTGTCGTCTCCCCTCAGAAAGATAAAATCAAGGGCTGGAAAATGATGAACTGGGGAGATGAAATCCCTGTAGACGTCGTGCTTACGCAGGCCAATCCGGATGATTACGATGCCCTGCTATTGCCTGGCGGGGTGATTAACCCGGATAAATTACGGATGCAGCCGGAAGCAGTGAGATTTGTTCAACATTTCCTGAATCAGAAGAAGCCGATCGCGGCTATTTGCCATGGTCCTTGGATGCTGGTGGAATCCGGGGCGGTAAAAGGTAAAACAGTCACGTCTTGGCCCTCTATCCGCACTGATATAATCAATGCCGGTGGGCAGTGGGTTGATCAAGAGGTCGTCGTTGATGGCAATATCGTCACCAGCCGTAAACCAGATGATCTTCCAGCGTTCAATAAGCGCGTAATCGCGTTGCTTGCTGAACGACAACCCGCGCTAAACAGGATGTAGAGAGCCTTTTCAGCCAGAGTCCATTGAGTCCTCTTATCTGGCAAGACACGGCAAGATGGTCTTCTCTTTAATAGAAATGTAGCTAAATGGAACGCTTATCCAGCACGTTCAAGACTCTTAGCGCGACGCTACCAACATAACAGGCTGGACAGGCTTTTTAAATTTCATTTACTTGGCTGCCATCTACTTGTGGCTTAAATGAAAGCCCTTATGTAAATACGTTGTAACATACCTGAACGGTGAAAGCTTAAGTTTTATGGTCATTTGCCGATGATCAACGGGAGGGTCTATCAAAGGAAATATTCCTCAATGAAGAGAAATAAAGGTGTTAGCCTAACAGAATATGGACTTATTGCCAGCACTGTTGCCATTGTGGCAGTGCCTGCACTATTTCGGCTGGGCCAGGAGCTTTCCAACTTTACATTATCAATGATTCCTGAGCACAGGAAGGCTCCAGTCCCTGTGGCAATGGTACCTGCCAAACCCTTTGTACCCAATCCGCAGGTAATAACGCCGCCTCCGGCAACGCACCCCGTGTCTACCCTTCCAGAGGCACCCCTTATACTCTCCACCTCGACTCTCACATCAACGGTGCAAACCGCTGGGGTTAATGGAACCACTGAATTGCTTGCAAATTCATTGGTTACACTAGCGAACAAGCTCATGGAGGAAGGTTCGATAGATGGAAGTGCATACAATTCCATTGTGGATCTTGCCAATCAGGGGCATGCTCTAGCCCAAATAGAGGCTGCCGTTGAAACTGCGGCGAAGGCTGCCGGGAATGGCGGAGGCTCTGCTTTTGATAGAACGAAAGCCACACTGAATGGCAAGTCATACAGTGGTCCCGATCTTGTAATCATGCTGAATAGCGACAGTCCTGATATTAAAGTGTTCCGAGATCTGCAAAGTAAGGTTTTAAATGACGCTTCCATACAAGATCCAGCCCTTAAATCGGTTCTTTCTCAGCTTTCTAATAATATTTTGAATTTGGCGGACGCCTCTGCGACATCCGGCGATTGGATTAGTGGTGATGGAGGCGGTATTAACAGCTATGAGTCTTTTACAAGTGATATTCCGGATATGATTGCCGACTATGCCAGAAAAACCACAACAAATTCTAATGGTATTTGCTCTACACAAAGCAATACCGCGGCCTGTACCCGATAACCTCCTGACAGCCTCCGCTTCCACTGGACCTTAGCCTGATTAGCGTCCATTCGTATGGCATTCTGAAATTTCACGAATACCAGTAATGGGTATCACTCAAGCCTCCTTCGAAGAGGTAATTAATTCCAAACACTTTACTTCTTCTGAAATCCAAAGCGAACCCTGGCCATGATTTCAAACCAAATTCCCTCTTTTCTTCGGCAAAATTTTGAAACGTTGACCACTATGAAATTGAGGGTTCACCTCACTTTCCACTTGGGCAAATAGCATATTTGTGAAAAAATTATTCTGTAAGTAGGTAGGCTTTCAGTTTAAGACCATCTAAGGTGGGTTACAAGGTAATATAATGCTGTCAACAATAAGCGCATACTCAGTAGGGGCACCTCACCGGGCTCAAAATAAATCAATTGAAATTTCTAAATTTGAAGAATCGTTTTTAGCAAAACAGTATAGTGCCATTCAAACAAACGACCTCTTTTTTAAAGCCAGGCCCAAGAAATACCAAACGAATGAACAAAAAAAAGCAGGTATTCGAAAAGCGCAGATAAAGTTCAGATTAAGTCAAGAAGCCTATATCAAGCAGTTAGAAGCTGCTTACCAAGAGAAATTTCATAAAAATCCGCAATCACTTAAACCACTTCCTTCTGAACAATGGTTTTATCCTGATAATGATAAAACACAAAATTTAACCCCAAAAGAAAGAAACCGAAAAGCCCAAGCAAATTTTAAGATCAGACGGCGTATTTATGTTCAGCGCCTGGAAGCTGAACTTAGCAAAAATGATCCTATTGCCAATCAAAAAACATCTGACGATAATGAACCTGTGCCTCAACAGCATCAACAACCAGCAATCTTGGAACCTAATGCTCCTGATGAAAAGACAAGACCTTATCCTCAGCCACCGGATGATTTCTTGTTTCCTGATTCACCATCAATACTGTTCTTTAATCCAATGGAATCTATCGTTCACACATTGGAGCCGTTCTTGGAATACATACAATTTCCTCAAGAAGAAGATGTGATATACCCGCCCCAGACCCCTCTAAGAGAAGAATCCTCTTCGTATACAGAATACCACGCCATACACAACACAGAACGAGCAAGTTCAAGCAATACGCTCTACTCTTTACAACCATTTCCAGACCATTTTATGAGTGAAATTCAGGGCTTTACAGCTCAATCACCAGCTACGCTGCAACATCCATTATCAGACTTTTGGCCTATCCCACCCCAGAACAGCAAGCCAGCTGCTATACAAACCCAGAACCCGAATCCATTTCATCAATTGAAGAATAAGATTAAAGCAAAACTATAGCAGACTGAGAAAACGGTATTCAATCATGTCAGTATGGATGCTTAAAAGCCAAAGTCAGTTAACTAATACCCTCTAGAGCCTATTAATACTCAAAACTTTTTCTGTTGGACAGGTGGGCCCCAGCGGGTGGTACAAAGTGCTACTTAATCACTTGTTTGGTGACTTCCTCACCATTTTTTGAAACGCTTTTTGATGAATAGGTTGTACTTTAACGCTTGTATTGATGAATTACATTCCCACCTGCGGGGAATGACGGTTCCTAATCTTGGCAATTAATGAAGTGGCGCCCAAAGGTATGATTTGTAATTTATTAATCCAATCCACTTTGATGTTAAGATTTGTTAGTCACTGAGAGGGGTTGCCATTATGGAATATCGTACTCTTCACATTGCAAAAGTTCTACTGTTCAGGCTGTTTTGGGTTCAACTTGCCTTTTTGTTATTGGCTTGGACGCTTTATAGCCTAGGGAAAGACACATTCTATCCCTGGATACTTCTCCAGACCGGCATTCGCATCCATCCTGAAGAACTGACACACTGGATTCTCCTATTCTTTGGGCTAGGCAAGTTCATTCTTTATTGTGTTTATCTGGTTCCAGCGATTGCCATTCACTGGACTCTCCGCAGCTTGCCGAGGGAATCTCTTTAATCAATCCCACCCATTATATCCACTTTATAACAGATATAGGTTGCTTCAGGGCATTTTGTAAGTACAGTCCAGCCGATTGAGGAACCAGCAAATCCACTCTAGCCAATTGACTTTTCTATATGGGTTATGCGTAACTAAAGGAGTATTTTGTACTAGAGTTTCCGCCTGACGGAAAAATATTTATACAAAATATTTACAATGAAGGTTTTTCACCGCCCATGATGGCATCTATTATTGCAATTCAGATTTGTTGTATGCAACCGCCCTTCGGTTCTGCATCTTATCTGGTATTGCAACGCTAGCCATCGCTTAAAGCAAGTTCCAATAAAGACCCGCAGAAGCCAACATCTGCGGGTCTTTTGTTTGAAGGATCGTTCCATGAGCCTCCCCATCGGCCCCCGGTTCACCACCCACATTATGAATACCGGCACTATATCCAGCTCCAATCATCGGTTGCTGATTGGGGGCACGGGATTGGTGACGCGTCCGGCCATCGATTATTACAATGGCGATGTGGACGTGGAAACCCGCAAGTATTCGGCGGCAAAAACGGCAGTAAAAGTGGCCATTACCGTCTTTAACGGTGTTCTCACCCGATATTTCGCGGAAAAACTAGGTATTATGCTGGTCAAAAGAGGCATTATCCAGCCGATCAGCAAAAATATCGACCCCACGGCCTTTGCCGGCGGCGTGGCGACGGTTGTCTCTTTTTTGGCGACGGTGCTGACCACGTTCACGCTGGATATCCCGCTGCTCAACTCGGGGCTCAACTTTGCGTTGGATAAACTATTTCCGGGGCAGCGCAAATGAACGTCCAGCAGCCGTTATGGAAACGGAAAATCGCCCAGTTGGCCGAGTATGACATCAAACACCATGCCAGCCTGCTGAAATGGACCACGCTGATTATCTGGGCCTGCTCGCTCGTGGCTGAGGTAGGCACGTTTGCAGCCAACCGGAAGCTGCCCCCCAAAGAGAAAAGCTTTATTATCAAGCAGGAACTGACGGCGGGGGGCATCAGCCTGGCCATTATGTACCTGCTGGCCGATCGCTTCGAAAAATGGGGGGAACGGCTGGTGAACCGGGGCAAACTGCTCCCTCGGGAACTGCCCCAGAAATGGCGCAATGCAGCCGCCGTGCAAAAAATCCTGAAAGCGGACCCTGAGTTTTTAAAGCAGGAATGCCTGGGCAATAAAGCCTGGATTGAGAAACTGACCGGCTTCAGAAAAGGAGTCAGCGTACTGGCCGGAACCATCGGCACGATCATCGCTTTTAACATCACAACCCCACTGATTAGCAATAAAATCGCTTCATATTTCCAAAACCGCTCCCTGGCCCAAAAAATGAGCCAGGGGAATGCTAGCCCATTGAACCCGCCCGTCAATCCTGTCAACCCGACTCCTCCGGTCCCTGCGCCCGTGACCGCACCAATGCGGTTGCAGTCCACGCTGGCGATGCCGTATTATCGGTACAGTCCCTTCGGGGCGGCAACTTCGTTTTATCGATAGCGACGTAAATTCCGAATAACCGAGCCAGCCTGATTCCGCAAAGCAAAAGGATTACCCCACAGTGGACAGCCCAACGGCCACCCCAGCATCTTCCCAACTTCAAAGGACGCTCAGCCTGTTTGATGCCGTAGGCATTGTGGTCTGCGCCATGATCGGCTCCGGCATTTTCATTGTCTCCTCTCAGGCGGCCACGGAATTACAGTCCGGCAGCCTGCTCATGCTGGCCTGGCTCATTTCGGGCATCATGACCATCATCGGTTCCCTGGCATTTGCGGAGTTGGCCGCCGGTTGCCCCGAAGTAGGCGGACAGTACACCTATATTAAAAACGCCTGGGGAGAGCTTCCCGCCTTTTTATACGGATGGACCCTGTCGTTTGTGATCAAGTCCGGTTCCATCGCCGCGGTAGCCCTTGGATTCGCCAAGTTCGCCACCATCCTGCTGCCCGGCCTACTCCCGGCAATCGGTGAGGAATCATTCCAGTTGGGGCCTGTTTCCCTATCCAGTCAAAAACTGGTGGCGGTGCTGCTCATCCTGGCATTAACCTATATCAACATCCTGGGCGTTAAGATTGTAGCCCGCATTCAAAACGTGGTAACCATTACCAATTGGCTGGCCCTGGTGCTGATTATCGTAGCTGGAGCCGCCTTCAGCTTAAATCCCGCTACCTGGATGCAAAATATGACGCCACTTCCCATGCCGGGCGACTGGAATCTCCTCTTGATCGGCACCTTGGGAATTGCCCTGGTTGGCCCTTTGTTTGCGCTGGACGGGTGGAACAACGTAACCTTCATTGCCGCGGAAATTAAGAACCCGGTCAAAAATTTACCGCTGTCCCTGATATTAGGCGCAGGGTTAACCACTTTGCTGTATCTGCTGGTCAATGGCGTTTATCTGGCCGGCTTATCCCTGAGCGCCATTATGGGGGCTAAAAACGGGGTGGTCGGCGCGGCCCTTATGCGCTCGGCAATGGGCCCGTTTGGGGAGCGCCTGATTACCGCCATTATCCTGGTGGCCGCTTTCGGCTGCGTGAACAGCATGATTTTAAGCGGCTCTCGAGCGATTTACGCTCTTGCCAAAGATGGCCACTTTTTTAAACATGCAGCCCAATTGGGCCATCGTTCCAACGTGCCGGAAAACGCACTTTGGCTGCAAGCGGCTTGGTCGATATTCCTGGTATTGAGCCGGGCGTTTTCAGATTTACTGGATTACATGGTATTCGCGTCCCTGTTGTCTTACGGTTTA
>JAJQJM010000028.1 GCA_021323475.1 Vampirovibrio sp.
CCCACAATTTAGGGCTGTCTTACGAGGCAGGCGCTTTTGTGGCGGGCCTGGCCTTGAGCAGGAGCTTGTTTTGCCGGCAGGTGATTGCAGATAGCAAGGCATTCCGGGATGTTTTCATCACCCTGTTCTTTGTTTCCATGGGGCTGCTGTTCAATATTGGCTTTTTGGTTCAGCATTTGGCTTTGGTGGCTACGGTGACGCTGATTTTAATCCTGATCAAGGCCGTGGTGGCCTATGGATCAATTCGCCTGCTCAAGTTTCCGCACCGTTCCGCCATGTGGGGTGGCGTATCGCTGTTTCAGGTGGGTGAGTTCTCCTTTGTGCTGTTGGGGCGTACCCTGGAAACGGTCAGTCAGCAGCCTTCCTGGCAGCAGACTATGTCTTTCTGGAGTCCGGTGTTGATTGACTCCATTATTATTTCCATGTTCTTAACCCCCTTGGCATTGCGGGTATTTCACAGGATGACCGCCCCGTACTTCCACACCTGGCGCCGGGAGGCGGTGCTTTCCGGGGAAGAGAAGCGGGATGCCCGGCTGCTGGACGGTTTGCCCACCCGGGTCGTTATTGCCGGGTTTGGGCCGACCGCCCGCAATCTGGCCAGCGTGCTGGAGGCCACCGGGATTTCCTATAGCGTGATTGAAATGAACCTGAAGACGGTTCGCAAGTTGAAGGGCAAGGGGATTCATTGTGTTTACGGGGATGTTTCCCGCCCGGAAATACTGGAAGAGGCGGGAATTCAGGAAGCGGGCATCCTGGCAATTACGTTTCCGGACATTCGCACGGCGGAGGCCACCGTTCCCCAGGCCAAGCAACTGAATCCGAAACTGCATTGCATGGTGCGTTCCCGGTACCGGGTCGATGTGGACCGCCTGTATAAAATCGGTGTGGACAGCGTTATTTATGAAGAGTTTGAAACCAGTGTCAGCTTTATTTTTCATATCATGCGACATCTCGATTACCCGATGCTGGAAACGGATCGGCTGATTAATATGGTTCGGGAATCTGAAAATTCCCTGTTTCAGGAACCCGTCAGCGGTGAGCATCCGGTGTTTGGCAGGTTTAGCCTGCTGGAGGGAACCAAGATCGAATGGATTGAGATTCAGGAAGAGTGTTCCCTGGTTGGAAAAAGCCTGCGTGATGCGGAAATCCGTCAACGAACCGGCGTGAATGTGATTGCCGTCGTGGGTGCGGGCGATAAATCCCAAATGACCGCCGAGCCGGATTTGGTGTTGAACGCCCATGACGTGCTGGTTGGCGTGGGCACCCTGGATCAGCTGCATGCGCTGGAGAACCTGCTGTACAGCTAGCGGGTTTTCGTGGCCGGATATGGGATGTAACGGCGCAGGCTGGTTTGCCAGAATTTTGTTTGTGATAAAATCGTCAACACTTCTTGATGATTGTCGGAAGTGGGTCAAATTTCAGGGCCCACTTCTTTTCTTAATAGAGAAGAATTTAAATTTCAGGAGTATCCCGATATGAAGCGTGTGCCGGTCAAACCGATCCAATTGACGCCGGAACAGGTGCAGGAGATTGAGGCGGCTGTTTTCGCGGTGGTGGACCAGAAACTGGATCCGCGCTTCTTTTTGCTGGATGTGGCTCTGGAAAAAGAGGCCGGTTACTGGTATTTGCGGATTTATGTCGAGCAAAAGGACGGCACTATTTCTATCAGCGATTGTGAAACAATCAGCCGGGAGCTGGATCCGGTGATGGATGAGCTGCCAGCCTTGAAGGATTTGCCTTATAGCTTGGAAATTAGTTCACCGGGCGTGTTTCGTCCGTTGCGTCGCCCGCGGGAATTTGAATTCTTTGTCGGCAGGCCGGTTCGTATCGAGGAGCGTCAGCCTGTCGGGAAAGGCAAAAAGAAGGCCGGCAAAGCAACCGCGCCCAAGTCGGCTGTTAAGCTGCCGGAGGGGATTCTGCAGGCCTATTTCCCGGACCGGCATGCGGTTGTGCTGAAAAGTCAACAGGGGCCGGAAACACTTGAGGTTACCCTGGAGGAATCCCAGATGGTGTGCCTGAACCCGGTTATTCATTTCCCTGAAGACGATGAATTGCAGGATATCAGCCAATAGGTCTATCTTGAAAACCAGATTTATAAGATGATGATTTTATTCAATCCGAACGACACAGGAGGCGTTACAGAATCATGATTAAAGTCGGACCCGCATTGATGGAACACGCGGAACAGTTGGAGCGGGAACGGGGCATTCCCAGAGATGTCGTGATCTCCTCCTTGAAAGAAGCCATGCTGGCCGCCTACAAGCGTTACGCCAAACTGGAAAATTTGACCGGTTACGAATGTCGGCTGAATGAAAAATCCGGTGAGATCGGTATTTTTGAACTGAAAAAAGTAGTCAATGAGTTGACCGATCCCGCTGACATTGAGCTGGATGAGAACGGCGAAGAGATTCCCATTGAGCCTGAAATTGTGTTGAAAGAAGCTCGCAAAATTAAGCCGGATGTGGAATTGGGCGATGTATTGGAAATTGAGGTTACGCCCGATGAATTCGGTCGAATTGCCGCCCAGTCCGCCAAACAGGTCATTACGCAACGGATTCGCGAAGCTGAGAAAAAACTGGTTCAGAAGGAATTCGAGGAAAAACGCGGTTCCGTTACCACGGCCATTGTTCAGCGTATCGAAGGCCGCAACGTGATTGTGAACATCGGCAAATCCGAAGCCATTTTGCCACCGAAAGAGCAATTGCCGTCCGAATACTACCGGGTTGGCAACAAGCTGCGGGTGTATGTGCTGGATTTGAAAGATTCCGGCCGTGTGCCGCAAATTATCGTGTCCCAAGCCCACCCGGCCATGGTGAAGGAAGTCTTCGAACTGGAAGTGCCGGAAATCGAGGACGGCTTGGTTGAAATCAAGAGCATCGCTCGTGAGGCCGGTTACCGGACCAAGGTGGCCGTGGTTTCCCATGACCCGGATGTCGACGCGCAAGGAGCCTGCATTGGTACCCGTGGCAGCCGTATTCAGGCCATTGTGAACGAGCTGAAAAACGAGAAGATCGATATCATTCGCTGGTCGGAAAACCCGGTGGAGTTCATTATCAACGCGTTGGCGCCCGCCAAAATCATCCGGGTGCTGATTATGCACGATCCGCGTCAGGCGCGTGCGCTGGTGATAGTGCCGGATGAGCAACTTTCGCTGGCAATTGGCCGGGAAGGACAAAACGTCCGTCTGGCGGCCAAGCTGACCGGCTTCAAACTGGATATCAAGAGCATCAGCCAGGTGGAGCAGGACGGTGGCATGGCGTACTACGAGCAAATGGCCGCACCTCCCGCTGACTATGTGCCGGAAGCGCCTCTGGAAGACGCTGAAGTGTCTCAAGCTGAGGATGCCGATGCTGAACCTGCCCTGGTGACTGCCGGTGATATTGCCGCCGAGGAAGCATTGGCTGCCGATGCAAACGTAGCCGTTGCTTCTGAGCCTGGCTATGCCGAAGCTGCTGACGAAGCGGTTGAAGCCAGTGAGTCGGATGCATTTCCGGCTGAAGAAGACGAAGCTTAATTGCCTATGACTGGAGGCCGGGCTTGACGGACGAACGAAATCGACAATGTATCACTTGTCGGGCTTTGCATCCCCGAAACGGCATGCTTCGTTTGACTTACAGTCGTGATAACCGGTTTTCTATTGATAACAGACCGCCCCTGCAAGGGCGGTCTGCCTATGTTTGCCTGACAGTGGCCTGTCTGGCCGAGGCTATCAAAGCGAAGAAGTTTCAACGAACGTTGAAAAGAGCGATCCCGGATGATATAGTTGAAAATCTGAACGACCGATTGAAAGGAATAACCTCACAGTGACGGCGCCAAAAGTAAGAGTGCACGAGATTTCAAAGGTCCTGGGCGTCAGCAATGCCGAGGTGATTGACGTACTCGCAAAACAATTTGGAGTGAATGTTAAAAGCCACTCCAGCACAGTGGAACAAGATGTTGCCGACAAGGTAATTGCCTTGTTGAAGAATGGTAAAGGTTCGACGATGACCGTAGAGGCACCTGCCAAGGCGCCTGCTGCGCCAGCCACCAAGCCCACAGAACCAGCTGTAAAACCTCAAGAAGCTTCAAAAGAAGCTCGTAAGCCGGAAGTCGCACCCGAAGTGCCGGCTCCCGCAGCTAAGCCTGCAGAAAAGCCGCAGGGACCATCGGTTGCTCCTCCGGCTGCTAGAAGCACTCCTTCTGCGGAGCCCCATGTAAAACGTATGGAGCCTTCCTCGCCTGCAACCCGTGAGCCCGGCAGGCCAATGCCTCCGCGTCCGCAAGCTCCTGCTCAGTCTGGGCAGCCTCGTCCGCAACCTTTCGCGGGCAATCCGCCTCAGCAAGGTAGTCGCCCCGGATTTGGCGCTCCAGCGGGTCAACGGCCCGGTGGTTTTCCTCAAGGCGGAACGGGTATGCCGCCTCGTCCTGGTATGCCGCAGCGTCCTGGTATGCCCCAGCGTCCGGGCGCGCCGCAACGCCCTCAGCATTCATCGCAGCGTTCTATGTCTCCTCAGCAGCGGGCCGCTCAAGAAAGAATGCAAGCCCGTCAGCGTCGTGAAGAAGAATTGGCCGCCCAGCAAGCCTTGCCCAAGATTGCGGTTATTGATGAGCCAATCGTGGTGCGCGATTTGGCTGAAAAACTCAGAATGCGGGAAACGGAAATCATCAAGCATCTCTTCATGAAAGGGATGATGGTCACCGTCAACCAGACTCTGGATGTGGATTTTGCCAAGGGCGTGGCTAAAGAACTCGGCTTTGAGGTTCAGGAAACGGAATCCGTCAAGCATGAAGGCGAATATTCCCACCTGGATACCGAAGGCCGCAAGAAATTGGATGAGGCGCTGTTCAGCAACTTGCAGGGGCGCTCACCGGTTGTCTCCATTATGGGGCACGTTGATCACGGGAAGACCACATTGCTGGACTCCATTCGTGAGTCCCGCCATAAGGTCGTGGATACGGAAGCCGGCGGCATTACCCAAAGCATCGGCGCCTATACCGTAGAGAAAGACGGTAACCGCATTGTGTTCCTGGATACTCCGGGCCACGAAGCGTTTACGTCCATGCGGATGCGTGGCGCGCAGGCGACGGATATCGCCATTCTGGTGGTGGCGGCGGATGACGGCGTGATGCCGCAGACCATTGAAGCCATTAACCACGCCAAGGCTGCCAAGATTCCGATTATCGTAGCCGTGAACAAGATTGATAAAGAAGACGCCGATCCGGACCGAGTGCTGGTTCAGTTGGCCGATTACGGCTTGTCCGCTGAAAAATGGGGTGGCGACACCCTGACAGTGGAAGTCAGCGCCCTGCAAAAGCTGGGTCTGGATGACATTCTGGATTCCATTTTGCTGGTATCGGAATTGCTGGAGCTGAAGGCGGATTCCACGGTTCCTGCTGAAGGCGTGATTATTGAAGCCCAGCTCGACAAGCGGATGGGGCCGGTTGCGACTGCCCTAGTGCAAAACGGAACCATGAAGGTGGGCGATAACGTTCTTATCGGCTCCGTTGGTGGTCGGGTTCGTGCCTTGATTGATGATCATGGTGCGCGGATTCAGACGGCCGGTCCTGCAACGCCGGTGGAAATCCTGGGCCTGGACGGTGTTCCGAATGCCGGAGACAGCTTCCGGGTGGTGCGGAACGACAAGTTATTTAAGCAACAACTGGCTGCTGAAAAACAAAAAGAGCGTGATCAGCGTATCGGCGTGAGTCGTGCGGTTGCTGCCGGTTTCAGCGGTAAGTCCGAGATTGAAAGCGACAACGCCGTTAAGGAAAACCAGTTCAACCTGCTGGTAAAAGCCGATACCCAAGGCTCCTTGGAAGCGGTGGTTGATGTTCTGCAGCGTATGACCAGCGATGAGATCAAAATCAACATTGTTCACAGCGCGACCGGTGATATTTCGGAAGCGGACGTGATGTTGGCCTCTACGGCGAATGCCCTGATTATCGGATTCAACAGCAAGGCCGATGCCAATGCCCAGCGCCTGGCCGATCAGGAAGGCGTTGCCATCAAGCGGTACGACGTGATTTATCATATTACCGAAGACATTGAAAAATGGGTGCTTGGCCAGTTGGCGCCGGAAACCGAAGAGGTTCAAGCCGGTACCGCCGAGGTCCGCCAGATTTTCAAAGTGGGCAAAACCGGGATTATCGCCGGTTGTATGGTTACCAGTGGCAAAATGCTCCGCAATTCCAAAGCGGTTGTGTTGCGAAATGGCAAAGAAATATTCTCCGGTCAGCTTAACAACCTGAAGCGCTTCAAAGATGATGTCAAAGAAGTGGCTTCCGGTTATGAATGCGGTATTTCCTTCGAGCGTTTCCATGACCTTCAGGAAGGCGACATCATTGAGGTGTATACCGTTAAAGCCCTGGAACGCACATCTCTCTAGTAAACCGAATCATGAGTCGGAATTTGGGAACCAACCGGGCCGGGTAAAGTCTCAAGTTCCTTTCATACGACAGTAATAACCACCGGAGGAACACTCCATGGCCAACAGAAACGATTTTAGCCGCGCTGACCGGGTTCGGAAAGCCATTATCCGCGAGTTCAGCGACATTCTGACTCATGAAGTCAAGGACCCCAAGCTGGTGAACCAGCTCATTTCCGTAACCGATGTTGAGGTGAGCGGTGATATGCGGCATGCCAAGGTGTTTGTGAGCATCATGGGCGAAGAAACCTTGCAGAACGAAATTATGGACGTATTGAAAGAAAATACGCCGAAAATTCGTTCCGCCATTGGTCAGCGGATTCGTTTGCGCTACACGCCTGAAATTGATGTGCGTCTTGATAACTCGCTGGAACGGGGCGCTCGGGTTACGCAATTGCTGAATCAAATCTCTCGCGGCGAAGTTTGAATCTGCCCTATAATGATGAAATAACAGCGATAGGGAAGGAGCCTGCCGTGACGGAAGGCGCTGCTGAGCAAGGTCGTCGATGGCACGATAACCGGGGTGAATTGTCCAGGTTAGTGGATTTGTTGGAAGCGATTCCTCCTGAAGTGAGACGCCATGTGGCGGATGCTTTGACCGGCAAGACCAACAAGGAATTTAATGCCGGCGAAGTATTGAGTAGTCTGAAATCCCTGGGCAAGGAAAAAATTATGGCCATGCACCAGGCCGGTAAAAAGCGCCGGAGTTATGATCAGGATCCCAATCTCCACCAGATTGTGAACACCTTTTTTGTGCTGCCCGATGAGGTACAGGAAGGCACCGCCATGTCGCTGCTGGCGTTCACCGACGCCATTGTTGAGTATATGGCCAATTGCGAAGCGTTTGATCTGGAGCCCAATGCGCAAGAGATGGATCGGATGCGGGATTTGTTCGTGGCGGATGGCCCATTGGCGGTTAACGCCTATCTTTTAGAGCTTCATCAGCCGTATTACAAGCTTCTTTCCGCAGAAACCGACATAGCATCTGGGCAAAGCCCTGGATTGGGTGGTCAACTCAAGCAGGACGAGCAGGGTTTGTTGCTCCATAAGCCCACTCAGGAGTAAGCACCCTAAACCTCCTCTGTTCTGAGGGATTAAGGTACGAGCGCGTCCAAATGCTCTGGTGCTAGCGATGTTTCAAGCGGTCGGCTTAATCGCACGGCCGTCTGGTACGCCTCAATCAGGCTGCCGGGATCGGCAATGCCCTGTCCCGCGATATCCGGCGCGGTGCCATGACTGACGGAGGTGCGCAGGAACGGAAGCCCAATGGTTACATTGACGGCGTTCAACCCGGCCACCATTTTGAAGGGGATGAGGCCCTGGTCATGATAGGCGGCCACATAGGCGTCGTAAGGCAACCGATCAACGTGAAAGTGCCGGAAAGCGGCATCGGCGGCCACCGGGGGCTCAATCCCAAAGCCGTATTTTTCGGAGATGAGCTTGAGGGCGGGTTTTAAGATCCGTTCTTCCTCTTCCCCTTCCAGTTCGCCGGCATGCGGGTTGACGCCGAGTATGCACAGGCGAGGGCTATTGATTCCGCATTGGTTGCGGAAGAAGCTGGCCAGATTGTCCAGCGAGCGAGCCACCCCTTTGATGGACAGCGTTTCCGATACCTTGCGCAACGGCACATGCCGGGTGAGCAGCAACATGCGGAACTGTCGGTATAAAAACAGCATGTCCGATTGGTAGGGATGCTGGTAATAGCTGCGAGCCAGTTGCTGCAGGATTTCCGTGTGACCTGAAAAGGGAATGCCGCTGGCCTGCAAGTGTTCCTTGGAGATGGGGCCTGTAATTAACGCCTGGGCCTTACGCTGGTGGATTTCCGCAACGGCTGCTTCAATGCTTTCATAGGCAATTTGGCCGGGGGCTTTTAAAGGGCTGCCTAGGGTTTGCAGATTTTCATACCGGAACTGCGGCCCTTCCGGCAGTTCTAACCCCAGTTGTTCCGCAGTTTGTATCAGGTTGGGAATGTCACCGAAGATAATGAGTGAATGGTGGCTGGTTTGCAGGGTTGCTTGCTGTAGGAATTTCGCCGTAATCTCAGGCCCAATGCCGGTTGGGTCGCCAATGGTCAGGCAAAAGGTCGATTTTGCTTGAAGTGGCTCAGATGCTGGCTTTTGCACTGGATTATGCATGGATGGATAACGATTCTCGTTGCTTGATGAACTTGACTACGTTCGCTAAAGATAGCGCTGTCCCGAATCCGCCGGACTTGGTGACAATCCAGCGGCCGTGGTTATCGCGGGTTAGGGGGATGGATTCGTCGGCTTCCGCGATAATTTCCAATTCCTGAACGTCCAGTCGGGAGCAGACTTCGCAGGTGGTTTCGCCGCCGGTTAACACCAGCTTCACCGAACGCTGCCGGGACACCTCTGCGGTGATGCGAGCCAGTACTTCCTGCGCTTTGCGGCTGGCTTGCGTTTCCGGAATATTGTTCTCCTGGGCCATCGTCAAGGTGCGCAAAAAGGACTCTTCTTTCAGCGCGGTGGACAATACCACCGTGTTCCGTTCGCCCAGCGCTTCCACAATTCTGCCAATGGTGTCTTCCACCGGGCTCAGGCCCAGGATTTGCTCCGGCGGCAGGTCGAAAATTTCCAGCCGGGAGCTTTCCCCGTAATACGCGTAATTCTCAATCAGCCTCAATATTTGCTGACGGGTGGTGTCTGTCGTGCTGCCGCTGACGATGAGAATGGGAGACGGCGGCAAAGACAGTGACGGCTTGCGGAAAGGAACAACCGTGTTATCTTCCGGCTCCACGGCCCAAAGCTCGGCCAGTGCTTGGGCCAGCCCGGCTGAGCCACAGGCCAGCACCTTGGCGTTTTTCTGGGCCTTTTCTATTGCCAGGGCAATTTGTTCCAAATCTTCGGTGCTGGTAGCATCAATCACGACCAGCTTTTTGCCTTCCTTAACCAGTTCGGAAAGCCGGACCAGAATGGGGCCAGCGCCATGTAGCACCTGGGAAAGCGGTATATAACCGACCAGTTCCGGGTTACTTTGATGGGCTAACAAGGTAGGAATGTGGGATTGACGCACCGGACATAACGGATCGCGGGCAACGACGGTTTTTTCGACCGGAATCCCCCGAACCAGTTGATAACCGCCCACGGTTCTGCGTCCCTGTTGCGGATAAGCAGGCGCAATGACGGCGCATTGGGCTTTCATCTCTTCCAGCATGCCCAAACATTCCTGGGCAATATTGCCCCGCAGGGTGGAATCGATTTTTTTGTAAAAGTTCTCCACACCCAAACGATCCCGGCATAGGGAAACCGCCTGGCGAACGATGGCCTGGGCCTCATTGGGCTCGGTGTGGCGTGTGGCTGTGTTGAGCGACCACACCTGATTGTCCTGGGCTTGCGCCTGGCTGGGCTCAGACTGGGCAATGCGCTGTATGTCCAGCAGAATATGGGTTTTTGAGTGGCTGCTGAAGAATTGCAGGGCCGTATCGCAGGCGCCCGTCAAATCATCCGCCACAATACCAACGCTTAAACCAGGAATTTGCATATGGCTCCTTTAGCTCCCTTGGAACGAGACGGGGAGCGCCTGGCATTACAATAAAAAACAAATGCTCTGAAGCTGAAAATGTGCTTATGACACGAGGAAATTAAAAGGCGCCGACTTCGCTAGGGGCCACATTGTCCCGCTTGCTGCCGACAAATCCAACATCGGTGGCGCGAATGAAGGGCCATTCCTTCTGATTGCCGGCCTGATCGGTGTAGCGGCTCATTTCCAGTTGCCCGGTCACGCTGACCAGGGCGCCTTTTTTAATCCATTCGCCGACAAACTCCGCCTTACGGCCCCATACTTCAATGGTAAACCAGTCGGTTACCTTGTTTTCCTTGGAAAAACCGCGATCAACCGCTACGGAGAAGCGGGCTTTGACGGTGCCGCTTTCAAAATACTTGATTTCGGGATCTTGGCCTAAGCGTCCGACAATAACAACGGTATTTGCCATGCTGATGGATCTCCCATTATCTATATGGGGCCATTATACTGCAACCGCATCGCAATCCCAATTGCCGGGGCGGTGAACCAAGCAGGTTTTTACATGGCCCTTTCAAAAAACGATATGCCCAGTCTATAAATCGAGCGCCAGCAGATCCTGAATTTCCTGGTGCAGGGCATTACCGTTGGAGCCAATCAGGTTGATACGGCGATCGGCGTAGGGAATAGAACCGCCTTGCAAATTCGTTACGTTACCGCCGGCTTCCTGAACCAGCAAAGCGCCTGCGGCAATGTCCCAAATGGAGAGTTTCAGCTCCCAGAACCCGTCCAGGCGACTGCAAGCCACGTATGCCATATCCAGCGCGGCGGCGCCCGGACGGCGAACTCCATGACAGCGGGGAGCAATCCGCTCGAAGTGTTTAATGTTATTAACGCCGGATGAGGCAATGTCGTAAGGAAATCCAGTGGCCAGCAACGCGAAATCCAGGCTGTGGACCCGGTTCTTGCTGACAAAAATCGGCTCATCGTTCAGGAACGCGCCCCGGTTGCGGATGGCATAGAACAGCTCTTTTTTGAAGGGATCGTAAACCACGCCCACAATGGGAAGTCCGGCCCGAAAGTAAGCGATGGATACCGCGAAATGGGGAAAGCTATGCGCGTAATTCGTCGTGCCGTCCAGCGGATCGATGACCCAGGTGTTGGACAAATCGGCAGGAGTGCCTTCAATAAAGCTTTCTTCCGTTAAAAACTGGTCGGTTGCATGGTTCTTGCGCAAGGTGGAAACAATCAGCTCGTCGCATTCCCTGTCCACCGCCGTAACCAAATCAATGCTGGTGCCCTTGGTAATGATTTTATGGTTTTTGCCGAACGCGGTCATTTGAACCTTGCCGGCCAGATGGGCCGCGTTGATGGCGGCCTTCAGGTAGCGGTCTTCCATGTCCGGGGTGAGCGCTTCCGGCAACGTTTCGGTGGTGAGGCTGGTTTCTTGCGTATGGTTCATTTTGGGTCGGCTCCGGTTTTTAGATATGATATATAAGTTACTGACGTAATGAAAGCCGGAAGTTTGCCCGCTCACCCATATGAATATGCCTTCCAATAATCAGTCTTCTCAGCCGTTGCAAATTGGGAATGTATCCGTAAACAGCCGAGTGATGCTGGCCCCCATGGCCGGTGTGACGGATGTGGTGTTTCGGGGGCTGGTGCGCCGCTGGGCGCCGGATTCCCTAATTTGCACCGAAATGATCAGCTCTAACGGGCTGGTGTATTCCAAGCGCTTTGACGCGCCGATTCTGGATAAAACCATCACCGATCAACCCATAGCCTACCAGTTGGCGGCCCATCGGGAAGAAGTGCTGCTGGAAGCCGCCCGCACCATTATTCGGGATAAAAACCCGGATACCATCGATTTAAACATGGGCTGCCCGGTCAAAAAAATTACCGGCAACTTTGAAGGCTGCGCGCTGATGAAAGAGCCGGACTTGGCCTACAAGCTGATTTCCTCCCTGGTAAAAGCGCTGGAGCAAGACGGGACGCCCACGCCGGTTACCGTCAAGTTTCGTCTGGGGTGGGACAGCCAGAGCATGAACTACAAGGAATTCGCGCTGATGTGCCAGGATGCGGGCGCCAGTATGGTGACCCTGCATGCCCGCACCCGTGCCCAGGGCTACAAGCCGGGCTGCTTGTGGGATGCCTTCGGCGAGCTGAAGCAGACTGTGCAGATTCCGGTGATTGCCAACGGAGACATTTACACCCAGGATGACGCCTTGCATGTAATAAACACCTATGGCGTGGATGGCGTTATGATTGGCCGGGGCACGTTAGGCCAGCCCTGGTTGATTGCCGATATTGACCGGGCGTTAAAGACCGGCGAGCGTACCCCGGATGCTTCCGTGAAGAAACGCCTGGAGACAGCATATGAACATGCCCGTTTATTGGCGGACTACCGCGGTGAAGTAACCGGGGTGAAGGAAATGCGACGTCACCTGACGGATTACGTGAAAGGCTTCCAGGGAGCCAGCCAGTACCGTGGCCGCTTAACCGCCGTCAATACGCTGAAGGACGTGCAGGCAATTCTGGATGAGGTACTGGAAGCGGTAGAAGCGCTGCCGCAACCCTTGCTCGTTGCCGTTTAGGCAATCCCCCTCGGCTGCTGACAGGGTTGGCTGACGGTATTGTCAGGTGTTGGCGCGGTATGGTCGCCAAACTGGCAATTCGAATTAGGATATGCCGGAGGTTGGGGCAGTCAGCGTCTTGGAACTACTCGTAGAGCTGGCAATTGCCTGGTGGCTACCCTTGAAAAGGGTTATCATTATTAGCGCTTTCGCCCTTCCAGATAGGTTTGGAGTTCCGGCGCCGCTGGGATCGCATTTGATGGAACTGACGCGCCTTCTCCATGTTTACCCTGGCGCGTTCCGCCTCGGAGTTTTCTATGGCTAAGGACTGTTGTAAATATTGCTCGTAGCGGGCAATAACACCATCCGGCTTTATATGGCCCTCATGCTCGGCCAATTGTTGTAAGGCGTTCAGGTAGGGTTTTGGTTGTTGGGAAACATCAGTGGCATTTTTCTGAAAGTAATCGCGCAGTCGTTCCCTGGTCTCGGGATTTGCAAAGCTGTCCTGGTAAAAACATATCAGTTCGGTTCGATTTGCAGTGTTCTCCAGCAACTCATCGGATGTGGGCGCTTCTTCCGAAGGGCCGCCAAATTGTAAGGTGTCGCTGCTCAAACCGGACAGTGAGGAGCGTTGCAATGGCTGTCGCGCTTGTTGAGGCAGCGGTGGCGAGGAAGGTTTGGAAACGGCTTGAGACCGATTGAAAGCGGAAGGGCGAAAAGCGTCCAACATAAGCAACATTCCTGAGTTTAATGGTACAAAATGGTTATCAGGCGCGATTGCCCCTCGGCAACTGGCGCGTATGGTAAACGGTGATGATTTCCCGGCAACGGACAAAATGGCGATGAATCAACAAAACCGGGTCAATTGGGAAGTTTGCGGTGAGTTGGGAAGCCTGCATGATAGCAGGGTGATATACTTCTGTCAAAGACTCTTCTGATGTGTTGAATGAATTGAATGGAAGATAAGCCGGAGGGTTAGGGAAACTCCTCCATCTTCACGATAACGAAACGGGGCCGCTGATTTATGCTGAGTAAGATTGGCGACAGCCAGAATCGGATCCAAACCTGTTGGCAACGCAACGCGGTAAATCGAGCTTGATGAGACAGCATGCTTTTACATATTGGGTAAGCCTTTCCGTAACGGTCCTGGTGACTGTGGGGGCTCCGCTATCGGTTTGGGCGGGTACCGACTGGTACATGCTGAAGACCAACGGCAAAACCATCGGCAAGGTCAGCATTCAGAACTATCCGAACCCGGACGCCCAGGGTGGCAGAGTCACTGAAGTCAGAAACATCAATCACTTCGTCCGTCAGGGTAACCCTTTCGAGATGAAAACCGTCAGCCGCTTCGTGGAAGATGCGGCAAACGGTCGCCCGGTCAGCTTCAGTTATCGCTATTCATTGGGGCAGCAGCCCGTTCTGGAAGCCCAGGGCCAGATGTCGGACGATCAACTGGATTTGCGGCTGGTGCGGGAGAATGCCGTTTCCAATGTCCAGGTGCCGATTTCTGCGGAGACGTTCTTGTTTCCGGGTGGCGAGGCCATTCAAAAGATTTATCAACAGCATTATCACGATGCGCCAGGCACCCGTTTCCGGTATCAAACGCTGAATCTGGGCGTTTCCCCGGAGATCGTGGATGCTGAAGTGACGCGGCTGGGCTCGGAGAAATTGGCATTGGGCACCGGGGAGCCCCGGACGTTTCATACCTTTCAGGTGGAAAACCCCGGCCATCGCCAGAACAAGGTTCGGGAATGGCGGGATGCCCAGGGCAAACTATATAAAGCCCAGTCGGTTGGGGCGGAGGGCATGGAAATGGTCTATGCCTCCCGTCGGCAGGTTCAGCAGGCCGACCGGGAAAGTCTGGATTTAATTGCCACTTCGGCTGTGCTGAGCAACAAGATTCCGCAACCGCGCATTACCACGCAGGCCATTTACCGCATCTCGCCCATCACCGGGCAGTCTATCGACTGGAGCCGGGCGATCCCGGAAGGGTTTGGCCAGGAAATTATGGATGCCAGCTTATCCGGTCTGCAAAGCGCCGCCCCGGAGGCATTGTATTTAAAAGTCACTCAGCGGGAGCCATCGGATGCATCGCTGGGATACCCCATTTCTCAGGATGCTCGCTACCTGCAAAGCAGCGCTTTTGTGCAGTCCAGCGATCCGGAGATTGATCGTATCGCCATACAGGCTGCCGGCAAGGAACAGCGGGCATACTATGCGGCCCGCCTGTTGCAGCAATGGGTGTACAAAAATATTGCGTATAAAGATTTATCCATGGGCTTTGCCTCGGCGAAGGAAACCTTGCTGAACCGCCAAGGCGATTGTACCGAGCATGCCGTACTGCTGGCCGCTCTCACGCGGGCGCTGGGTATTCCGTCCCGTGTGGCGATAGGGCTGGTGTATATTCCAAATGGAAACAGCTCGCTAGGCCGCTTTGTGTACCACATGTGGAACGAAGTTTATATCGGTAGCCATAACAAGGGCGAATGGGTTCCGCTGGATGCCACCAATCCTGAACCGATGGCGGATGCCACCCACATTAAAATGGCCGACAGCGCCTTGACGGATGTGAATGACCTGGGCCAGCTGACCCAACAAGTGGTTGGCCTGATGGGCAAAATAAAAATAGACGTGCTGAAGGCGGCCTCTCCGGCGCAAAGCACCCTGATGGTAGGGCAGCAGTCCGGTGTACTAGCGGTGGATATCCCCAAGGTGGATATCGATCAGGTGGACATCCAGGCTCTGTCTCGCAAGGCCATTAAGCACTTCCGGGTGCAGTTGCCTCCCGCTTCGATGTCTCTGGATACCGTGGACGGTTTGTTTACGCATGGCGTGGAGCTGCTGTCCAAGGGGCAGTATGAATCCGCCAGGCAAGCGTTTGAAAAGGCGTTTACCAAGGCGCACCGCCCGGTGGAATTCTACAGTCTGGGCGAGCGTCTGGCCGGTATCGAGATGTACGGCCTGGCAAGACAGGCTTTCCAGCATTCGATAGAGCGAGATACTCAGTTCCGCTCCGTGGTGACAGCCTGGTTATCAGATTATATTCCAGCTAAAACCCTTTCAGATTCGGTAAATCGTGATTTCATGCTGGCGATTAGTGGCTCAGGCACCGAGAATGCCACGGAACTGCTGAAACACGTGATTGCCAAAGCACCGCAATTCGCGCCCGCCTATCGCCATCTGGGTGAAATCAGCACCGGGGCCACGGCAATTGGGTACTTGAAGCGGGCAGTCGCCATTGCTCCTCAGGATTTCCGCAATACCGAAAGCCTGGGCGATAAGCTGATGGAGCAAGGACAATATGCCGCCGCGGGTACTGCGTATCGCTCGGCCATTCAAAGTTTGCAAGACAGTCGGTTCGGTCTGACCAAACCCTGGTTGGAAGACGCCCAAGGGAAACTAACGGTTGCTACGGGGGCGGGCATACTGGCCCGTCACAAGCGCAATGCGCAAGGCTGGCTGACCATCGGGAAAGGCTTGCTCAAGCAGAACCGCCAGGAAGAGGCGGTGCAGGCATTTATTAACGCGCTGGCCTTAAGGCCCGGCTATACCGATGCCGAATTGTATCGCTTCCGCATGGCATTGCAGTCCTCCGACTGGAAGGCAATCTATGCGCATCAGGGCAATATCGCTAACTTGTCTGGTGGAAACGCGACGGCGGCCAGCCTACTAGGCCAGTACCAGATGCGTACCCGTCAGTACAACGCGGCGATTCAAACCCTGCACCATGCCATCGCACTTAATTCCCATGCGCCTGATGCCTATGATTTATTAGCGCAGACCTATCTGCGTCGTGCCGAGCAACTGGCTGCCAAGCCAGGTGCCAGGGCCGCCAAACAGGCGGAGAACCTGAAAGCGCAAGCCCTTGGCAGTTTGCGTCGGGGTGTTGCCAACATGACCGCAACCACGGACCGGCACCGTTTATCCCTGCAATTGGCGCAGTTGCTGCTAAAGTTCAACAAGCCGGCGGAAGCGTTGCAACTGGCGAATGACGTGCTGGCGGAAAATCCGCTGAACGGTAAGGCCGCTTACCTGAAAGGCAAAGCCCAGTTCTATAACGGCAATAACGAATCCGCACGTATCATGCTTGAAAACGCGCTGGCGCTGAACCCGAACGATCCGGAGATGCTGTGCCAGTTGGGCCACATCGCTAAAGAAGAAGGCCGGGATGCCTTGGCGGTGGATTATTATCAGCGGGCCTACAAGGCGGATCCGCTCAGTGAAGAGGCCGGTACCGCCTACCGTGATTTGTTGACCCAATTGCAGATTGTCGGCCAAAAACCGCCGGAATTCTGGTATTTGAGTGATGACGAGCATGATTACATGGTGCAATTGCTGTATCAGGCCCGGCAAATCAAGGTGAATACCCGAGACTACCTGCGTGGTCTGGCGGAATTGCCGGGCGCTGCCGGTCAGGTAGACTTTAATTTGAATGGCATCAAAGCCCTTCAGGCTTTTCAACCGTTTGTGGGCCGCCTGTACCAGTCTGAATTGGCGGGTTATCAGCGCTTGCAGGCCATCATTGTTCCTGGGCGGTTCAGCGGACTGCATTACGATGTTTCCAAAGTGGCGGAAACCCATTTGCACATTTTTGAGGGTGTTTCCCAACAAATCCCGTCCTTGCAAGGTGCTTCGGCCCATACCAAGGTGTTTAACCACATGCTGGAATCCATTGCCGCCACCGATCAAGCCCTGGGTCAGCAAATTTCGCTCATTGCCTCAAAGTTGCCGGAGCCGATGTTTAAAGGCCTGCTCTACGAGGCTCAGTTGAGTGACATGGCCGATCTGAACCGGGAGATTGCTTCCCTATCCGGTACATTGGTTAGCCAAAAGCCCAAACAGCAGGCTAAAAAAGCGGCTCCTGCCCAACAAATGACGCCGGACCAGTTGAACAAACTGATGAATCAGGCTCAGCAATCTCAGCAGGCTCAGGGGCCAGCAGCGAAGCCCTAAGAGTATCGGCATACTGGTTGCACAAGGCCAGCATGGCGTGAATGGCCAGCGTATCCTGATGGGTTTCGTCCTTCCAGGGCTTCCAGGCGCACTTTTCGTATACGAACGATAGAGGCGTCTCCGGGTAGCTTTGGCAAATGGAAGGGCGTTTGTCAGTGCCGTATACGCTGCAACGGTTATCTTCGCCCAGATAGGGGCAATGGTAGAAGTAAACGCGTTCTCCGTCGTTTTCCTTTTCGCCCGCTTCCGTCAGGACGGCTTTCACTACATCGGGCGCAACCTTAATGGCGGCTTCTCGCGAAGCGTAAGGCAGGAAAATGCTGGTGAACTGCCGGGCAAACTCATCACCGGCCTTGGCTCGGGTTTGTAATTCGTCATACGGAGCATCGGCGCTGGCCATGCGGCAGCACATGCCGCACATATGGCAGTTAAAGGTATTTTTGTAGGCCTCAATGGCGTTTAAACGATTGACGATATCGGCGGCAATCTCGTTCTCAACCAGATTCAAGGCGGCCCTTTGCCAATTTGTGTAGCCGCAACCCGAATGCAGAGGCTGTAGCCATTGCTCCAGCCCGGAAAGTGTCTCCGGCGTGCATTGTTCGCACTGGTATTGAGAGTGTAGCGCTGTCAGTCGTGATTCCAGCTCACTTTGAAGGTGACGGAACATTTGGCGGTACTGTTGTTTTGTTTCCGATAATAAACGATAATGAGTGCGCATAGCACCATTGTAATGGACATGCTCAATTTCAGGCGGCCCGTATGAGTTTTAAAACCTGGATTGCCGGTCAGCATTATCAGCCGGGAAAAATGCTTCCTCTCTGGTTGTGGCCCTTATTGCCGCTGGAATGGGGGTATCGGCTGGGCGTGTCCCTGCGGTTGCTGGCCTATCAAATGAACTGGCTAAAGGTCTATCAGGCGGATATTCCGGTAATCAGCGTGGGCAACCTGACCACGGGCGGTACGGGTAAAACACCCATCGTGCTGGAAATTGCCAGAGGGATGATCAAGGCCGGTAAAACCGTGGTTATCCTGTCTCGGGGGTATGGGGCCGCAGACCCGATTGACTACGGGCGGGCATTGAACCCGAGTCACGGGGACGAAGCCTACATGATGCAGGAGCAACTGCCGGAGGCGATTGTCATTGTAGGCCGGGATCGGCTTAGTACCCTGAAGCGCGCGGTGCGGGACTATCGGCCGGATTACGTGATACTGGACGATGGGTTCCAGTATCGGCGGTTGGGTAGGGCCATTAACATTCTGTTGATAGACGGCTCCAAGCTGGTGGGCAATGGGCATATGCTGCCGGCAGGGCCTTTGCGGGAACCCTTGTCGGAGATTCGACGGGCGGACCTGATTTTCCTGACCAAGCAAATTTCCAAAGCCTCTATGGAAACCGTGGAGGGCTGGGCCAAGGCGTATGGCAAAGCCAAGGCGCAAACCCAGGTGCTGCCGGTGGAGTTTCAAACCGTTGGCTTGCGCCCGATGGCGGATTTCCGCACAGTCAGCAAGCATTTTGCCCCGTTCAGCCAGTTTCAGGATTATCCGGTGATTGCCTTTTCGGCAATCGCCCAGCCGCAATCGTTTGAGGACACGCTGGTGTCCCAAGGGTTAAGACTGGTCAAGCATTTCGCGTTCGCCGATCATCATGTCTATAACCAGGCGGATATGCTGGATGTTCTGGATCTGTATCAGGAATATCAGGCGGAGCGCCCGATTCTGGTGACGACGGACAAGGATTTGCCCAAAGTCAGGGGGTGGATATCCAATGCGGTTCAGCCGTATGTGTATACGCTGCAGATGCAGCCAGCGCTGGATGGCCGCTGGTTCTACGACGAGTTTTTAACCCAGATGCCGGGTTACGTGAAGGCCGGGAAGCATGCCCACACCCGATAATCCGACCCGGTTGTTAAAGCCCAGGCGTCGGATTCTGGTGATGCGTTACCGGTTTATCGGGGATACGCTGTTAACGGTGCCGTTTTTGCGCAATTTGCGGGCGGCTTACCCGGATGCGGTGATTGATATGCTGGCTGCTCCCAACTCCGGCGAGGTGCTGCGGGATTGCCCGTATATTGACGAGTTGCTGATGTTTGACACCACCCGCAAGCACCGGTACGAGAACCCCGATGGCAAGGCCCACAAGCAATCCTACTGGTCTTATGTTCAACGTTTGCGGAGCCGCCGCTATGATACGGCCTTTGTGCTGAAGCGATCCTTTTCCTCAGCGGGTTTGGCTTTTTTGGCGGGGATTCCGGAGCGAATCGGCTTCAATACCGAAGGGCGGGGCTTCCTGCTGACCCAGGGCGTACCGTACCGTAGCGGCGTGCATGAGGTGGATTGTTTTCTGGACGTGTTGAAAGCCGCCCAGATTCCGGTTCAGGATCGTCACTTGGAAAGCTGGTGGTCTCCCACGGAAACGCACAAGGCGGAGCAACTGCTGGGTCTTGTGGCACAAGCGGCTGAAGGGCCGCTTCAGCACGTGGTGTTGCACCTGACCAGTTCCAATCAGGCCAAGCAATGGCCTCAGGCCCATGCCCAACAACTGGCCGTCTGGCTGCTGGAAAATCCGCATCGGCACGTGCATTGCCTGGGGGCGGCTTCCGATAAACCACTCTACCAGGAATTCTCCCAAACGCTGAGCGAGGAGCAGCGGGCGCGGTTCCATATTCACTGCGGACAACTCTCTCTGTTGGAGAGCATGGCCTTCTTGAAACGCATGGATCTGGTGGTGGGGGTGGATTCCGGCACCTTGCACATGGCATCCGCCGCTGGGGTGCCGATGGTGGCATTATTTGGCCCGATGGATGAGCGCAAGTGGGGGCCGATGAACGCCGCCATTGTGAGGGAACCTGTTGCCTGCCGCCCTTGCAACCTGGATAAACCCTGCCAATATGACTTTAAATGCATGAAAGACTTGCGGCCCGAGGCCGTGATTGAGACAATCAAGGGATATGCTGGACTCTCTTGAATTATTGGAATGGCCCCTGCTGTTTGAGCACCTGTTGAACGAGTGCTTGACGCCCTATGGCGTGCGCGCCTGGCAGGAGCAGCCGTTTCTGGAGGACGGCAACGCTATCCAGCTCCATCAGGCGGAAGTGGATGCCTTAAAGACTCTGTTAATCCGTTATGGGGATGTGACTAGCGAAACCGGCCTGCCGGATATTTTGCCCGTAGTGCGCCGTTTGGCGAAAGAAGGCTTTCTAAACCTGAACGATGTGCGCCACGTAATGCGGGTGGTGGATTTGGGCGGTCGGCTCATCCGGCATTTCGCGCGGGGATTGCGCAGCGAGCCCCAACTGTCCATTCTGGATGACCTGCTCAATGAATCCGTCATTCCCGATGAGGTGAGAGAGCATCTCTCCAACTATGTGGACGCGGAAACCGGCCTGAAGGATACGGCCAGCCCCGAATTGTTCAGCCTGCGGCAAAAAATTCGTCATCAACGGCAAAACATGCAGCAGAAGATCCAGAATTTTCTGCACAACCCGGACTATGCCTCGGCGTTGCAAAGCACCACCATGACGGAACGCGAGGGCCGGGCCGTGTTCCCGGTGAAGGTGGAATACAAAAGCAAGTTGCCCGGCGTGATTCACGGGGCTTCGTCATCAGGCTCCACCATTTACGTGGAACCGCAAGTTTTAGTGGATATTAACAACGCGCTGCAAGGCTTACAGGCCGATATGCAGAAGGAAATCGAGCGCATTCTGCGGGAGCTGTCGATTTATCTTCAGCAGCATTGGGCACCTCTGCAAGCGTTGATTGACGCCCTGGGCCATCTGGATCGACGGTTGGCGGCGGCGCGGTTCAGCCGGGTGTTGAACGGGAACTCGGTGGCGTTGATTGCAGAGGCTCAGGCCATTGATGTGAAGCAGGCGCGTCACCCGTTGCTGGTGCTGAATAACCGCAAAAAGCCGCAGCCCGTGAATGTTGTGGCAAACGATATCCGCATCGGGCTGGATGGAATCCGAACCTTAGTTGTCACCGGCCCGAACACCGGCGGTAAAACCGTGTTGCTGAAAACCATCGGCTTGTTTGCCTGCATGTTGCGGGCCGGTTTGCACTTGCCGGTGGAAGAAAGCTCTCGCATGGCCTGCTTTAACCCGGTATTGGTGGATATTGGCGATCAACAAAGCATTGCCCAGAGTTTGTCCACGTTTTCCGCGCATATGGAGCGGTTGAAGTCGTTTCTAGCGGATGAAACTGACTTAAGTGCCGGCCTGGTGCTAATTGACGAGATCGCGGCGGGAACCGATCCGGCGGAAGGTTCCGCGTTGGCGAAAGCCGTGTTGGATGAGCTGTATAACAAGGGCGCCGTAACCATCGTCACCACTCACCTGGGGGAACTTAAGCTGGATGCCCACCAGCATCATGGGTTTATGAACGCCAGTGTGGAATTTGACGCGGAAACCCTGAGCCCGACCTACCGCCTGATGATTGGCGTGCCGGGCGCCAGTAACGCCATTACCATCGCCCAAAAACTGGGCCTGAAGCAGAGCGTCATCGATAAAGCCAAGGCTGCCTTAAGCGCGCCGGTGCGGGATGCAGCCGAATTGCTGCAAGAGCTGGAAACCCGGAACCGTCAATTGGCCGAAGAGCTGCAAAGCGCCCGCTCTTTCCGCATGGAAGCACAGGCGGCCTATGAGAAAGTAGAGTTCGAGCGGCAAAAGCTGGAGACGGAAAAGCGTCAGGCGTTGAAGCAGTTCCAGATTAGCCTGAAAAGCCGTATTCATGACCTGGAAAACCAGGTGAAAACCTTGCGCAAGGAACTTCAGCAAGGCGAAGTCAAAAATCTGGACCGGGTCTCTGGCAAGTTGAAGAACATGGGCCGCAAGGCGGATCAGGTTTTCAGCGAAACCCGCGATAACATTGGCGAAGCAACCCGCCTGAGCCTTGCCGATGTGAAGGTGGGCGATACGGTATTCAGTCGTCAACTGGAAATTACAGGCGACATTGTGGCATTACAGCCGGATTCCAATGAAGTGGTTTTGCAATCTGGCATTCTGCGGGTTACGGTGCCGGTATCCGATTTGCAAAAGCCATATGCGGCCAAATCCAAATCCTCCAAGCCGCCCAAGGCCAAGTTACTGGAGCGTTCCAGAAGGGCCAGCGAAGGGGCTTCCATCATTGATGAACCGTTGGATCCTTCGCTGAGTTGCGATGTGCGTGGCTTGCGAACCGATGAAGCCATGCTGAACGTGGAAAAATTCCTGGATGAGGCCCTGATGTCCGGTTATCAGGCGGTGGCGATTATTCACGGGATGGGGACCGGAATTCTGAAAAAGGAAATCCGGCAGTATCTGGCCAATTCCGAGTATGTGAAGCGCTTTTATCCGGCCCAGGCAACCCAGGGCGGGGACGGAAAAACAATTATCGAGCTGGCTGGTTAAGCCGATTAAAAATGCCCAGCTTGGGGAATAACCATGCTAGAGACTTGTATATTTATATAAATTTGATATAATTAAGATGTTTTTTGCTGGCTTGAGATAGGTCAGCCTGAATCATTAAATAGTCTTGAAGAAGCGAATTGATGAGTAGCCATTCCGAGCAAGCGCAGAAGAGTAAATCCAGCGTGCATCGCTGGTACGATCAGGATATCCACCTGAGTGAACTGGTTCGTACTATGGAATTACTCAGTGAAGAAAGCCAGATTTTGTTCGCCCTGCTGTTGGCGTCTTTCTGTGATGAAGTGGTGCGGATGAAAGGGCGCTCGTTTTTCCGGGAAATGGATTGGGCGAAACTCAAGGGCTTGTATAAGTCCAAGACGGGCCGTCGTTGGTATGATGAGCAAACGGTGCTGCATGTGGCCTTCAACAAGCTGTATTCGCTGACGGATGACGACAAGGCCGGCATTGCCCGCAAGCTGCATGTCCCGGTTCTGCTGGTGGGCAACTATGAGACTTACTGTAAAGAACACCGGCATCCGCTGGACCTGGACGAGATCCAGGCCATCCTCTCTACTATTTTCAGGGATGGACCGGAAAAAGCCCTGGAAATTTACTCCGTCTTTAAATAAGACTGAAACGCCGCTTAACGCTGGGGATGGTGTGAGCCCAGCAGCTTGATCGCTTCGGCCTTTGGCAGGGCGTCGCACAGTTCCCGAATGGTTTTGCCCAAGGCGGGGTGCTTCCAGTCGGGAATCAGCTCCAGTAACGGCATCAGTACGAAGGCGCGCTCATGCAAATGTGGGTGTGGAATGGTTAACGACGGCAGTCGAATCATTTGGCTGTCATAGAACAGGAGATCGATATCCAACGTCCGTGAGCTGTAACCTTGGGCTTTGGGCGGACTGGCGGAGCGATCCCGGCCCAGCTGCTTTTCAATGGCCAGACAGGCTTCCAGCAAGCCTTCAGCGGTCAATTCCGTATCAATGGCGACTGCGGTATTCACGAACCATTGGGGCTCTATGGGAAGCCCGTCATCGGTTGATGACGGCACGATGGAAACAGGTTCCGTTTCATACAGAGAGGCTGTATCCACCAGCGCGATTGCCGGATGGCTGCCCAAAAGGGTGATGGCCCGGTGAATCTGCGAAACCCGGTCCCCCAAATTGCTACCTAATCCTAAAAACGCGCGGACAGTCATGGTTACTGCAGCACAGGCATTGCTTCAGCCGGAACCACCATATTGCCAATCAGCGAAAACGGCAGCGGCTCGGTAATTTCCACCTGAATCAGCTTGCCGACCAATTCATCTTCGCTGTAAGGCGCATTGAAATTGACCACCTTATTTGTGCGGGTGCGCCCGGTTAACCGCTCTGGGTTACGTTTGCTCTTGCCTTCCACCAGCACTTCCACGGTTTTACCTGCGTATTCCAGGTTTTTCCGTAACGATTGCCGGTGAATCGCCTCATTGAGAATCTGTAAGCGCTCCTGTTTCACTTCATCCGAAATTTCCTGCCCGCGTTCTTCCCAGATGGCGGCGGGGGTCTGCTTACGTGGGGAATATGCGGCGGTGTTGGCGGCATGAATATCCGCAATGGCAACCGATTCCACGGAGCGTCGGAACTGTTCGTCCGTTTCGCCGGGGAAACCCACGATGAAATCGCCGGTGACGGCGGCATTAGGAACCTTGTCGTAAATCTTGCGCACCAAATCGTAATACTGCTGAGAAGTATAACCTCGCTTCATGCGCTCCAGAATCTCGTCATCGCCCGCCTGCATAGGAATATGAATATATTCCATCACCTTGGGCAGCTCGGCCACGGCGTCAATAATGCGATCCGTGAGATCCAGCGGGTGGCTGGTCATAAACCGGATGCGCTCAATGCCGGAGATTTCGCTCAGTTCATACAGCAACTCCGCCAGACCGTATTGCCGGTCCTCGAAGTCCTTGCCGTAAGAGTCCACCGTCTGCCCCAGCAGGGTGATTTCCTTGAAACCATTGGCGGCAAGCTGCAACACTTCCCGGATAATCGATTCCGGAGCCCGGCTAATCTGCCGGCCACGGGTGTAAGGCACCACGCAATAGGTGCAAAAGTAATCACAGCCTTCAATAATGGTAACCCAGGCGGATATATCGCTCTCCCGAACCGGGGCAATGTCGCTCAGGTAGTCGTAAGTGCTGCGAGGTTTTTGGCGATCCACGGCCAGTACTTGCCGCTCCCCGTCGAATGCCTTGCGGACCAGTTCCGGCAGCTCATGAATGTTCTGGGTGCCGAATACGATGTCCACATAGGGCGCCCGTTTGAAGATGGCGTCCTTGTTCTGCTGGGACACACAGCCGGCCATGGCGATTTTGACATGAGGCTTCTTGGCCTTCAGTTTCCCCCAGGTGCCCAGGTAGCTGAACGCCTTGTCTTCCGCAGAGCCTCGGATCTGGCATGTGTTTACAATCAGCAGGTCGGCTTCGTGCTTGTTATCAACCGGCTCGAAACCCTCCTTCTTCAGCAGGCCCAGCATGACCTCAGAATCGTTGAAGTTCATCTGGCAGCCCAGGGTTTCCATATAGACTTTGCGGGAGGTGGTCATCGGTTTGGATTAGCCATGTTTAGGGGATGGGAATACAGATGTGCAGTTTGTAGCAAACGTAGCAGAAAAAATTATGCCGCTCAAGGCTAGCACAATTTTATATGGACTGGTTTTTAGATAGTGAGTTTCGCATTAAGTGGTCTCTAAAGGCGTCAAGCCCAGCATTTTGTATTAGCGCAGAAGATTATTTTGTATGACCCAGGAGGTTGGAAGAAGACTATGATTTCCGGTTTAACGTCCTCACAAGTGGCACAGCCACAGCACCCGAATCGATTGGCCGCTAAAAAGCCGGTGGCTTCCCCAAAGGCTGATAAGGTTCAATTCGGAAGAGAAACAGAAGAGGAGAACAAACCAGAAGCCGCGCCGCAGCAACCGAAAAAGCCGCTTGGCTTACTGGAGCGGCTGGTGAATCGCATTATCCAGTTCATTGACCGTGTGCAAAAGAGTGTAGAAGAATTTTTGAAAAACCTGTCCGAACACCTGAAGAAAAGCCAGGAGCACATGTCCGCCCAATTGGCGGCCCAGCAGGCTGAAACTGAAGAACAACGGCCTGCCCAGGACAAACAATCTACCGATGAAGCGCCTGTCGATAAGGAAGCGGACAAAGAAGTGCCGAAAGCTGAAACCGCTAAAAAGAAATAGCATTTCTTAAATTTTCTGCCGGTTCAGCAAGAGTGCGCCAATTCTTTTGATGAACCGGCGCCAACTATAAAAATCGGATTGTCCTCGTTTTAGGTCGTGTGGGATCCCTTTTGGATCACCCATCTACAGACCTTAAGTTTGTGCCGGTTGCGTCGTTCTTTGTGGTGCCCATATCGGCATACCGAAATATAGACTGCCTTCAAACGGGACATCCCGAACTTTTTTTCAAGCCAAGTTTGACTACCAGCTAAACCAAGGTGGATCTGCACCGGCCGTTGCGCCGTAAACATGGTTGGAGCCGGCAAAATAAGTGGTTGTGTTGGTTAAGGCATAGGAATAGCTGGTAATCCTTTCATCGGCATATAACCAAAGGAGGACGGATTTCCCTGGTCCGTTAGTCGTATTGTCGGAGGTACCGTCGGGATCGAGATAAAAATAGACGGCATTGGTGGTATTAGTACCATTAAACTTACTGGTTGGGGCGTAATTCAGAATGGCCCCGTTATGCAGCTTCAGGCATACATCCGTCCCGCTTCCGCAATCACCGGTGGAAGAACCGTACTCATAATCGAAGGCGCTCGTGCTATCGACCTTGACATAATTCATATAAGGGGTCAATGCTCCCGCTGTCGTGCTGTCGCTCAGGGTATTAGAGGCTTTATAAGCGATCAGTGCCCCCGATATCATGGCGGCAGTCTCCTTAGCAATTGCATTGTATTTCGCGTTTTGTTGGACTGTCAGAATTTTGGGAATGGTAAAGGTGGCAATAACGCCCAGAATAGTCAGAGCAATCAATAGCTCTGCTAAAGTAAAGCCTTGACAAGGTTTTAGAGATTTCCGAGAGGGCATATTTAATAGCTTTATGGATACAGTGAATCTAATTCTATTATCGTTAATTTTTGGCAAAACTTGAGCTTGAACTCTAATCAACTCATAGCATGCAACACTATTTGTAATTCTGTTTCAGATTCTGAGCTTTAGCCAACACCCTGAAACTATTAAAAAAACCGAGAAGTCTATTTGTACCCGGCTCCTCGGTTTTTGTCTGCTTGATCGCCATCGGCTATTTTGAACGGGATGTCCCGTTTGAAGGCAGTCAATATTTCGGTATGCCGATAGGGGCACCACGCAACCTGAAAACTCGCATAACTTTGTCAGAGCACCACAAAGAACGACGCAACCGGCACAAACTCAAGGTGTGCAGTTGGGTGATCCAAAAGGGATCCCACACAACCTAAAACGAGGACAATCCAATAAAAAAATCCCTCGATACAGTATCGAGGGATTTTTTTGTTGAGAGAAAACTGGCTTACTTGATGGCTTGCTGAATGCCAGACAGCCATTTATCGAAGTTGGCTTCGTAATCCAGGTCGCAATCCACACGAGGATGCAAGCGCTGGGCGCCCTGAGATTCCATGAATTCATCAAAGTCTTTGCCGCATTTGCAGAATTGCGGGTAGGCGGTATCGCCCAGGGACAATACGCTGAAGCGGGTTTTGCTCATGTCGACTTTCTGCTTCTGGAACGATTCCCACAGGTCGATGCCGTTGGAAGGCG